>JAJFJB010000001.1 GCA_021774435.1 Alphaproteobacteria bacterium
CAACCCGACCTCGGCTTCGAAGCCGAGGACCTGCGCGCGATATTTGCAGAGCTGGCAGTTCATCGCTTTTTCGCCACCGACGATATTGCGAACCCGTTCCGCGAAGGTAACCAGGACGAGTGGGTGGTCGTTCAGATAGCCTGCCTTGATGAACTCTACATTCGGATGACGGGCCGCCACCTTGTCCGTGTAGTCATATATCCGTTTCACCAAGACGCCGGTGAACAGGAAATAGGGGAAAACGATAATGCGCGGAAAGCCGAGCCGCACCGCCTGTTCCAATCCGGGTTCGACGAGAGGAAAGGTCACGCCGGAATAGGCTGTTTCCGCCCAGCCAAATCCAAGCCCTTCCCACAGCATTCGGGTGATTTTGGCGACATTCGAATTGGCATCCGGGTCGGAGGCGCCACGACCGACCACGACCAAGAGCGTATCCGTGCGGGCGATGTCGTCGCCGGCTCGGTCAACCGCTTCTTCGATACGGGCTCCTGCCGCCCGAATCATTTTCGGGTCGATACCAAGTTCGGTACCGTAGCGGATTTCGACATCGTCATTCTGCGCCTGATAGGTGTTCAGAACGGAAGGGATATCGTTTTTCGCGTGTCCCGCCGCGAACAGCATGCCGGGCACCGCCAATATGGTTTTCGCACCGCGCTCGCGCAGGGCATCCAGGCCCGTCCGGATTATCGGCGTCGCGAATTCAAGAAAGCCGTAATCGACATCGTATTCCGGCATGCGTGTGCGCAGCCCCGCTGCCACCGATTCGAATTCTCGAACCGCACCCGTGTCGCGGCTGCCATGCCCGCAGACCATGACCCCGGTTTTCCCTGCCATGCCAATATCCTTCAATCACCAACAGTATTTGAAGCCCCTTTCTATCAGCACAGGGAGGGCCGGTCAGGCATAATCTGGCCTACTGGGCCAGTTTGAGTGATGTGTTTGTTGGATTGACGATAGAGGCCTCTGGGCGTCATCATTCTTTCATGCCCACCCCGCCGGAACTTGCTGCCGCCTATCCCTTACTTTTGCTTTTCGCTGCCCTATTACTGGATGCGATCGTGGGCGATATGCGTTGGTTTTTCAGGTTCGTTCCGCACCCCGTTGTCTTGATTGGCCGCGTGATCGGCGCGCTCGACGGCCGGTTGAACAAGTCTCACCGGAGCAAGGCGACGCTATTGATACGTGGCCTCGTCGTTACGAGTATCGTTGCAAGCATGGCTGCGGCAATTGGCGGTGCCATGGCGTGGGCGGCGCATGAATTGCCATATGGTTCAGCTTTGGAGCTGGTCCTTTTGGCGATCATGATTGCACAGCGCAGCCTGTTCGATCACGGCCATAATGTCGCCGTCGCGCTGCGTCGTGATGGATTGGAAGCGGGCCGCGAGGCGGTTGGTCATATCGTGGGACGCAATACGGCGACTTTGGACGCGCACGGCGTCGCGCGCGGCGCAATCGAATCTCTGGCAGAAAATTTTGCCGACGGTGTTGTCGCGCCCGCCTTTTGGTATCTCTTGCTGGGTATTCCAGGGCTCTTCGCCTACAAGGCGATCAACACGATGGACAGCATGATTGGCTACCGGTCGGAGCGGTATCAGCATTTTGGGATGGTGGCAGCTCGGTTGGACGATGTCGTGAATCTGATTCCCGCTCGGCTATCCGCGATCCTGATTGTTTTTGCCGCTGCCGTGACACCGACTGCCAATCCGATGCGGGCTTTTTGCACGATGTGGCGCGATGCCAATAAACATGATTCGCCAAATGCCGGCTGGCCGGAAGCGGCCATGGCGGGTGCGCTGGGCCTCGCATTGGGCGGACCGCGCAGTTATTTGGGCGGCGTTGAAAAATCGGAATGGATCGGCGAGGGGAACCCTCGTGCGGGCGTGCGCGATATCGACCGCGCGCTGCTCGTCTATGGCCTCGCAGGGCTGATCCATGCGCTGTTCTATGCAGCGTTAGCAGTGCTTATCCTTAATGTCCGCTAAATGAGTGCGGCCCGATAGAGCGCGCCCAGACCGGGAGTCTGATCGGCAATGCCGGCCAGCCGGAGCAAGTGCCAGGCGAGTGCCTGATTGCTCGAGACGACCGGTTTCCCAAGTTTGCTTTCAGCCTCGTCGATAATCGAGATGGTGCGCAAATTGGTGCAGGACACGAAGATGGCATCGCAGTCGGGCGAACCGCCGACATCAAATATGGCATTGCGTACAGAAGCGGGTGTGATTTGCGCGACAATATGTTCTTCGCTTTGTTCGAAAGAGCCGAAAGCGTTGATTTGCAGCCCACTTCGTTCGAGATTTTGCCGCATCGCTTCAGAAACGTCAGCAACGTAAGGGGTTACGAATCCAATCCGCTCGATGCCAAGGGATCGAAAGGCGGCTTTGGCGGCCGTAAGGGGGTCGGTCGCGGCAGCGTTCGGTTTTACCGATTTGATCGCCGCCGCGACATTTGCTTCGCCGATGATCGTCGCGCCGGAGGTGCAGGCATACCCGATGGCATCGAAGGGTAAGGCACCCGGCAGAAGTCCTACGCTGGCAGGGATCTCTGCTTCCATGCGTGCCAGGGTCTCGGCGGTAACTGCCAAATCGCTTTGAATGCGACTGTGATAGAGTGCGACTCCATCGATTCCGATGAAATCGCGAAACTCCGTTTCGATGGTTTCGTCCGCCTGTAGAACGATCAGGCCGAGCGCCGCTCGATAACCAATGCCGCGGTCCGTATCGAAGGGAAGACTCAAATTGCCGTCCTTTTCTCTCGATTTAAACGATGATCGGCAGTTCTGGCGCCGCGCGCCGTGTTAGGAGTTCGGGGCCACCATCCCGGATAACGATGTTTTCTTCATGGACCATATTGCAGCCCGGTGCGAATGCCATGCCCGGTTCCAATGTGATGACCATGCCGGGCTTTAATGTAGTCTCGTCGAAAGCCGCGTGCGATGGCGGTTCCGTCAATTCACTGCCAAGACCGTGGCCCAGCCTGCCGACAGCATTGCCGAGCGCGCCACCCGCATCGAGCTCTTTCTGCATGGCGTAAAAAAGGTCGCGGCATGTATTTCCGGGACGTGCCGCTTCCAGGCCTGCCTCCGTCGCGCGATAGACGGTTTCGTAAGCGCGCTGTGCGTCGTCCGAAGTGCGACCGAAGCCATAGTTACGATCGAAGTCGCAAAAGTAGCCATCATAGACACAGCCTGTATCGAGAATCAGGACATCGCCTACCTCCAGCGTCTGCTCTGACGGCGGTGAAATGATGTCGCCATAACCGCCAGGGCCCGCGCCGCCGACCAAATAGGACACATCGTCCACGCCTCGCTTGAGACATTCGATTTTGAAGGTGCGAAAGGCTTCTATGACTGTTTGACCCGTGGCGAACAACTGTGGCGCTTTCGCAAAAGTGTCGGAGACTAACTGGCAAACATGGGAAATTTTTTCGATTTCTCTCGGGGATTTTACGATCCGCAAATCGCGCACGATAGGGGTGGCATCTGCCCATGCCGCACCGGGAAGCTTTTTTCGAAGAATCTCCAAATCCGATAGCGGCATACGGATATGTGTCTCTGCCCCCATAAGCAGTCCAATCTGGCCTGCTTTCCCCGCAACCTCTTCGATTGTCGAGGCAAGCAATGACACGCCATCATCCGTTGGGTGCGGTGACGGCCAAGTACGAATGTCATCGAGGAAGCCGCGTGCCATGCAAGCGGCGCCGATTTCGGGAATGACGGCGATCGGTTTGCCATGACCCGGTACGATGAGGAACCAGGGCCGCGTCGGGCTTTGCCAGAACTGAGTTTGGAATCCGGAGAAATAGGCAATATTGGCGGCCGTGGTCAGCAGTAGCGCGTTTATGCCGTCTTCCGACATGAGGCGCTGCGCCTGTTCGAGCCGCGCTTCGAATTCATCGTCTGGGAACCCGCGCGGTGGTGCCGTATCTGAGGCGGTTATCCCGATAGCCGGCTCTCCTTACGCTCCGCGGCAATGGGCAATTCGGTGAGCCGCGCAAGTTCGCCCTCCTTGAACAAATCTGGATTCTCAAGATAATCGAGCATCATGTCGGTGACATCATCCCCCCAGAACAATTCATCGCCGATGGCGAATGTCGGGATACCGAAAACGCCGCGTGCAACCGCATCCTCTGTATTTTGGCGCAGCTGGTTCTTCACGGCTTGATCGCCGATCCGAGCTTCGAGATCATTGATGCCGAGAGATTTTGCTAGGGGCCGAAGGCTTTCCGGATCCTGGCCGTCGTGGCCGGTACCCCAGATATGCCTGAAGATCGTGCGGATGGCTTCGATATCCGAATCGAGCGCGATGCTGAGCCGCAATATGGCGAGCGGATTGAAGGGATGCCGTGGCGGCACTTTGAACGGCACGCCCCGCTTGTGTGCGAGCCAATGGCTGTAGCGGTAAGTCTGCCGCCGTTTAGCCGGAATTTCCGCCGGTCCCATATTGTCCCAGGCAGCAAGCAGTCCTGCAAACAGAACTGGTTTCATGTCTATTTCGAGGTCTATCGGCAACCGGTCGAAGGCTTCAAGTTGCAAATAGGCGTAAGGAGAAACGTAATCAAAATACCAGTTGGCGCGCCGCGTCATGCCTTTAGTCTCCATGCTTCCTGACCTCAAATCGTCTTTGTGCAGTGATAGCAATGGTGCCGGGAAGTTGAAACAATATAAGCTTGGTTCCTCATTTTGTTCAGCTCGCCCAATCGTATTGGTGCTGCTCCGGAGTAACTTGCCATGAGTCGTATTTATGTCGTCACAGACGTTGAGGTCGATGGGCCAACCCCAGGCGAAAATTCAATGCTCTCTTTTGCATCGGTGGCAATAGATGAGCATGCTCGGGATATTGACGAATTCGAGGCTGTCATAGAGACACTTGATGGAGCAACTTCGGACGCTGCTACGATGGCATGGTTTAAAACCCAGCCGGAAGTTCTTGCGGCCGCAACCGAAAACCCGAAACCAGCGGCCGAGGTCATTTCTTCTTTTATAAATTGGGTTCGGATGTTGCCTGGTGACCCTATATTCGTCGCGCACCCAATTTCTTTCGATGGCCCCTGGATTGATTTTTATTTGAGAGAATTCGCCGGTACGCGGCTCCTGAAAGGGCCTTGGGTTGGCGAACGGCTCTTTTATGAGGCTGGTATGTGTTTGCGGTCCTACGCATCGGGCAAACTCGGATGGCCGCTTTCGAAATGCGATACGGAAAATTATTTACCGAAATGGATGGGCTATCAGCCCCATAGTCATCGCGCCATCGATGATGCCCGTGGATACGCCAAGCTGCTTATTACTTTGATGACGGACAAATGAATCCGGTGACCCTGAGGAGGTGTTCAACGGCGATTTGTTGCTCCAAATGCGCTGCAAGATCATCCAGTATTGCATCGACACCAGCTTCATAAGCCGTGCCTGCGGTACGTCCAATTCTGATGCGTGCAAGAACGTTGTTGGTTGAGAGAATTGATTTGTGACAAAGCACCCGGGGCGCTGGTTGAGTATCGTCAAATTGCAAACGTCATCATACAAGGGAGCCGGGTGTGGAGTTTGATTCTCCGATAACGCGGTTTGGCTTGAGTGTCGCGATCGGGCTTTTGATCGGAATTGAACGGGGCTGGCACGAGCGCGATTTGCCTGAAGGTATGCGGGTGGCAGGTGTGCGCACCTTCGGTGTCATTGGCATGCTCGGCGGAATCTGGGCCTTGCTCGCCGAAGAGCTTGGTGAAGTGCTGCTCGGCTTCGCCTTTCTGGCCGTTGCGGGAGTCATTGCTGCCTTTCGCTTGCGTGCCGTTTCGGAAAGACAGGATTATGGCGCAACCACTGTTTTCGCGGCATTGCTGACATTCGCACTCGGCGCCATTGCGGTGCGTGGCGATATGGCGATCGCTGCGGGCAGCGCAGTCGTTGCGACGATATTACTTGGGACAAAGCCATCACTGCATCGCTTTTTGGGGGAAATCCACCGCGAAGAGATTCACGCTGTTTTGAAATTATTGATCATGACAGTTGTGATGTTGCCCGTGCTTCCCAATCGTGGTTTTGGACCCTGGCAGGTTCTAAATCCGTTTGAAATTTGGCTGATGATTGTTTTGGTCTGTAGCATTTCTTTTGCTGGATATGCCGGGGTTCGTCTCGCGGGTCCTCGTCGCGGTCTGATGTTTGGTGCTTTGGCCGGGGGCCTGGCATCATCGACGGCGGTTGCGGCCAGCTATGCACGGATCGGGCGCAATAATCCGAAATTTGCACCTGTATTGTCCGCGGGGATCATTCTTGCTTCCGCAATGTCGTTGCCGCGTGTTGTTTTGATTTCGATCCTCATCGCGCCGTCGCTGGCCAAACCGCTCCTTTTTCCTTTCGGCGCGGCGATGGTGACTTGCTTGATCGCGATTGCGGTTATTTTGCGCATCCCTGCACAGGAAAGTACGCCATCGGAATTTTCGCTGAAGAATCCGTTTGACTTCGATATGGCCCTGAAGTTCGGCGTATTGTTGATCGCTATCGTGCTATTAACCCGCGCGCTCAACGAATGGTTCGGGGAACAAGGAATTTATCTGGCGGCACTATTCTCTGGGGCTGCCGACGTCGATGCGATTTCACTGACACTGTCGCGGATGGCGGATAAAACGGTTCCGCTTTCTCTCGCCGCGTCGGGAATCGCGATTGCGACCCTTAGCAATACAATCGTAAAGACTGGAATTGTCGGTGTGCTGGGGGGGAGCGCAACGGCGCGCTATGTCGCACCAGTATTCGCGTTGGCGATCATAAGCGGTGGAGCAGCTTTTTATTTGAGCCTGCGATTTTTTCCGCTTTGAGACGGCAGGATCAATTATTTTTACGGGCGATTGCCATCAGCCGATCGATTACGATATGCCGTTCCATATGGTCCGCGAGTTCATTTAGTGTCGCGTCTAAAATCGCTTCGTAGGCTACCGCGTCGGAACGTCCGCTTCTGATGCGGCCGAGAAACGCAGCGCGATAAGAATCGGAAGCGAAGAGGCCGTGCAGATAACATCCCATGACCCGGCCATTTGGCGAAACGGCGCCATCGCTGCAACCGGATAATTCGAGCATTGGTCGCGCGGTGTCAGGACCCTCGGACTGTCCGATATGCATTTCATAGCCGCGAACGGGTTTCCCTGTTGCGATTTCAGTCCCGGAAACTTCGGTCAGAGTCTTGTCGCCGGCAAGTGTGGTGCTCAAATCCAAGAGTCCTAATCCTTCGGTCGAGCCCGCGGGCCCTTCGATTCCCTCGGGGTCTGCGACATTGTGGCCGAGCATTTGCAGCCCCGCGCACAGGCCAATGACAGTGCCGCCTCGCCGAGCATGGGCCTTAATGTCAATGTCCCATCCTTCAGCAACCACCTGCGCCAAGTCGCGCCGCGTCGCTTTCGATCCTGGTAATAGGACGACGTCTGCATTAGGGGGAATGGGGGTGCCGGGTTGCACCATAATTATGGTGACGTCGGGTTCGGCGGCCAGGGGGTCAAGGTCGTCGAAATTTGCAATTCGACTCAAACGGGGTACTGCAATGCGGATCGAGCCCGAACCAGCATTGCGGTTGGGTGTTTCCAGCGCCATAGCGTCTTCGGCGGGGAGCCGGTGAGCGTTTTCGAACCACGGCACGACACCGAGGCAGTCGAGGCCTGTATGTTCGTTGACGATTTTGATCGCGGGATTGAACAAGCTTTGGTCGCCGCGGAACTTGTTGATGATATAGCCGTGGAGCCGTGCCTTCTCGTGCGGTTCCAAAAGGGCGAAGGTACCAACAATGCTCGCGATAACCCCGCCGCGATGGATGTCGGCGACGAGCACCACCGGCACGTCAGCCGCGTGCGCAAATCCCATATTGGCGATATCGCCGGCGCGAAGATTGACTTCCGCGGGGCTGCCCGCGCCTTCCACGAATACGAGGTCGGCTTCGGACGATAGGCGCTGAAAACTTTCCAGGACGGCTGGCAGGAGTTTCGGTTTTAGGGTGTGATAATCGCGCGCCGCCGCATTGCCATGCACTTTGCCTCTCAAGACGACCTGCGCGCCGGTTTCGCCTTGCGGTTTGAGCAATACAGGATTCATGTCCACCGAAGGAGAGACGCCGCAGGCGCGCGCCTGTAAAGCCTGGGCGCGGCCGATTTCCCCGCCATCTGGCGTGACGGCGGCGTTGTTCGACATGTTCTGCGGTTTGAATGGTCTTACCGTAAGTCCGCGGCGCGTGCAGGCGCGTGCGAGGCCTGCGACGAGCA
>JAJFJB010000002.1 GCA_021774435.1 Alphaproteobacteria bacterium
CATTCACTATTTACCGAACGCTTTGATAGAATCACGATAAAAAAATCTGATTTTTCGATTCCGTACCGAATAGACCGAAGAACCGAATCTCCTACCCGCATTTCCCTTTCGTCTCGCCAAATTATCGCACCCGAATTTTCAAGGTCATCACACAGTTTTCGAACGAAATTTCTGTCGGCGTGACTATAACTTAGAAATGCGCTAGTCATGTGAAATTCACCAAAATTAGAGTGCAGTTAAAACGATTTAAGCGGGTGAACCGATTGAAAACGGGAACACTTTCGAAATCATACTCCAACAAAGAGATTTTAGAACAAAAAGTCGCTTAACTAAGATAAATGGCCGATTGAAAATTCAGAGCCTAGAGAGTTCAAGGCTTATTATCTCCGCGTTTGCTCCATAATATCGCAATATGAAAGTTTCGTGCGAGTCGAATCTAATAAGGAATCTAAATGGCTGATCTTGCGGAAGCCCCGCAGGCGCGATCGCGTGCAGGGCAAGGTCTTACACTACCAGGTGCCAAGGGCGAGCCGTCGTTAGAGGTCCGTGAACTCGATACGGGCGGATTTGGAGCGTTCCGTGACGGGAAACTAATTGGCGGTGGGCAAACGGAAAGGGATGCCCGACGAGTAGGCTTGCCGGAAGGGCAAGAAGGCTCTGGCGGTGAGGTAGTCCCCATACAGGGGCCGGCCTCAACAATTGAGCCAGACGAAGACCTTGGCCCGCGCTACATGAATGCGCGCGGTAAGGTAGGGGCTCAGGGCGCTGCCCAGGAATTGCTGCGTCGTTTCGGAGGTGAGAAAAAGCCGGTAGCAGTACCGCCTGCTGTTGTTCCGGAAGAGAAAGACAAAGGCGACATACTCGATACCGCTGGTGAAGTTGCGAAAGACCTTGGGAAGGGTATCGTTGAGACGCCGCGGGCTTTGTTATCCGGCGCACGAGACGCCGTGCAAGAAACAATGGAGACGATTGATAGCCTTGCGATTTGGCTGAATGAGAACGTAGCCGATCTCTCCATTCCCGGAGTAGACCCGAAGCTTAAGTTCGATCTCCCGGAAATTGATGATCCTGAATCGAAGTCTGGCGGTCTGGTAAAGGGCGTTACGCAGTTTCTTGTTGGCTTCTTGGGTGGCGGGAAGGTTCTGCGGGCTGTTAAGCCTGCGACGGGGCCTGGCAAGATTGCGAAGGGCGCGGCGCAGGGCTCCATTGCTGATGCTACGGTGTTCGACCCGCACGAAGAAAGGCTATCGAACCTCGTTCAAGAATTTCCTGCACTGCAAAACCCGATAAACGAATTCCTTGCAGCGAGCCCGGACGACACGGAGGCGGAGGGCCGTTTTAAGGCGTCATTGGAGGGCATTGTACCCGGCGCGTTAATTGATGGCCTCATGATCGGGGTGCGGACCCTGCGTAGTGCCCGCCAATTGAAAGAGACAAACGACACGGCGAAAGCTGCTGAGACTGAGTTGGCCGAAGAGGGGGCAGAAGAACTCACGCAGCGGGATTTCATGTTGCTTGGCGACCCTGCTAAGCCTTTGTTCCGTGCGGGCACGGAAGAGCAAGCTGCGGGGTTCCTTAAGATCGATGCGAACGGTAAGGCGGCGAATATCAATCTTGCCCGCTTGGACACACCGGAATCGGTGAAAGAAGCGATCAGTAAAACCGCCAAGTTATTTGATGGAGAAATCGACGAGGCCCGCCGCGGTACAATTCGGAACTCGGAAACGTCCAAGCTTGCGAGCGAGCTAGGCGTTACCGTCGAGCAGCTTCTTGCCCGGCGTAAGGGTGAGGCTTTCAACGCTGAACAGGCTTTGGCTGCTCGTCGTATTTTGGCATCTTCCGGCAAGCAGCTTGTTGAGTTAGCTAAGAAAGCATCGTCTACGGACTCAACAGAGCGCGATCTGCTGGCGTTCCGAAAAGCGCTTTCGTTGCACGCCGGCATTCAGCAACAGGTATCAGGGCTCACCGCGGAGGCGGGGCGCGCGCTACAAGCATTCAGGATCGAAGCGCAGGGCCGGGCCAGTCTGGATCGAAATATTCGGGATGCTTTGGAGGCGTCCGGTGGTGCTGATTTTTCTCGTGCAATGGCCGATAAACTGGCGATGGCAGATCAACTTTCACCGGAGCAATTAAACAAGGTTACACGCGGAGCGTTGCTGGCGAGGACAGGGGACGCGTTCCTGGAGGTTTGGATAAATGGCTTGCTTAGTGGCCCGCAGACACAGGCAGTCAACGTGCTGTCGAATTCTTTAGTCGCAATGTGGCAAATTCCAGAACGCTTCGTGGCGGCAGGTATCGGCCGCGTGACTGGCGCTGGAGGTGTGGCCCCAGGAGAGGCCAAGGCGCTTGCCTTTGGCATGGTCAAAGGGTTCCGCGAGGGTCTCGCTCTGGCCGGCAAGACGTTGGTCAGTGGCGAGCCTTCGGACGCAGTTACGAAGTTAGACCTACCTCAGCGCCGAGCGATTAGTGCGGAGGCTTTTGATTTGTCTGGAGTGCCTGGGCAAGCGGTTGATTTTATGGGCGAGGTCATTCGAGTTCCGGGTCGCTTACTGCTCGCTGGTGACGAGTTGTTCAAGGCCACGGGGTATCGGATGGAATTAAATGCACAGGCTTTTAGAAACGCTTCCGCTGAGGGACTTGAAGGCGATGCGATGGCAAAACGCATGGCTCAAATTATCGAAAATCCGCCAGAGAACATTCAGTTGGCGGCGATCGATGCTGCACGGTACCAAACATTCACTAAAGAACTCGGCACACCAGGGCGGAATTTTCAGAAGACAGTGAATTCGTTTCCAGCATTACGGTTGATAACACCGTTTATTCGGACGCCGGTAAACATTCTAAAGTTTGTCGGTGAGAGGACACCGCTTGCACCTCTCAGCGCAAACATCAGAGCCGAGATTGCGGCGGGAGGCGCGCGCCGGCAACTTGCTATGGCTCGTATGGCTGTAGGGTCGATGACAATGGCGGGCGCCGCAGATCTTGCCGCGCAGGGGATAATCACAGGAAACGGGCCAACTGATCCGAAGATGCGGCAGATTTGGCTTAATACGCATCAGCCGAATTCTATCAAGGTTGGCGATGAATGGTTTGCTTATAGCCGACTTGATCCACTGGGCTCTTTCCTCGGTATCGCCGCGGATGCAACCGAACTTATGAGGCAAACTGATGATGCGGACGGTGCCGAGTTGGCGGTTGCTGCTGTTGTGGCAGTTTCAAGGAACGTTACATCCAAGACCTATCTTCGGGGTATGTCCGAATTTTTTGAGTTCATGTCAAATCCGGACCGCAGCGGCAGAGCGTTTGCGAAGCGGTTTGCGGGCACATTGATTCCTTTTTCGACGCTTTCGAGTACCATCACGCGCGCGGGCATACCCGGTGTTTCCGAAGGCGACACTGTTCTTCGGGACACGCGAGACATTAAGGCGTTTGACGAAATCCTGAACCAGATTAAGTCTAGAATACCGGGCTATTCAAAAGACCTCCCGCCGAGGCGCAACGTATGGGGTGCCCCAATTGTCCTGGGCGGTGGCATTGGACCAGATATCATGAGCCCGATTTATACGAACGACGTGAAAATTTCTGCTACGGACACGGAACTGCTTCGCCTTGATATGCCAATTTCAATGCCTCGGCGCACGATCATGGGCGTTGAATTAAAGCCGCATGAATATTCCCGTTATGTCGAGTTGGCCGGTAACGCCTTTAAAGACCCCGGCACCGGGCTTGGGCTGAAGGAAACTTTGGACTCCATCATATCGGGTAGCCATCCGTTTTCATCGCAATATGAGAAAGCCACGGAAGGTCCGGAGGGTGGCAAGGCCTTAATTATCCAACGTTTTGTTCAGACGTTTAGGCAAGCAGCACAAGCCGAGGTAATAGAAGAATTCGAAGAGCTTCGAGATGCGATAGAGCAAGAGGCGATTGAACGGCAGGAAGAGTTGCAGGGTATCCGCTAGATTTAATTCTAGAATTAACGTGACAATTAACTATCGAATTTGAGCCGCAACCGCCTCTACAGAGATACGCTGACCCAGGAAGGCGTCTTAACAGAAAATTGCGGGTAAATAGGCCGGGCATCCAGGAAACTGAAAACCAAAGGTCATAGCAGCCTGAAATGCTCCTGCTACAGCAGAAATTAGGGAGCCAAACCAGAAAAGCTTGGTGCCAATATCGTTGATTAAAGGTGTTTTTCCGTAGGCTCTATTCTTATGCGCATCGCTACCAGCGCCGTGACACAGCACGGCAAGAAACAACCCGAGAATAAAGTAAGCAAGCGCTTTGAGGGTATGATCATTTTTGAGATGTTCTGCGCCCGGGCCGGTCCCCAAATACGTCAACATCGCTACAATAGCAGCGCCGCTAAAGAGGAATATGCCTCGCGCCGCAGCTAACCCGCTGTCTGAAGCAGATTTGAGGTGCATCAGAGTTTTCTCGTGCTCGAACCTAGCCTGTTCAACTCTAAGCTCGATTGGGTCCTCGGGAGCCTGCTGTTCATCGTTTGCCATTGCCCGCCTCCCTGTTAAGTTTAAGTGGAGAGTAAACACCACTGAAACGGGAGTCGAATCGCTTGCTAAGCGAATTCGGGGGGCGGGGTATGGATCCGGAAACACAAGAAGAACTAGAGCAATGGAAGAGCGACCTAACCGGCGAGATGGAAGCGGATAGACGCGGGCAAACGGAGGATTTGAAGAGGGAAGTGCGGGACCTATTTGGTGCCGATGTTGAAGCTCATAGGCTCTTTATCGAGCGGATGTTTAAGCGGTTGGTAACGTCGGTACTCGTTGTTTTGGCTGTGATCACGGGGGGTGCGGTATTTATTATTGGCAATAACCTTAAGGGGGCTGTCCAAGTTGCCGTGGAAGCGTTCACCTCCAAAAGCAAAATGATAGGTGAGGTAAGCGATTCTCTTGCGGAGAACGATACTTTTTTGAAGAAGTTAAACATCGAAACGATAGAAGGTCCACGAGGGCCTCAAGGACCATCTGGTCCACGAGGCAATCAAGGGGTGGCGGGTGCCGATGGCTTGGTTGGGGACAGGGGTGATCCTGGGCCAAGGGGGGACCGTGGAGTTAAGGGTGACGTTGGAGAAAAGGGTGACAAAGGCGAAAGGGGACGAAGTGGGGAAAAGGGTGAACCGGGTCTGGTAGGTATATCAACAGACGAATTTCGCGAAAAAATTGATGTATTCGACAAATCCGAATCTTGTCATGGCGGTTCCTATTGCACTGTCGACGTTACTTGTTTGAACAATGGTGTATTGCTTAGCGGCGGAGCTAATCTCATTCCATGGCCCGGAAGCGGAAAATATAAAATTGTTCGAAACTATCCCAGTCCCAAAACATCTACATGGCGTGTCGCAGCGGTATTTGAAACAGGAGGGCGCCTCACGGCAAGAGCTCTGTGTTTACGACTCTCCGATAACTAATAGAAATCCTAGTTATCGAAGCTTTTTCGTGAATTGGTGATTAGAATCTTCCCACAAACTGGAGGGAGGAGAAAATGAAGAGATTTATACTCGCCTTTGCCCTTACACTCTTGACGCCTTTTACTGATCGCATCCAGCAAGCGGGTGCGCGCTTCGGAGCCCTTTTGAACCGAGTGTCAGCTGACTAACCAACTCTCCATACTGAACTAACAAAGGCCCGCCTCGTGCGGGCTTTCTCTATGAGGTCACCATGACGGTAAGCGTAACCACAGCGATAACGAAGGTCACCGGGGACGGTGCGAAAACGCCTATCCCAACAGTTTTCGTGTTCAGTACGGAAGCTGACATTGAGGTAATTGAGCGGGTCATTGCTACTGGCGTTGAAACCACAAAATCTCTAACGACGGATTACTTGGTGATTGGCGGCGGCGGTACAGGCGTCCCTGATGAGGGGACAGTGACGCCCGTCAACAATGTTCCTACTACCGTGGAATGGCACGTCCGGCGCGTCGTTGCCGAAACCCAGGGTACAGCGCTACCTGTTGCAGGTGCCTTGCCTTCAACGGCAATCGAGAAAATGGCTGATCGTGTGACCATGGAGGTCCAACAGCACAGCGAAGAACTTGGACGGACGCTCAGTTTCCCCAAAACCGATTCAGACACACTCGATCCGACAATACCAAACAGCGTCGAACGGTCCTCCAAGTATCTGACCTTCGATTCCAGTGGGAACCCAACCGCGTCCGCTGGCGCGAGCAACCTCGAGGACGGCACGGAGTCGGCGCCGGCACTATTTTTCAAAAGCGAGCCGGGCACGGGGTTTTACTTGGTTGCGGCTGGCAATATCGGCTTCTCGATAAATGGAACGAAAGCGTTTCAGCTTAACGGTGGTGAACTTTCCATTACCGGCAAGATTAGCGCCGATGGCGGCTCTGCTGGGGCGCCTGGTTCCACAATCGTTGGCGATACCGATACAGGTAGGTTTTCGCCCGGAGCTGACACCTTGGCGTGGTCGACCAACGGCGCGGAACGGACGCGGATAGATTCAACGGGGCGGTTTCTTCAAGCAAAGACCGCGAGCGCCAGCATTGGAACCGCTGGGATTGAGTTAGGGGCCTCCACTGAAGGCTTGATGGTAACCACGACAGCGGCGCGGCCTGGCCGGTTCAATCGCCTTACGGACGACGGTGATATTCTGGAGTTCTACCAGGATGGAACGGAAGAGGGCGCCATAACAGTTAGTGGTACGACCGTATCCCTAACGGCATTCGTCGGCGCGCATCCCAGCTTATGGGATCCTGACTTTAAACCTGCAATTGACCCGCCCGTGGGGACCGTCGTCACGACGACAGAACGTATGTGCGAATGGTTGATAGACCGTGTTTACGATGCCGATAGCGGTGACTTCCTGCGCCATGCCAACCGCCATGAAAGACGGAAGAAGATTGGCGAGGAAACCATTACCGATATCCCGGAAAAGCGGGAAGGACGAAAGCTTGTCGAAAAGGCCCGTCGCGAACGATCAGTCGTAGAGAAGTACAACAACAAGCGCCTGCTCTCTATCAAGGTATCCGATACTAAAGACGAGGTGTGCTACGGGATCTATGCCGGGACGAACCGGGATAACGGAAACCAAATCGTTTGGGGCGTCGGGCTCTGCGGAGAGTATGGCGCACGGATTACCGGCCCGTTCACCCGGGGCGACTGGTTGTCGTCATATGGTGACGGAACGCTTTATTCGACTGGCGCCAAACGTGGCGACAATGACGTCGCGCGGGCTTTGACGTCGAATAAGGGCGCCGGCGCGGTCGAGGAAAACATGGTCCTCTGCATCCTGCACTGCGGATAGCACCTTGAAATTTAGCTAAAGTTTCAACTGCCGCCCCGCGCGGCTCCCCCATAAGGTTTTTGTATGCGCATCTTAGTAGCCTTGATGTTGCTCGCTTTTCCCGTTCTGGCGGCGCAACCAGTCATAAACCCGGATTTCACGGTGGTGGATCACGCCCTGCCGGACGATGAGACGGCCCGCTTTACGTTGGGGCCATGGTATGTGTTGGACGGCAATGCAGCCAACAGCGTGACCCAGGAGGCCGGGGCGGGGCAGTTCGATAAAGCCATTCAGGTGAAGGTGAAGGAAGGCGTTACACCCTTCACAAATCGGTATCTATTCCAGGTGATGACGACGGCCACGTCATTGCATTATGTCGGCAAGAGCTTCGACATTACTTTCACGGCCTGGAAGTCCGCAGGATCAACGCTATCCAGCTTTCACGCCTACATGATGGCGGGAGAGGGCAACGATCAGGCGTCATGGCAAGTCGGCACATGGACCGGACAGCATAACGTTGCTGATCAAGTCCTTGCGCTCACCACGATCCCAACCCGCTACACTCTGTCGATAACGGTTCCGATGCAATCGGCCTACACTGGCGAACCAATCCGTCAGTTAGCGTTGGGCTTTCTCATGGCAAACGCCGGGCCGGGTGCATCAGATGACTGGGTTCGGATAACGGGTGTGCGCTTCACTGAAGCGGGAAGCAGCGAGATTGCCCTGGTTGATCACGAACTGGAATCGCTCCGCGCAAAATCCCGGTACCACTTAATCAACCGAGTTGGCGCCCCGAATCTAATCGCGACAGGACAGATCGCGGGTCCCCACATGGATGTGGATGGCGACATAATCGGATGGCAGGCCGATATCTATTTGTACTTTTTCCCTGCGATGCGCCGCGAAGATTATACCATTGAGATTTCTGACGTTACGCACCTGCACATGACGGCGGTTGGAGGCAAGATCGATCCGGTGGCGATTAGAACGCAAACGGGTCACAAGGGTCCGCGCTCGACTCTGCTAGAAGTCGACTTTGGCACCAACCCAGGCGCTAATGTGGGGATTCCAATCGTCCTTGCGATCAATTATCCCGGCCGCATCGCGCTGGTGAGCGAGCTTTAAACCCCATTTCCATAGTGTTTTGTCTGCGGCTTTGAGCCGCCTTTTTTATGCGTGAGGCCTCATGACCGAAACCGTCATTCCGTCCAAGCAACACGAGCCCGTCGACCATGAGGCCCGCCGTATCGCCGAGCGTGCCGAGTTCAAGGCTGATTCCGTGGGTAAGCGTCTTGATCGTATCGATGACGATATCAAGGACGGCTTTCGCAAGGTGAGCGACTCCATTTCACGAGTGCATAGCCGGATCGACAAATTGCTGTGGGGCGTCTTGGCGGCACTGGCCGTTGTCGTAGGGCAGATCATTCTGAAAAAAGTCGGCCTATTGTGAGCGCGATACTCGGCTCAGAGCTTAGACGGTGGCGGAGTTTCCCTCGCACCGTCATCTGCGCGTAACGCTTTTACGAGGCGCTCAAACTCTTGCTCGAACTTGTCGTTGCTCGTCTCCCAGCCTGTGAAATCTGCTGCCAAACGAGATTTGATTTGTTCCTTCTTACCGCTGGTCCATTCGTCACCGAGCATGTGTCCGTCGAGGTTAAGCGGGATTAGAGACAAGACCTTTTCGCCTCGATCCTTCATTAACTCGCGCTCTTTCACAAAAGCGGTCTCTATCTCGCTATCGACCCACCAACTCGTTAGAGACGCTTCGGAGCAGCAAAGCAAGACCTTGTCCCAGAGCTTGATGCCGCGGTCGATCGCCTCGTGGATATCATCGCCGGGTAACATTGCGTGTTCATCAAGCCAACAGCGAATACCTTGGTCTTGAAGTTGGGCGTGGAGGCGTCTAGCAAAAGACGCGTCTGAGTGGTTGTAACTGATGAAGCAGGAGTAAAACTCGATCGGTCGGCTTAGTAGCGATGGAAGATAGTTGATTAGTGATTCCGGCAGACCGCACCCTCTGAGGAATACAAGCGGCAGGGTGCCGGACTGTTCCAAGGTGTGATGATCAATGGTGCTTGGACGTATGTGACCACACATATCCAATCCAATCGCATTTGATAGATCGACGTTTACAAAAATTGTTTCATCCAATGATATAGCGCTGAGATTAGCTTCGCGGAGATTGGCCCCATCAAAATGAACTCTCGCAAGATAGGCACCGCTGAGGTTGGCCCGAAAGCAATTAACATCCTTGAGTTTGGCGCCCAGGAGATTGCCTCCGCTGAGGTCGGCCCCGCGGAGATCGGCATGGCTGAGATCGGAATGGTTGAGATCGGCCTTTATGAGATTGGCTCGGCCGAGATTGGCCCATCTGAGATCGGCCCTCCCTAAATTGGTTTCCCTGAGATCGGCTCCGCGGAAATCGGTGTGGTAGAGATTGGCGCTGTCGAAGTCGGCTCTATGGAGTTTGGCTCCTCGGAGATCAAAAATGACTCCGAGATGTTTGCTCCGCCATTCATTGATGGCAACGGTGCCCTGCCTAACGATCTCCACATGCTCTTCGTCCGCCATCTCTGTGCATCCCTACGTCCATAAGTAGCAAGTAGACGATAACACATTCGGGATTGAACCCAATTCCCGCTGGCCGCTTCTGCGGCCCTTTTTTCGTTCACACAATCAAATGAGGCAAATATGGATGCTTACACCAAGCACCGTGCGAGTATGCGCACGGGCGATTTACTTTTATTCAGCGGTCGCGGCCTAATCTCACGCGGGATCCAGGCCATCACGGGCTCGCCCTGGTCGCATGTGGCTGTAGTCCTTGAAGTGCCGCTGTACGACTTCGTGTGCAGCTTCGAATCCACGACGCTATCGGATATCCCGGATCTGACGACAGGAGCGCCGGTCAAAGGCGTGCAGCTCGTGCCCCTATCGCAGCGCCTGGAGAAGTATGACGGCGACAAGATCGCCTGGCGCCCGGTTCAGGCTCAACGAACGCCCGCGGCTATCCAGGCGGCGCTGAGCGTGCGCAACGAGTTCGCTGGAAGGCCATACGAGGAAAACCAGCTTGAACTGATCCGCTCGGCTCTGGATACCTTCACGCTGAAACAAAACCAGCCGGACGCCTCAAGCGTGTTCTGCTCCGAACTGGCGGCGATCCTTTGGCAGCGCATGGGGTGGATGAAGCCATTCCCGCCCAACGAGTTCACGCCGGCCGATTTCGCGGGCGAGGGGTTGCCGGTTGAGCAGGGTGTCGAGCTTGGCGACCTGGTGATGCTGAAGACAGGATAGCGCGGAAAGCAAAAGCTTGGCTTAAGCGGCCTTCTTGCGCCGACGTGCCAGGGCCAATCCGCCCAAGCCAATACCGAGAAGGGCGAGCGTGCCGGGTTCGGGGACTTCGGTTGGAACTTGTACGATTTGGAACCCGACAGCTCCCCCATGAAAGACTGATGGGGGAATTCGTCCTGAATCGATAGTTAGGGTGGGCGAAGTGAGCCCGCTTACGAAGACAGTGTTAGCGAAGGGATCGGCCAGAGTGTCAACGGTATTCGTTGTAATCACGTATCCCGTGTCGATGAAAGGTAGGACCTCTGTATTAAAAAAGTAAGTTTCACTGAATGCGCCAGCAGTAATTATGGCTTCGAATTCGATTCCACCAGGATTAAAAGAATCCTGTACGTAATAATAGAGATCATACTTTGCGTACGGGATATTGCTGATCGAGACTTCCGGAGAAGCGTTGAACTTTTGGAAATTGAAGAGCTTCTGGTCCGCTGACGTTGTGGAAGCGCTGTTCAAGAAGTCTTGGCCGCTAAACGTTACGCTCAAGGCTGTTGAGTTACCCAAGTCATCGAGGATTCCCGATGCGGTCGTGCCGCTTATAAGGTTATTCCAGTTCGTTTGTGGTATGAACCCCGCCGTCTCTGTTGGTAGAATTTGTGTGGCGGTGTCCGTGCTCGAGTAATTTACGCTAATTACCGTGGCCTGAACTGATGCATCTGCAAACCCGACTGCAACTGCCATAACAAATCCAAGGAACCATCTCTGCATCTCAAACTCCCCCCGTCGGATAACTTTACAGTTTTGCCCAAGATCAGGCCTTTAAAAGTGTTGCAGCAATAAACATGCCACTTAAAAAAGAGCAATTAACTCATTGGTTTTAATAAACTGGTATTTTTATACACCTTAAAACGGTACTTACATACCGCGAAAACGACGGTATTCCTTACAATTTTCGGAATTACGGTATCCTGTTCCGCAACGTCTCGCCACAACCGTAGATAACGTTTTGGTGAGGTGCCACCGATCCGCGCACAGAAAACCCGCCACCATCACGGTCGGCGGGTTTTTGCGTTTGGAACGTAATCTCTGGTTTGCGCAAACCTATCCGAAGGAAGTTGCTGAAAACACAAAACGTGCTAAACAGTAAAGACCACCGGAGGATGGAGCCCCCCGGCGGTCGCCAAGCTCCAAGGAGCCTGGTGCGTCACCAAAGGGCCGCGAACGCCAGCCTTCGGGTGACTAGGTGGAACTGCCGCCTAGATGTTCGGGAACGAGCGAAAATGCCCGATCACGAATTCCAGACGACCGA
>JAJFJB010000011.1 GCA_021774435.1 Alphaproteobacteria bacterium
GCAAGCGCCAAAGATCAACCGCAAGGACAGGGTCATCAGGCTTTTTCTGGTGCGGTCCCCACCCGTGCGCCAGAGCCCATACAGCGAGACCATGCGCCCTTTCGGGATCAAGCAATTGAAAAAAGGGTATGGAAAGGTCGCGAAGGTTCATGCGGTCACTGCTAATTTCAGGGCCACTTCAGGGCCACAGACAATCGATGTCAATACGAAGCGCGATCGTTATATACGCCTTGGTTGCGATTTTTCTGTCCAATTTCTGCATTTTGCAGAAGCCTATTCCCATTACGCGAATTGCTTGACAGCACACTCACCAATCAAGTGCATGTTTATTGTTGTTTTTCAATATGTTAAAATCTCAAATCTGGACAAATTACAATTTCTGCGATGGCACACCTTTTGCGTGATTTAACATATCGCCATTTCCGGGGGTTTTTAATGACCACGCAACTTACGTTACTTCGCAACACAGCGCTTCTCGAATCCGAGTCCGATTCGCGTGAGCCGGCCTTGATTTCGGATCAGATGCACGTCCCCACCAAACCAAGCCTCGATATGCTAACGGCCGGCAGCCGCGCCGGTGGGGTCAGCGTCCAGAAAACTTGGGAGATCTATATGGCCATGCTGCGAAGTTTGCCCGCTGAGGCACGCTAAATTCACTATGGTTTCTGACGCGTAAGCGTACCGCGGCATACAAATCCCGCCCGCTTCGCGCCGCTGGACTAACCCCGTTCTGGCGGTATAGTGCGCCGACTTTAGGGCAACCTATAAGGAATTTGGGGCGTATTCATGGAAGCAATCACATATATCGACGGCGAGTGGCTCGAAGGCAATCCTCCCCTGTTAGGCGCGAGAACCCACGCGACATGGCTTTCATCGATCGTTTTCGATGGTGCACGGGCTTTTGAAGGCGTTGCACCCGACCTTGATTTACACTGTGAACGGGTCGTTCGGTCCGCCCTTGCCTTTGGGCTTGAGCCGAAGCTAACGGCAGAAAAAATTTATGAACTCGCGTGGGAAGGCATCCGAAAATTCCCCGACGACGCCGAGCTCTACGTCCGTCCCATGTATTGGGCTGAAGAAGGCTGGGTTGATCCAGACCCCAGCAGCACGCGCTTCGCGATGGTGGTCTATGTCTCGCCCCTGCCGGAGCCGACGGGTCTTTCCGTCTGTCTTTCCACCCGGCGCCGGCCCGCCCCTGACATGGCGCCTACCGATGCGAAGGCTTCCTGTCTCTACCCAAACGCGTCACGGGCGCTCCGGGAAGCCGCCCAACGAGGCTTCGACAACGCGGTTGTTCGCGATCCGCTCAACAATATTGCCGAGTTGGCGACGGCGAACCTCTTCCTCGCCAAGGATGGCGTCGTTCATACGCCCGTGCCCAATGGCACCTTCCTGAACGGCGTAACGCGACAACGTGTCATATCGCTGCTTCGGGACGATAATATCGATGTACGGGAACGGACGGTCACGGTTGTCGACCTGGAAAACGCAGATGAAATGTTTACCTCCGGCAACCACGGCAAAGTTCAGCCGATTATCCGCTATGAAAATCACGATATGCAGGCAGGGCCCCTCTACAAACGCGCGCGCGAACTCTATTGGGAATTCGCGCATCGATAGAACGGGTTGAACAAAATTTACAAATTTTTACCGCATCTTAAATCTCTCCCGACATAAAGGTCCGTTCACGTTGCGAAACGCGGATCGGAATTATGGCAAAACTCGACATGGACGGCCCTTTCGATTTAAAGGACACCGTTATCGATCAAAAGATTAACGCCGATTTAATCGGCAATTTTGCACTTGGATTCGTGAACGAGAACGGAAAATTCGTCGTGAAGGTCGTCGGCCGGTCCGACGGCAACTTAAACCGTGAGATAAAATCGGCACGGCGTCGGTATTCCGGGGGCTTGCTTTCAAAAATAATGGGGAAAAGCAGCAATCTCGATAAGTTTAAATTTTCGATCGCCGACAACGCGCAAAGCGCATTTCAAGTCGAACAACGTGCCTTCGAGAGCTTCGGCGGCGAAAAGAAACTCCTGAACAAGGGGTTGCCGACACCCCCAAGATAACCGCTAGGACAGTCAGGCGGCGCTCAAATCCTCGCCCGACAAGGCACGCCGGATCAGCGTCACCGTCTCGCTGACGCCATATAGGGCGACAAAGGAGCCAAAGCGCGGCCCCTGTTCCTGACCAAACAGAATCTCATACAGCGCGCGGAACCAATCGCGCAGCGGATCGAATTCGAACTGCTTACCAACTTCGTACACGTGATTCTGCGCGTCGGCAGCGCTTACCCCCTCTGGCAGTGTTTCCAGACTGGTCGCCAGCGCTTCAAGCGCCTCGCGTTCCCGCTCGTCGGCCGCTCGGTACTTCTTGTTCGGCTTCACGAAATCCAAATAGTAGCGTATCGAAAAGCCCACCAGATCGTCGAGTATCGGATTCGCATCCGGTGACGCGTCCGGCGCATAGCGCGAGATAAAACCCCACAGAACGGATTTGTCTTCCGTGTTGCACGCACTCGCGAGATTGAGCAGGACATTGAAGCTCAAGGGCACTTCTTCTTGTGGCGGGTTGCCGTTATGGACATGCCAGACCGCGTTCTTGAGCCGGTCGGCATCCTCACTGTCGCCATATTTCGACAGTTGCGATAGGTATTCATCAACATTTTTGGGAATGACGTCGAAATAAAGCCGCTTGGCCGCCGTTGGCTTGCCGAACATGAAATAGGCCAACGAATCCTTCGGCGCGTAGGCCAGCCATTCTTCCATCGTCAGGCCGTTGCCCCGCGACTTGGATATCTTCTCGCCATTTTCATCGAGGAAGAGTTCGTAGGTGTAGCTTTCCGGGGGGCGACCGCCGAGCGCGCGGACAATCTTGCTCGACTGCCTCACGGAATCGATCAAATCCTTGCCCGACATTTCGTAATCGACGGACAATGCATACCAGCGCATCGCCCAGTCGGGCTTCCACTGCAATTTACAATGGCCGCCCGTGACCAGCGTCTCGACCTTTTTGCCATCCTCACGCTGATAGACGATCGTTCCCGCCTCGACGTCACGCTCGACCAGCGGCACCTGCAGGACCTGTCCGGTTTCCGGGCAGATCGGCAGGAACGGGCTATAGGTCTTGCGCCGTTCCTCGCCGAGTGTCGGCAGCATGATCGACTGAACCGCGTCGTAGCATTCCAATACCTTTAACAAAGCGGCATCGAAACGGCCCGACTTGTAGCTCTCTGTTGCACTGACGAAGGTGTATTCGAAGCCATATTCATCGAGAAAGGCACGCAGCCGCTCGTTGTTATGCGCCGCAAAACTTTTATTGGTTCCGAAAGGGTCCGGCACCGAGGACAAGGGAAAATTCAGGAACTCCGTCAGACGATCCTTGTTCGGGATATTGTCCGGCACGCCACGCATACCGTCCATATCGTCGGAAAACGCGAACAGCTTGGTCGGGATATCGGACAAGGTTTCGAACGCGCGCCGCACCATCGTGGTGCGCAACACTTCCGCAAACGTACCGATATGCGGCAATCCTGACGGGCCATAACCCGTCTGGAAGAGCACATAGCCTTTCTCAGGTACCTTGCCGCCAACGCGCTTGAGAACTTTTCGCGCCTCGACAAAGGGCCACGCATTAGCCTTTTCCGCCAATTCGCGCATAGTATCCGCCTCACTCTTTTACGGGGCCGGAACCTAGGCGCACCACCGCCCCCCGTCAACCGCGCCAGCGCGCCAGTCGGCGCCCACCGGCCTTGAATTAGCGGCTGCAGTCGGGCAGTTTCTTATCCAATGAAAAACCATCGCCGAACGGGGAGAAATCATCATGGATGTACGCGCCGCAGTTGCCCATCAGGCAGGAAAGCCTTTAACGATCGAAACCGTTCAACTCGAAGGGCCCAAAGCCGGCGAAGTGCTGGTAGAAATCAAGGCGACCGGCATTTGCCATACGGATGAATTCACCCTCTCCGGAGCCGACCCGGAAGGAATATTTCCCGCTATTTTAGGCCATGAAGGCGCGGGCGTTGTCGTCGATACCGGCCCGGGTGTCACCAGCGTTGCAAAAGGCGACCACGTCATCCCCCTTTACACGCCGGAATGCCGCCAGTGCGAATATTGCACCAGTGGCAAGACCAACCTGTGCCAGGCGATCCGCGAGACCCAAGGGCAAGGCGTGATGCCGGACGGCACGAGCCGCTTCTCAATTAATGGCGAGAAAATTTTCCATTACATGGGCACCTCGACCTTCGCCAATTACACGGTTCTGCCGGAAATTGCGCTGGCGAAAATCCGTCCCGACGCGCCTTTCGACAAGGTTTGCTATATCGGCTGTGGTGTCACGACAGGGTTGGGCGCGGTTATGAACACCGCGCGAGTCGAGGCTGGCGCAAATGTTGTCGTCTTCGGCCTTGGCGGAATCGGCCTCAACGTTATTCAGGGCGCGCGCATGGTCGGTGCGGACCGGATTGTCGGCGTCGACATGAACAACGACAAGAAGGCATTGGGCGAAAAATTCGGCATGACTCACTTCGTCAATCCGAGCGAGGTCGGTGACGATCTCGTCGGTCATCTCGTTGAAATCACAAAGGGCGGCGCGGATTATTCCTTTGAGTGCATCGGCAATGTCGAAGTGATGCGACAAGCCCTCGAATGCTGTCACAAGGGCTGGGGCGTCTCCGTCATCATCGGTGTCGCACCGGCCGGAGCGGAAATCGCCACACGCCCCTTTCAACTCGTGACAGGGCGCGTCTGGAAAGGCACGGCATTCGGTGGTGCCAAGGGCCGCACCGACGTGCCGAAAATCGTCGACTGGTACATGGACGGCAAGATCAACATCGACGATTTGATCACTCACACATTGCCGCTCGAGAAGATCAACGACGGCTTCGACCTAATGCACGCCGGCAAGTCGATCCGGTCGGTTGTAACGTTTTAAGCGTAAGCGGACTGTGTTCCGCGGAACCCAATAACGTTACGGCGTCTCGCCTTCTGATACGGTCTCGTTTTCAGGAACCGTTGTTCGTGTCATAAACACGAACTCCGCGCCTTTCCAATCTGCGCGTAAGAATTCGCTAAAACGGTTCCGGTCATAAAATCCAAGCGTGGCTTCATTATCCTGTACGCGTGTGCGGATCATATATCGCGGGATATTACGCTCGGCGAGATACCGGTCAACCATTTCGAGGATGCGCCGGCCAATGCGCTGGTTGCGGTATTCTAAATCCACGAAAAGCTGAACGATCTCGGGTTGATGTTCTACTTGCCTCGTCGCGGGATCGGTACTACCGGCGCTCTTGAAGAGCGTTAGCGCGAAACTTGGTTGCCGCAATGTTGTCAGCAAG
>JAJFJB010000101.1 GCA_021774435.1 Alphaproteobacteria bacterium
TGCGGAGACGATTCCCGTGAAGGTTCTATCGGGCAGAGTCCAGGCTTTCATCGATACCAGGACCCCTGGCCGGATATGGGCTGCGGCATCTTCTGAAACATTGAATTCAACAAACAAAGTGGACCGGTCGTCGAGCGTCGCGATCAGCGTGTCCGGCGTTACTCGGTCGCCTTTGTCGATTTCCGTAAGGCCGATTATGCCCTCGAAAGGTGCAAAGATGGTGCGGTCCTTCAGGTCCGCCCGCGCTCTTGCGAGCCTGAGCTTGGCGCTTTCGAGTGCCGCATTAGCCGTATCCAGATTTGCTTGCGCGACGTTACCGGACCGGGCGAGTTTTTTCAGGCGGTGCGCTTGCCGATCTGCTTCGTCAACCGCGATTTTCGCGAGCTGTACGGCCAATCGCTGGTCCTCGTTGTCCAGCCTTAGCAGTATTTGTCCCGCTTTGACCTTTTGCTCCGCTGAAAAGGCTACTTTTGTCACTTCACCGGACACCGATGGGTATAGCGCCGCCGATTGAAGCGCGCGACCGGTCCCGATGGCACGGACAATGCGCCTGTCCGTCGACAGTACCGTCGGTTCGACGAGAACCAATGTTGCGCTGGACCGCTTTGGTTTGACACTATCACGCGCTGCGGCGCCCTCGCGTTCGGTAAACCACCACCAGCCGCCGGCGACGACAGCGCCAATGGCGACGAGCCAGACAATTTGGAAAACCAGACGCATACGGACCTCGCAGGCCGGCATAGGATGCGAACCGTTTCGCATCGGAATACGACCAGATTTCAGCTATTTTAGTCTAAATACCGGAATTTGTGGAATCACGACCTCTGGAGTCGTCGGATTGTGCAAAAATAGCGCCGGCGGTCACCGTAATGGGAAAATTCGTCAGACGGTCACCCTTACATGGCCCTGCGATACAGAGACCCGTTTCCATCTCGAACACCGCGCCATGTGTGGCGCAGAGAATATGGGTTTTTTCCATGTTTGTGAACCGGTCCGGTGACCAGTCGAGCGGTGTCCAGGCATGCGGGCAGGAATTGACGTAACCGAAAACCTGCTCCCCTCGTCGGATCACGAATATATCGAGTTCCACCTGAGGTCCTTCTATCACGAAGCCCCTGCCTTCGCCGTCCGGAATATCTTCCAGACGGCAGAGTGCCTCTTTGCTCAGAGTTTCGTACCCGACATCTTAAGAAGAGTTCGCCATTCCTTTGCGCCGACCGGCATAACGGACAGACGGGATTGGCGTACCAATACCATTTCCTGGAGTTCCGGCGTCGCTTTGATTTCCGCCAAGGTGACAGGCTGTTCGACCGGTTTGATGGCTTTGAAATCGACCATGCCGAATTTTTCGCTCTTGTCGGTCGGGTCGGGATAATACTCCTTAGCGACTTCGAGAACGCCGACGATCCGCTTTTCCTTGACCGAATGATAGAAAAAGGCCCTGTCGCCTATTTTCATCGCCTTCATGTTGCCGCAAGCCTGATGACTGCGGACGCCATCCCATTCCGCGGTACCGGCCTTGACATGGTCGTCCCAGGACCAGGCGTTGGGTTCGGACTTCACCAGCCAATATTTCATCTTCTCTTTCTCGCTCTTTAATCGGTATTGCCCGAGCCAACACTCTCCGGCCATCGCTGATCATATACATGGATCGAATGACTCGCATAAACACCATGCCGGGTGAAAGGTTCGTCTTCGATCCATGCCTTTGCGGCGGCCAGATCGGGAAAATCGACAATGAAGATCGACCCTATCCGTGTTTCGCCGTCGCCGCTGAAATAAGGTCCGGCCGTGATCATGTGATTCTGTGCGGCCCGCAAATAATCCCAATGCGCTTCGACATGCTGGGGGCGTTTTTCGGCAGCATCCGGCGCTCCGAGGTTTTGGATTAGAAACCACATCGGAATTTGTGCTAGGCGCTGTCTCCATTTGCCGGATGCCAATGTCCCTTGCGCATCCGCGTGACGACGACATTTTCGAAAAGGCCACCACTATTGAACGGGTCGCCCTTGGCAAATGTCTCCGCCTGTTCCCGGCTGTCGACATTGACAATAAACATGCTGCCAGTTGCAGTCTCGCCGTCATCGGTTTGCGTCGCGCCGGCGAGCACGATTATTCCAGCCTGCGTTTTCAGGTATTCCACATGTGGCGGCCGCAATTCGGCACGAAGATCGGTAGTATCGGGCTTATCGACACAATAAATGGCGTAAAGCATTTCAGGCTCCCTGTCCGGTGGTTGCTGGGGTCATATTGTTGGCAAGCGATTGCGTGTCGTCAATCGGCTCGGTTGTGTTCGTGAGCAAATGGTCGTGAAAGGAGGTCGGTGATCACCTGATCGATGTCATCGCCGTTATTGACGATCCGGTCGACGGCTTCGCAAATCGGCATTTCGACACCAAGCCGGGCCGCGAGCGCGACCACTGAGCTTGCGGAATAGACCCCTTCGGTAACGGCCCGGCGCTCTTTCAAAATATCAGCAAGAGATCGGCCCTCACCCAGGGCGGCGCCAAGCGAGAAATTACGTGATTGCATCGCATTGCACGTCAAAGTCAAATCGCCGAGTCCGGATAAACCCATCATTGTTTCAGCCTGTGCCCCTTTTGCGATGCCGAGACGCACAATCTCGGCGAGCCCGCGTGTGATCAGTGCGGCGCGTGCATTGTCGCCCATCTTTCGTCCCGCGACGATTCCGCAGGCGATCGCCAACACATTCTTGACGGCGCCGCCAATCTCCGCGCCGACAGGATCGTTCGAAAGATAAGGCCGAAATTGCGGAACGCCGATGGCAGCGGCAAGTTGCTCGCTTGTCGACAATGCTGCTGCTGCAAGAGTAACGGCGGTGGGCAGGCCGCGGGCCACTTCCTGCGCAAAAGTCGGGCCGGAAAGAACACCGATCGGCGTGCTTGGTAATGTTTCCGACAAAATCTCGGTCATTAAGGCACCGGTTTTCTGCTCAACTCCTTTGGCGCAAAGTACGACGGGTGTACTTTTTTGCAGATACGGCGCCAAGTCTGTCGATATTTTTCTGACAAATTGCGAGGGTACGACCAACAGAACAATGTCGGCGGATTGCGCTGCCGCTGCCATACTTGTGGTCGCTTCAATACCCGCTTCGAGCGTAATGCCGTCGAGATAATGCGTGTTGATCCGGTGCTCATTAATACCGGTCACGACGGCTGCATTACGCGCCCAGAGTAAAGTATCGTTGCCGGCGCGGCGTGCGACACAGGCGAGTGCGGTACCCCAGGCACCGCCGCCGATGACGGCGAGCCTGGTCACGACGCCACCCTTAATTCGTCCAGCGGCCAGCGGGGTCGTGGCGCGAAATCAAGTGTATCGGTTAATCCGAGCCGGAGGCGTTCGATGCCGGCCCAGGCAATCATCGCCGCATTGTCCGTGCACAGCGCGATGGGCGGCGCGAAGAAATGAAATCTCTCGGCTGCCGTTAGATCGGCAAGTATCGCCCGCAAGTGCTCATTCGCCGCGACACCGCCCGCGACGACAATCGTGTTCCCCTCCGGACACTCGGAACGAAAACGGTCTATCGCGTTGAGAACCCGGTCTGCTACGGTTTCGCCGACCGCCTTTTGAAAGGAGGCTGCGGCATCTGCAACAGCCGAACCATTCTGCGCCATGGTCTGAAATGTCCTGGCGACGGACGTTTTCAGGCCTGAGAAGGAAAAATCACATCCCGGTCTGCCGCGCATGGGGCGTGGAAAGGCAAATCGGTCGGGGTTCCCGGTTTGTGCAGCCTTTTCGACAGACGGTCCGCCGGGATAAGGCAGTCCGAGCAGCTTTGCCGTTTTGTCAAACGCTTCTCCAACCGCGTCGTCGAGCGTTGTACCGTATCGCTCGTATTTGCCCGGGCCTCTGACCGCAAGAAGCTGGCAATGCCCGCCCGATACAAGCAGCAGCAAATAGGGAAATTCAACGTCGTCGGTCAGCCGGGCCGTCAGCGCGTGCCCTTCCAAATGATTGACGGCGACCAGCGGCAGCTTGTGCACGAGCGCAATCGCTTTCGCGGTCATCATGCCAACCAGAACGCCGCCGATGAGTCCCGGGCCTCCCGTTGCGGCGACGCCGTCCAAATCGCCGAAATCGACATTCGCCTCACGCAAAGCGCGATCAACGAGGCCGTCGATATGGTCGAGATGGCTCCGCGCCGCAATTTCCGGAACGACGCCGCCATAGGGGCGATGCTCATCCAACTGGGAAATCACGAGATTCGACAATATGGAGCGATCGTCTTGGACGACGGCCGCAGCGGTTTCGTCGCACGAAGTTTCGATGCCAAGGACGATCATAGAGCGCCTTCCTTGGCCTTAAAATTAGACCCTGTCCGACAGCTGTTCCAATTCATCGGGCGTTCTTCTCGCGCTGCGGTTACTGATTCCTGGAGCAGTTTTGCGACGTCGTAACCGCGAAGCGCCAGCTCGGCCTGCGCCTGCGAGCCCTTTTCGACCGCATGGAAATATGTCGCGCCGATATATTTTCGGGACGATTCCAATTCCTCCAGAAAGCGCTGATGCTGTTTCAGGAGCTGTTCATCGGTAAAGGAGGGGAAATCGCCTCTAGCCTTGTACGCATACACCGTACAGGCAATGAAAATTAGCGTTATGATGGCGATCGTGAGCGCCATGTCGGACGGCATCCAATATTAGTAAATTTCGCGGCCTTTTAGCATGTTCCTTCTACGTTGTCGCGAACCGGTTGCAATTGATTGGAAAACCACTTTCGGCAACGGGCTGAACCGGGTACAGAAGTGCACGATGGATGACGGACTAAAATTACGTACGTACAATGTACACACTGCATTGACCTGCGGATCGCGGCGCGCGGTAGCAATGAAGGGTTATGGCACCGAAGCCAGTTCTTTTCGCGACAAATCCTATTGGAAACCCAGGAGGAAACAATTCGCGCATTGGTGACCAGACCGTTGCAGGATTCGAGGCCCCTTGTCGCGGCATTGGAAACACGGGGCGTTGAAGCGTTGATCAGCCCGATGTTGACGATCGCCGTGCTGCCGGATGTGACGCTTAACCTGGACGGTGTGCAGGCCGTTCTTTTTACGTCGTCCAACGGGGTGCGAGCCTTCGCGGCACTGACATCGCGTCGCGACTTGCCCGTCTATACGGTTGGGGATCGTACGAAAGTTACCGCCGAAGAGAATCGGTTCGAGCGCGTTGAAAGTGCGGGCGGCGACGTGGACAAACTTTGTAATCTTGTCATTGACCACCGTAACCCGGGAGACGGCGTTTTACTGCATCCGGCGGGAAGCGCCATTGCGGGCGATCTTTCGGGACAGTTGAGCAACGCCGGGTTTGTCGTCCGCCGAGCGGTCATCTACGACGCTCAGCTTGCGCGTGGGTTCAGTGGCGAAATACGAATGGCTATATTAGATAGGGAACTTGATATCGTGCTTTTCTTTTCGCCCCGGTCCGCGGCGACATTCGTTTCACTTGCAAAGGCCGAGGGCCTTGAGCAGGCATGCGAACATCTCGAGGCCCTATGCTTAAGCGATGCTGTCGCTGCGGCGGCGGATCCTATAATGTGGCGCCGCGTTTTGGTTGCCCCGGTCCCGACGCAAGATTCCCTCCTGGCAATATTTGATGAAAGATTAGGTGCTCGATGACGGAGCAAGAGAACGCCTCGGACGAAGAGTCGGATTCGCCGCCAGAAGGTCCTGCGGCAGAGGAATGGCTGAATAACGCGGAATTGGTCGTAGCGGCATTTGGCGGGGTACGTCCGATGGCGGCGCGGTTGGGTGTGGCGGCTACCACCATTCAAGGCTGGAAGAGCCGGGGCAATATTCCAGAAAACCGACGTGAGGTTGTACTCGAGGCCGCTGCAGCCGATGGCCTCGACCTTTCTGCGGCAGTCGTTCCTGACGACGAAATGGTGCCGATCGAAACGAGTGAAATACCGCATCCTGAGGAGAAAGAAGAACTTGTGCCGGATGAGCCGGTAGTGCCTGAGCCAAAGCAGGGCAACGGTATTGCGTGGTTGGCATTGGCCTTTGCGTTTGCCGCCGGCATTGCTGTCTTAACGCAACCGAAATGGTCACCTGTATTGTATGGCGAGGCCCCATCGCATAATACCGATCAGCTCGACACGCGCATCATCGCGCTTGAAAGCCGGCCGAAAATTCCAGATATGTCGCGGCGAGTCGCTGCATTGGAAAGGGCTGTGAACGATGTGCAAGCGCGCGCGCCCGTAACGTCCAATGCGCCGGACCTGACCCCGAGATTGGATGCTCTGCGAGCCCGCTTGGATAACCTGGTCCAGACGCTTGAGGCCACGCGGACTGCCGGGCGTACGGCAATCGATGAAAAAGGCACGGACATAGCAGCGCTTCGTGAGTCTCTTACGACGCTAAACGCCAAAGTCGAGCAGGCGGTGGTCGATACGGCGGCCTCGACTACGCGCAAATCGTCAATGATTATTGCCGTCGGCGCTCTCGAAGTTGCGCTTCGAGAGGGGGCTCCCTATGGGTTTGCTCTCGATTCTCTGAGGCGTTTGGCTGAAGCCGGTGACGGAAAGCTGACCGGTCCTGTCGCGGACTTGGCGCCACATGCCTCGGCGGGAGTACCCACGCAACCGGAACTCGCCAAACGCCTTTCCAAGTTAGTCGCGTCGCGTGGAAAACGAGTATGGACAGCCGATGGGGAGAGCTGGACCGATAAGATGTTGCGAAAATTTGACGCAGTCATCACTGTGAGGCGTATTGATGACGCGGAGAGTGGCGCGACCCGATTGGTTCAGGCGCAACGAGCGTTATCAGGTGGCGATTTACCAGGTGCAGCTGCAATGCTGCATGGCTTGTCGGGGCCTGCTGGAGAATGGGCGCAGCAGGCGCGTAACCGAATTACCGCCGATAAGGCACTTTTAAAACTCAGGCTTTTGGCGATTGAGCGTCTCGACCAGTCTGCTGCTGTGAAAACGTCCGCACAATGATACGTATTCTATTGCTTTTCGTTCTGATCGGAGCGGCTGTTTGGCTCGCGGTCTGGTTTGCCGACAACCCTGGCCGGGTTGAGATTGAAGCCTTGGGGTATGGCATCTATACGGAACAGGTCGGCATATTGGTCTTGGCCGTTGTCATACTGATCGTTATTGCAGCCGCTCTTTACCGGTTCTGGCGATCTCTGCGCCGCGCGCCTGGTCGAATAGTCGAACATCGTGGCGCAAGCCGCCGTCAGCGCGGATATCAAGCGCTGACGCAGGGGATGGTCGCTGTTGCCGCGGGAGACTCGCGAGAGGCGTTGCGATTTGCGCGCAAAGCGGACTCACTATTGAACGATCCCCCATTGACGATGCTGTTATCGGCACAGGCAGCTCAGTTGGACGGCGATGAGGATGCCGCGCGGCGCTATTTCGAAGCGATGCTTTCGGAGCCGGAAATGGCATTTCTCGGTGTCCGGGGACTGCTGATGCAGGCGGTCCGCGGAGACGACAAAACGGAAGCGCTGCGGCTCGCCAGCGAGGCGCAGCGATTGCGGCCAAATACGCCATGGGTTCTAAAACATTTGCTCGAGCTACAGGTTAGCGCAAAGCAATGGGAAGCAGCGGACCAGACCCTTCGAGATGCCATCCGTATTGGCGTCGTGGATGCTGAATTGGGTCGCCATCGCCGGGCGGCATTGGCGGTCGAGGCAAGCCGGCACGCGTTGGCACAAGGCGACCGGGCAGTGGCGGCCAAGCGGTCTCGTCAGGCGCACGATTTCGATCCGGGTCTGATACCGGCGACAGTTGCCTATGCTAAAAGTTTAACTGATGTTGGAAAAATGAGGCGGGCGACAAAAACACTTGAAGCGGCATGGCAGAAATCACCGCATCCCGATCTTGCGAACGCCTATCGGAGGCTCGGCGGGGAAAATGAAGCGCCGCTTGCTCTGGTAAAACGTTTTCAGCGACTCGTCGATCTGCGGGAGGATCATCCGGAAAGTCATCTTGCCTTGGCCGAGGCATCGCTGGCCGCGCAGTTGTGGGGGGAAGCGCGCCGACATCTGGAATTGGCGGCAGGCGAAGGGCGTACATCGCGGGTTTTGCGATTGTTTGCGGATCTTGAAGAACAGGAATCTGGTGACTTGAAAGCTGCGCGCCAATTGCTCGACGAAGCGGCGAAGGCGCCGCCGGAACAAAGTTGGTATTGCGATTCGTGCGGCTCCGTTGCGCCCGCGTGGCATGCTTGCTGCGAGGCATGCGGCGGTTTCGCGACACTTGAATGGCGGCTTCCGCCTGGTGTTCCGGTTGCGGTAGAGCCGCTGCCGGCTGCAATTGCCGACCAGAGCCAGGAATGGGCTGAAGAAAAAGAAAGGCCGGCTTGAACTAGCCGGCCCAGGAGATTTAGGGAGGAAGGAACGATATCCTTAACAGGATGATCAGAATATAACGGTCGGTTGCCGATGTCGCAGTGATCCCGGTCACATCGATAAAAAAAAGAGTAAAAAAATCCGGCTTCAGTCTCCTGAAGCCGGTTTAGAACATAGTGACCTATTTTCCGTAGATGACGTATTCGCCTCTCCTGCCGGTAAATATTCCGGGCTGCGTCGGCGAGGGTTCCGAAGGATCACCCCGATACTCTTCCGGTAGGTAGGGCTTATAGGGGATTTTTTGGCATCCCGCTGTCACGAACACTGCTGTGACAAGCACTATCCAACTGAAATTACTCACGGCTTGAAAATCTCCTACGGTTAGGTGCGCGCTAGAACTTTACGCGTGCGCCGATTGTTACGACGTCAATATCGTCAGGGTCTGCCGCGTTGGGCAGGTCGAGCGAGAAGTTCGCGTAGCCCGCTTGCAGTTCGATACCCAACGGCTCGACGATTTGGATAACGCCGAAGGCAAATGTTTCCGATTCTTCGTTCGCACCCGTAATATCTTCGAATTCACCGTAGGACACGAAGAGCCGGGTTTGACCAACTTCAAGCGCTTTGAACTTGTAACCGATTTTGGCGTAGCGCATTTCGGCATTGTCGCGAACGCCATTGAAACGGTCGTCGTCCTGCGTACCCGCGGCAACGGTGAAGCTGAGACCGAATGGCAACAAGATCGAAGCCGATCCGTTTACGGTTTCGCGCCCCGTGCGGGTTGAGTCATCACTATAAGCGATGGCCGCCTTGACTTTGACGCCACCGAACGAACCGCCATAGCGCAGTGCTGTAGACCAGCCGTCGGCATTTTCGTGTGACGTTGTGATCTGAAAGCCGGCGAACTTCGGCGTATCGTAGCGGATACGGTCGCGTCGACCGTGACCATCGAGGTTGTTCTGAACCTGTCCGATCGAGCGGCCGACCGCTGCCCCATTTCGCTGGAAGTCTTCGCCTGCTGCGACGAGGAATTCATCGGCGTTCAAGCTCAAAAGGCCGGTGCCGGAAAGATCGACCTCGGAAGTGCTTTCCGAGCCGGTACGGCCCTGACCGACCCAAAGCTTACCCAGCGACTTACTTGTCAGGATCATGTCGATATGACGTTCGTCCAGCGGGTCCTGATTGGCGTTCCCGTTGTTGTCGCCATTGGTATCGAGATCCTGCGCCGTGCTCGAGGATGAGCGGTTGCCGAGCTCGATATAGGTCTGAATCGACAAATCGTCATTGATCTTGCCGGTACCGACCCAACGGACGCGAGAGCGCGACTCGATGCTGGTTGTGTGTTCGAAGCCGCTTGTCGTGCCATTGTCGACAAACTGGATCAGACGATTGATGTGGCCCGATACGACCAACTTCATCGTCTTCTTGCTGCGCGTGACGGTTTGCCCACCGCCTGCTTTTTCGAGCGCCTTAACGCGTTTTTCAAGCGACGCATGGGCATCCGCGTATGCGGTTGGCACAGCCATGACCATGGCTGCCGCCGCAAGTGCTGTGCTGCTAAGCAGCTTTACAGGGGAATTCATTCCTTAACCTCCATAACGATCAGACTGTTTTAAAAACGTTGTTGAGAGCCGCCAGCTTTTCGAAATGGATGGCTATGCAGTTCGGCTTGCACTTCCCAGGTTGTGAACATGATCAGCATGGAGATCGAACATGATTCATTAACAAGCGTACCTGCAGCCAACTAACCGGCGGCTCCAGAACAACGGTATTGAGGCCCTGAGACAATTGCCAATAAAAGTAATAGAAAATAATGATAGAATTGAGAACAGTTGCAATAACGCAACAAAAAAGACTTAAAAAGGTATAATAATAATAGTAGTAATATTATACCGATGGGTACTATTTTACTTATGCGTATTATTTTACCATTTTATATTTTCATGAAATATTCTTATTAAGGTATGGTGGCGCCGAGATCTGGGTCCGAAATGCGCTAAGCACCAGAACCGAAAACGATGAAAGTGCTGCGTTAGAGAAAACAAAAAAGAAGCCGGTTCACGTGGCTATATGAATTCTGACCTCAATTAAACAGATGCCATTAGCGGTCTTGCCTTGTTGACCCGCTGGGCTTATTTTGCCCGCCGACGTGCCGCCTTAGCTCAGCTGGTAGAGCATCGCATTCGTAATGCGGGGGTCGGGTGTTCAAGTCACCCAGGCGGCACCATTTTCTTTTCCCCTTGTCGTTGCCGGTCTCGCAGATGAAACTCGCAGGTTGTGAGCCACTGTGTCTGCGGTAATGGGGAGAGGAGACAATGATAAAACTTGGGCTTTATAGTTCGATTGCCAATCCGCCACGTGGCGACGAACTCGATCGCTGCGTGCGGGAAACGGTTGCCGAAGCCGAGCTGGCGGAGGCGTGCGGCTTCCATGGGTTCTTCTTTGGCGAGCATCATCAGGACAAGGATGGTTTCCTGCCGTCGCCTCTCATTGTGTGTGCTGCCGTTGCGGCGCGTACGACGCGCATTCAGATTGGGACTTCAGTTCTTTTACTCCCGCTTCATCATCCGCTGCGCGTCGCCGAAGACGCGGTCACTCTCGACATCGTATCCGGCGGCCGATTGGCGCTTGGCATTGGACTTGGCTATCAAGACGCGGATTTTCGTGCCTTCGGGATAGAGAAAAAACACCGGGTAAGCCTTTTTGAGGAAGCGATTGAAGTTTTACGGAAGTCATGGACCGGCGAGCGGTTTTCCCATCGGGGCAGACATTTCGATATCGACGATGTTTGTGTGCTCCCAAGACCGATACAACAGCCGGGGCCGCCATTGTGGATTGGCGGATGGGTGCCGGCTGCCGTAGATCGTGCAGGGCGTCTCGGAGACGCCATTGTTTTGGGGCCAAGTATGCCGCTCGCTGAAAACCAAGTGCTCGCGGACCTGTATCGCAAAGCCGCGGCTGAAGCAGGGCGCGAACCACAGGTCGTGCTGATGCGTGATGCCTGGGTTGCGGATGGTCTCGAAGACGCAGCGCGTATTTACGGACCCGAAGTCATGACGGCATACAAGTATTATTGGCGCAATGGTGCGACGGCGTTTCAGGATATCGAGTCGGAAAGCGCATTCCAGTTCGAGAATATGTGGAAGGACCGCATCATTACGGGATCGCCGGAGGATTGCGTGGCCGAGTTCAAGCGTTGGGGTGAGGCCGTCGGTACGGACTATTTTCTGTTGCGCTTGCGGCACGCACATTCCGGAGGTCCGCCGCACAAAGAGATCATGAAGACGATTGAGCGGTTCGGCCGCGATGTGATTCCGCACCTGAATTGACGGTGAAAGAGCATGGAAAACAAAGTAGAGACGTTTGAGGTACGCCCGACAGGCGGTCCGCTTGGCGCTGAAATTCGCGGCGTCGATTTTTCCTGCCCTGTTGATGCGGCAATGGCGCAAGCGTTAAACGACGCCTGGGCTGAACATCTGGTATTGATGTTCCGGGGGCAGAATATTTCTCCTTCCGATCATATCTTGGCGACGGATATTTTTGGTACGCCGGTCGCGGGCGCGAACCGCGCTTATTATGAGGCGCAGGGAAGACTCCCTGCCGACGCTGTCGAAAATCACCCCGAGATCACGGTCGTTTCCAACCTTGGGCCGAATGGCGAACCGGTCATGGAGAATGACGGGCTTGGCAGCGGGGAAGTCGTTTGGCATAGCGACAACTCCTATATCGAGACGCCGCCGGCAGGCAGTTTTCTGCGCGCCCTTGAAGTGCCGCCAGAGGGCGGCAACACATCCTTCAACAATCAATACATGGCGTATGAGACGCTGCCCGAAGACGTGAAGGTCCGTATTGAAGGCCTCTACACAAAACAGGATTCCAGCCGCAACTCAGCCGGCGTTTTGCGGCAAGGCGTTCAGAAACCAGAAACTCTGGACGATGTTCCGGGACCCGATCACCCGCTTGTCCGAATTCACCCGGTGACGCGACGCAAAGCGCTTTATTTGGGACGCCGGCGGGTCTTTCCCTCGCAATATGTCATTGGCTGGTCGCGGGCGGAAAGCGAGGAACTTTTGGATTTCCTCTGGGATCACGCTACCCAAGACCGCTTCAAATGGACACATGGTCCGTGGCGCCCAGGCGACATGGTGCTGTGGGATAACCGTTGCGCGATGCATCACCGCGACGCGAATCCTGGGACGCATCGGCGCGTGATGCATCGCACGCAGCTTGGCAGAGAAGCGCCGATTATTGCTTAACCAGGGAAAGTTTGGATGACGGACGCCTCTTTTGAGAATGGTCAGGTCATGCAGGGCTTGACGGACTATATCGCGGGCGCCTTGGGGAGGGACCTGCCGGATGACGTGTCGGCGAAGGCGAAACATCACTTGCTCGATACGCTCGCATCCATGGTTTCCGGCGCGTATTTGCCACCGGGCCAAAAAGCCGTTGCCTATACACGGCTACAGGGCGGGGTGGCGGAAGCGACCGTCGTCGGCACGGACGTTGTAACGTCTGCCGTCAACGCAGCACTGGCGAACGGTATGACGGCGCACGCGGATGAGACGGACGATTCCCATTTCGCGTCGCGTAGCCATTTGGGCTGCGGCGTCGTTCCAGCGGCGTTGGCGATGGCTGAAAAGGAAGCCCGGTCCGGTGCGGACCTGCTTAAAGCGGTCGTGCTCGGTTACGATATCGGCGGTCGGTTGACCGTTGCGCTTGGCGCCGACCGTTTTTATGAAGCCGGCCACAGTACCCATTCTTTCGCGCCCTTGTTTGGTGCGGCGGCGGCGGCAGGTGCTCTTGCCGGTCTAACGGCAGCACAATTGCGCTGGATGCTGTCGTATACGGCGCAGCAGGCTTCTGGTGTGAATTGCTGGCAAAGGGACCCGGACCACATCGAAAAGGCCTTTGATTTTGGTGGCATGCCAGCGCGTAATGCTGTTACCGCGGCCACGATGGTGCAGGCCGGTTTCACCGGTCTCGACGATGTCTTCTCCGGCCCGCGGAATTTCTTTTTCGCCTTCGCGCCGACGGATGCGGTGCCAGGTGAATTGGTGGCCAACCTTGGGCAGCGCTATGAGATTCTGCGAACCAATATCAAAAAATGGACTGTCGGTTCACCGATCCAGGCCGTGCTCGATTCCGTTCAGGCTTTAATTCTGGAATTTGATCTGACGGAGACGGCAATCGAGGAAATCCGTATTCGCATGTCCGACAAGGAAGCGCATGTCGTCGACAACAGGCATATGGCCGCAGTCAATTTGCAGTATCTGGTCGCGGTCATGGTCCTCGATCGAACCGTGAGTTTTGCTTCCGCACATGATGATGCGCGCATTGCCGACCCCACCATTGTCGCTATTAAAGAAAAGATTGTTCTTGTGCCGGACGTCGACCTGCCACGCCGCAAACCGGTTATTGAAATCCGCAGGCAGGGCGGCAAGTCGCTGACGCATCGCACGATGGCGGTTCGCGGAACGCCGGACAATCCGATGGATGAACGGGAATTGGCGGAGAAAGCATTCGATTTGCTCGCCGCCCCCCTTGGTGATGCAAAGGCCCGAATGCTTATCGAACAGGTCCTGCAGGTCGAGCAAATTGCGTGTGTATCCGAGATGCGCCCTCTTCTGACACCCAATTGACGATGGCTTTCGGCGTTGTTCAAACGCAACGCGAGCCTCCTGCGTGAATCGAAATAATACTGTCGAAAGCATTCCCTAATCATTGCAAAAACGCTAAGCCTTGAAAAAAGAAGTACAGGGGCTTTGGGGAGCAAGTATGGAAGCGCAAATTTTAATCGATGCCTTTACGCAGCTTTTTGAGCCTGCGCATCTGGCGTTTTTGCTGCTGGGGACAACACTGGGCTTGCTCATTGGCGTACTGCCGGGGCTTGGTGGCGTCGCCGGTCTTTCGCTTCTTTTGCCCTTCGTCTACGACATGGAGGCATCGCACGCTCTGGCTATGATGATCGGCTTGCTGGCGCCGACGACGACCTCTGATACCTTTCCCTCGGTGCTCATGGGCATACCGGGAACGTCCGCCTCGCAAGCGACGGTGGTGGATGGGTTCCCCTTGGCCAAGCGGGGCGAAGGCGCGCGTGCGCTCGGTGCGGCATTTACCGCGTCGCTATTCGGCGGTCTGTTCGGCGCCTTTGTGCTGACCGGCGCCATTTTCGCCGCCCGGCCGATTATCCTGGCGATGGGCTTCGGCGAACAGATGATGCTCATCATGCTGGCGCTGAGCATGATCGGCATGCTCACCGGCAATCACGCACTCAAGGGGCTTGCGACCTGCGTCATCGGTTTGATCATCGGCATGGTGGGCTACGAACCGCACGGTGCCTTTCGGCTGACGGGTGTTCCTGGGGTTTTTGAGTCAGCCTATCTCAGCGATGGGATCAAGATCGTGATCATCGGGCTCGGCATGTTCGCGATGCCGGAGATCGTCGATCTTGTGCGCCGTCACGAAACGATATCCGAAGACGGCATGCTGGGCAGCGGTTGGCTCAGAGGTTTTAAAGATGCCGTTAAGAACTGGTGGATCGTTATGCGCTGTTCTGCCATCGGCTGCATCATTGGTGCGCTCCCGGGTCTCGGCGGCTCGGTTGTGGATTGGATCGCCTACGGTCATGTGATCCAGACGTCTAAGGACAAAACAAAATTCGGCACGGGCGATATTCGTGGCGTTCTCGCTCCCGAGTCGGCCAATAATGCCAAGGAAGGCGGCGCGATGATCCCGACCATCCTGTTCGGCATTCCGGGGTCGGGCAGCTACGCCATTCTGTTGAGCGGTTTCATTCTGATTGGTATCGAGCCCGGTACCGAGATGATCACCAAGAATCTCGACCTGACCTACACGATGATTTGGTCGCTGGCGCTTGCCAATGTCTTCGGTGCGGGGGCGTGTCTATTGCTCTCGTCGCATATCGCGAAGATTACTACGATCCGTTATGGGTTTTTGGCGCCTTTCATGCTGGTGCTGATCTTCTTCGCGGCGTTTCAGGCGACACGAGACTGGAGCGATCTCATCGCCCTGTTCATTTTCGGGACGCTGGGCACCTTCATGAAGCGCTACGGTTGGTCGCGCCCGGCGCTGTTGATCGGTTTTTTTCTATCGGGACGTATCGAAACGTCGCTGTATCAGTCGATACAGGTCTATGGCTATAGCTTCTTCGAACGGCCGATTGTGATCGTCCTGCTCATCCTGACCGTGCTCTCCATCTACGGTGCATTACGCTACAACCCGAATGCGGGGAAAGTTTATACGGAGGACAGTGAGGCCTCGACACGCCGAAAATGGCCGCAAATCGGTTTCACACTGTTCATGCTCTCCATTGTTGTGATCGCATTCACGGATGGCTTCCGCTACGAGACCTTGGGACGCATTTTCCCCTTCGCTGTTGGCATGCTCGGATTTGTCTTTGTCCTACCGGTACTCTTCCAGCAAGTGTTCGCGAAGAAACCGTGTGCGGTGCTCATCGACAAGGAGTTGGACGGGGTAACCGAACATTCCGAGTTTTATTATCTCGGCTGGATCGCTGGCATGCTCGCGTTCGTCGGACTGGTCGGCTTTCCGATTGCCGCGGCCATCTTCATTTTCCACTTCGTGACGTCCAAAGTTGAAACCAACTTTGTGCGAAATGGGTTGCTGGGACTGTCCGCGGCGGTGTTCCTGGGTCTTCTTTCCTACTTCCTGACGCTGGAATATCCGCCGGGACTGTTGCAATGGTTTACGGAGCAGTATCTCGGTTTCACGATGCCGTTCTACCTCGGCGGACCGCAATAGGGCGGGGTAGGGGGCCGCGCCGGCTCTTAAAACCGGCTTACTCTGATCCGGAATAGAAAACGGCGCCCAGCGTATTATCGCCGGGCGCCGTATCTGCGCCGTAAAGCGCTGTCTTGATTACATGGACAGGTTGAGGTTGTAGCGAACCTTCACATATTCCTTGACGTAGGCTTTCTCTTCAGCCGACAGGTTGATCGCCTGATGTAACGCCGTCCGCGCCGGCTCGCCGATTGTTACCGTAAACTTGCCGAGAATTTTTGGCTTCTTTTTCAAGAATTCCGGATCGTCCATCGTTTTGGAAAGCGCATTACGCCACGCTTCAAGCGCGCCTTTGTCCGCGCCTTTCGGAAGATGGAACGACTTGTTCGCAAGTGTGCCGACACGGATAAGTGCGAGCGTGGCCTTGGCTGCCGGGCTTTCGAACTTTTTGCCGGTGCCTTCTTCGTACAATTCATAGATTGTCGGAACATTCGGCCAGGTCGGATCACGGTAGTACTTGCCGTTCGCATCCTTCCAACTACCCTTGGCGTCCGGTGCACCATGCGTATACATCTCCGTAGCGATGCCCGAATCCCGGAAGCCTTTCCGGTTGTTCATGTAAGACAGCGAATTATCGAAATTAACTGTGAATTCGCCGCGCTCGAAGGCCTGCGCCATCGGGCCGTTACCCTTCATGCCCCAGACGTCTTTCACTTCGACACCGAGCAAGGATAGGGCCATGCGTTTGTTGATGGCCGATGATGTTGGGGTCTTGCCGCCGAACACCAGCTTGTCTTTCGGGATCGACCGAAGTTTTTCGACAAAGGCTTTCGGGCCCAGACCTTTGAGGCCAAGTTCGGAACGGGAATAGACCATGTTACCGCGCGGTAGCATGATGATCGGTTCCCAGCCCTTGATGTCGAACTTCACACGAGGGTCACCCAGCAGGTAGTTCATGACTGTCGACGTGGACAGTGCCATGACCCAGGTGCCATCCTTCTTGCCTTTGGACTCAAAATAGTTGCCGCCAACGATGCCACCGGCGCCGGGCTTGTTGATAACGAGAATCTTCGGGTTCCCTGGGAGATACTTCTCCATAAAGGGGACCAGAGAGCGCGTCAGGCTATCCGTGCCGCCGCCCTCGTTGAAGGGAACGATGATACGCACCTTCTTGCCGGAAAAATCCGCGGCCTGGGCTTGTTGTGTCGGTGCGATCGCCATGCCGAGCGCCAGTGCCGAAACACCGAGCGCACCGGCAAAACTTCGCCGTGTCATTCTTTTATTCATGGAGCATCCTCCCTGTTTGTAAGTTTGATTTCAGTACGTGCTGGAAACAATACACCGGTGTAGCTGATTGCCAATGCCTGCAATGCAAATCCACAAGTGGCACAACGTTCCTCAGCGCGCTATTCCAACCCGCGCCGAGTTGATGAATTAACTCCTTTAATGTCCGGACTTTTCTGCAAAAAATCAATCCCGCGACGAACGATTTCGAACGGAAATTGTACTAGTTTAGATGCTGTAACTTTTTGGTTGTTTTCAACCGAGCGCTCATCGTGAGCGGTGAGATTAGTCTTCCGGTGGCAAGATTTCGACTTGGCAAATCGCGTCGATGAGGTGGTCCCGCTTTATATCGGTCAGATGGGCCCGTTTTTGGTCGTTAGTGAGGTGCCCACCGATCCCTTGCGTCAGGATGAGAACGACAGCTTGATCCATCATGTCGAGCCAATAACTGCGCCGTACCAGCTTGCCGTCCGCGTCACGGGCGAAGGGGTCATTGGGATTGCGCCCGAGGTCGGGTTGATAAAAGGAAGCCATCTCTCGGCCTATACTTTCGAATAACCGGAACCGTCGGTATCGACGCCGCGCCCGACGGCTTCGTCGATCCAGCCAAATTCCTTGAGGATCTGCTGACTATAAGTTACCCGGCCGTTCACTTTCTCGACAGGTTCGGATGCGAGCAACAGCGTTGCTTGCGCCATATAAGAAGGCGGCTCGCCCTTCGGATCTTCCATACCTTCGACCAGCTTGTGAAAGACAGTGCCCGGTGTCGGAACGACCCGGGACGGCGACACCGCGGTCACGGAAATATTGCCATGCTGAGCGAGTTCTTGGGCGAGGCCCTGGGTCATGCGCTCAAGGGCCGCTTTGCTGGCGCCATACATAACACCGCCGCGCGCATGCTGGTCTTCGTACGGGCCGCGGCCCGGTCCGATTGCGGCTCCGGAACTAATATTGACGATTGCACCGCCACGACCGGAGGTCATGTCCGTCAAAACGGTCTTCGACAGAATGAAGGGGGCATGGACGTTAATCGAAAACGACCGGACCCAACGGTTGGTCGGATAGTCGACCGTCGGAATGTAATAATTCAGCGCCGCGTTATTGACCAAAATGTCGACGGGCCCATAAGCCGCCCGTGTCTTCTCGACGAGAGACAGGCATTCCTCTTCATGCGAGATGTTTGCAGCAACCGCCGTTGCTTCCCCACCGGCATCCTTGATGTTCTTCACGGTGCGGGCCAGTGACCCTTCCAGCGGGTGATCGCCCTCGCTTAGCGTCCGGGCCGCGCAAACAACCTTCGCGCCTTCCGACGCGAACAATTCCGCGATGGCCTGCCCGATGCCCCTACTCGCGCCAGTGACGATTGTCGTTTTGCCGTCCAGTTTGCCCATGTCTTCGCTCCCTCGCATTCGATGGCATTGGTTCTTTGATAAAACCATACCACGCCGCTTGGCGAGAGAGCGATAGGCTCGCGATGGAAGACTTCTATTTTGCGCTAATTTACCTGGGACCTCAGGTAGGCGATGACATCAGCCCGGTCCACCGGCTTCTTCAATCCCGGAAACGTCATTTTTGTTTTGGGGATAAATTTCTTGGGCTTGATCAAAAATTTGTCCAAGTTCTCCGGAGTCCAGACGATACCGTCGCCCCCGGCTTTTTTCATGGCCCTCGAATAGCGATAGAGCTTCGATTTGGCGTCTTTCCCGGTGCCGGCGGTACGACCGATCAGGCCGACGAGCGATGGTCCGACCTTATGCTTGTTCTTATCCAAATTGTGACAGGCTTTGCATTTTTTGAAGATGCGTTCGCCTTTCGCGGCATCGCCTTCGGCCCATACGGGTCCACTGAATATCGCAGCTGCTACGGCGATCATCGGCAAGGTGATATTTCTCAATCGCATTTTTCTCAGTCCCCCTTCTCATCCAACTCTGCTGTTTCTCACGATGCATGATGTGGGGGCGAAGTCTAATCTGGACTCCTCACGTCTTATCAATTTCCGGGGAGACCGGCGCGATTGGCTGATCGGCATGGTCGATGGTTCACAACCGCGTGACCACAATTGATGTTCGCTGATCGCCGCAACGATCTAGACTAATACGGTACTCAGGTGTTTTAGAGATCCAGCAGAGGCATAAGAATAGGGAGACCCTCATGAAATCGTTTAAGACCAAACTGTTGTCGTCGACCGTGATGCCGTTTGTCGTCATCGTTGGCGTCGGCGTTGCGACGACGGCGCTGACAACAGACGTATGGGTCGGCACGGCGGTCGCCGCGAAGAAGGGTTGCAATCCCTGTGCGGCGAAAAACCCGTGTGCTGCGAAGAACCCATGTGCGGCGAAAAATCCGTGCGCCGCGAAAAACCCATGTGCTGCCAAGGCTTGTAATCCTTGTGCCGCAAAAAGATGCAATCCCTGCGCGGCAAAAGGTTGTAACCCCTGCGCGGCAAGAGGCTGCAATCCTTGCGCCGCCAATTCTTGTAACCCGTGTGGCGCCGGCGGATCATTCAGTTCGCAATGCGTTGTCCCGAGGCTGCAACAAGCCGCCGCTTGCAATCCCTGTGCGGCGAAACGCGGCTGCAATCCGTGCGCCGCGAAGGGCTGCAACCCGTGCGCCGCGAAGCGCGGCTGTAACCCCTGCGCCGCAAAAGCGTGCAATCCTTGTGCGGCGAAGCGCGGGTGCAACCCGTGTGCTGCCAAGAACCCTTGCGCGGCGAAGGGCTGTAATCCGTGCGGCGCCAATCCTTGCAATCCCTGCGGAGCCGGTGCCGCGGTTGAGTTGACTAACGTGGAAGCGGCAAAGGTCTACGATTGTATTCTTAACGAAATGCAGGCGGCGTACGGTAAGTCGGGAGGGCCGGTTTCAAAGTCTTATACGAGCTGGAAACGTTACAGCAAAGTCGCATACGTATCTGGAACTCACGGCAACCGCTTCGTGCAGAACTATGGGAACGGTAGGGCAAGCGCCTATGGCAAGTTCGAGAATGCAGGCGTCATGCCCGTCGGTGCCATACTGGCAAAGGACAGCTTCACGGTGGCACCCGATGGGCGTGTTGGTGTCGGCCCGCTATTTGTGATGGAGAAGATGGCAGCCGGATTTAAGAAAGAGTCCGGCGATTGGAAATACAGCATGGTTATGCCGACCGGCGCGATCATGGGTGTAACCAACGGCACGAACTCCAACGCGTTGAACTTCTGCTTCGAATGCCACATGTCCGTCGCGGAAGATCAAGACTCAATGATGCTTTTGCCGGAAGAATACAGGACGAACTAACCAAGCCGTTAAAACGGATTTGACACATGCGCCGTCCCCACAGTGACGTGGGGGCGGTGTTTGCGATTTGGTGAATGCTTCGTTGGGAGCGAAATTGCAGAAGCGGTGCAAGGTGACCGCATCGGACAGGGCGTTACCTCTCCGGTTAGCGCCACTGCCGAGGATCGATCACGGATACAGGCAAGCCCCGGCAAAGTTTCTTGGCCTGCTCTATTGCGTCTAACTCAGGCCTAATTTCAAGCGCCTCCAAGTTGGTCGCCAATTGAGCTTGGTCGGCAATTCCTATTACGGCGGAACTGATCCCCGGCGTCGTTAAAACGGCAGATAGTGCCAGGCTCGCCAACGGGCAGCCAATTTCGGATGCAAAGCGTTGAAGTGCTATAATCGGCTCCGCCGCGGGTCTTAGGTGATCGGGCAACCGCTCCGGGGAAAGAAACAGCACGCCTTGCAAAAAGACGCTTCGGGCAAAGACGGTGATTCCGCGCTCGGCACAGCGATCCAATAGTCCGGAGTGCTGGAACCGTTGATCCAGCAGACTCGCGGGTAATTGAACGACGGATAGGCCCTCTATATCCAATGCGCGCGCCAAGATTTCTGGATCGTATACGGATACACCGAAAGACCCGATCAATCCTTCGTCACAAAGCGACTGAAGAGCGTCGGAAACGCCTGGCAAAAAGATATCTTCGGCATTGTGAGCGAGGTAGGCGTCGATGGTCTGTCGGCCAAGCGCTTGTTGGCTTTGGCGGGCGTGATCGCGGACAAACGAAAACGTGTTGTCACCGGCTAAGGCCGGAAACTTTGAAATTATCAACGGGTCCGGTTGTTCTCGATCAAAGGTTTTGAGCCACTGGCCGAGAACCGACTCTGCTTCTCCATAAGCCTGCGCTGTATCGAAACATGTAATACCGGAATTCCACGCGGCATCGAGAAGCTGCATAGTCTCCACCGGATTCGGTGGGTGGGTCTTCACGGCGAAGCCGTAAGGCATGCCGAGCTGAACTGTGCCGAGGGTCAGCTTTGACAGACGATGAAGTGGAAAGGAGCGCATAAACCCATATTATAGGACCTTTCCAGCGGGTCATAGGAGTGCGATAGGGCACCGTAGTCTTATTGACTTGACGTTCAGCATATGGATAGTAGCGTCGGTATTGGGCTGGTGGCGGAAAAACCCGCTTAACCCGGACTGCGGTAGCATGACTGAGTTTTGGCATTTCCGCGTTCCACACTTTCGATCTTCAAAACGACGAAATACGAAACGGCCCCCTTACGCTCCAAATGCGAACCGACAATAAACCCATGGAAAATGGCGCGGCTGCGATGAAGTCGATCCCTCTTTCGGTGCCTGATTTGCGCGGCAACGAAAAAGAATATCTTGCGCGCTGCGTCACTGATAACTGGATATCGTCCGCGGGCCCGTTTGTCGTCGAATTTGAAACGAAAATTGCCGGGTTAACGGGCCGTCGTCATGCCGTATCGACTGTGAATGGCACCGCTGCATTGCAACTCGCCTTGAGCGCAGCGGGCGTGGGGCCTGGTGATCTTGTCATTGTTCCGGATTGGACATTTGCGGCCACCGCGAATGCTGTTGTTCATGCGGGCGCCACACCCTATTTCGTCGATATCACTGCGGAATCTTATACGCTCGACCCGGAATTGGTCGCGAGAGCGCTTAAGACATCACCTCAGGGCCGACGCGTTACAGCCGTTGTCCCGGTGCATGCCGCTGGTCATCCGCCTGATATGGATGGAATTATGGAGGTATGCGGAAAGCCGGAAATCGCCGTTATCGATGACGCTGCAGGGGCAATTGGTGCGGTGTATAAGGGCAGACCTGCTGGAGGTCTGGGTGACGCCTCGATTTTCAGCTTCAATGGAAACAAACTGGTTACTGCAGGCGGCGGCGGCATGATTATGACCGACCGCGAGGATTGGGCTCGGCGCGCCAAGCACCTGAGTACTCAGGCGCGCATCGGCGACGAATATGAACATGACGAGATTGGCGCAAACCTCCGCATGACGAACTTGAACGCTGCTGTGGGGATGGCACAGCTTGAGCGGCTTGACGAAATGCTGGCGGCGCGCAAACGCATTGCTCAGCGCTATGACGATGCGATCGTTGACCGTAACAACTTGTCATCGATGCCTCATGCGCCTTGGGCAACGGGCAACAGCTGGATGTATACGCTGCAGACCGCGAGTGAAGAGGACGCCAGAAAGCTATTGGCTCATTTCTCGGAGCGAAAAATCGGCGCGCGGTCCTTCTGGCGGTCTCTATCGGCTCAGGCACCCTATTCGGCGATGCCGACACTGTTGACTGGTGTCGCCGCCGCTGTTTCGGGACGGACGGTATCTCTGCCTTGCAGCAGCAACTTAACGGAAGAAGAGCAGAACAGGGTCATCGACGCGTTGGATAGTTGGTCCGGCGCCGGGACGCCGGGACGATGATCGCTTCGCCGCTTATCATTGCTGAGGCGGGCGTCAACCATAATGGCGACATGGCACGCGCCTTCGCGCTGGTCGACGCGGCGGTCGAAGCTGGTGCCGACGTCGTCAAGTTTCAAGCTTTTCGCGCCGATGGCCTCGTGACCCAGGAAGCGGGAACCGCTGCCTATCAGGCTTCGAATACAGGCCAGAGCAACCAGTCGGAACTGTTGCGGGCACTGGAGTTGTCGAAAGCCGACTTTGCAAAAATTGCAGATCATTGCGCCAAGTCCGGAATCGAGTTCTTGTGCACGCCCTTCGATGTCGCAATGACCGGCGATCTGGTGGCGATGGGCATGAAGCGTATCAAAATTGCGTCGGGCGAATTGACCAACACACCAGCGCTGCGGCAATTCGCCGAGTTCGGCCTTCCCGTCTTACTCTCTACCGGAATGGCAACACTCGCAGAAGTTGGCGAGGCGCTCGACGATCTGCACGCTGCCGCTGGAAACGTCACTTGTCTGCATTGTACGTCGCTTTATCCGGCTCCCATGGAAACGTTGAACCTGAAAGCCATGGGGACAATGGCGTCCACGTATGGCGTTCCTGTCGGCTATTCCGACCATAGCCTGGGCGATCACGCAGCGATTGCTGCGCTGACGCTTGGGGCCTGCGTGATTGAAAAGCATTTTACCCTCGATCGTTCACTGCCCGGCCCGGATCACCGGGCGTCTTTGGAGCCGGATGAATTAGGAGCGATGATAACCCGGCTGCGAGAAATCGCGGTTGCTTTGGGCGATGGCATTAAGGAACCCGTGCCGGATGAGCTGTACACGGCAGCCCTGGTTCGGCGGTCGTGGCATGCGCGATGCGCGATGGCATGCGATCACACGATAACCGCGGATGACGTGACCCTGAAACGGCCTGCGGATGGCTTGTCACCGTCACAGTCACCGGTCGGACGAAAATTGACCCGCAAATTGGCGGCAGATGATCCGATCCGAGAGACGGATTTCGCGTGAACCGGATTCTCAGTGTCTCTTCCAGCCGAGCGGACATCGGCATTCTTATGCCTGTCTGGCAGTCGTTGGTATCTCTGCCCGATGTCGAGTTGCACCTGTTATTCACCGGTATGCATCAAGCCGATGGCGCGCGTCCCATTACCGGTTTACCGGAGCAGGCCGTGGTGCATCGAGGCGGAGCCGATCTTGGCGGTACTACGGGACGGGCCGCCGCCACGGCGATGGCCTCGATTGCCGCGGCCGCAGGTGACATCATCGCAACAATGCAGCCGATGGTAATGCTGGTTGTTGGCGATCGACTGGACATGTTGCCGGCCGCGACAGCAAGCTTGCCCTTTAACCTGCCGCTGGTGCACCTGCATGGCGGTGAAGTTACCGAGGGAGCCGTCGATAATCAGATTCGCCACGCCATCAGTATGCTTTCGCACAGGCACTGTGTGGCGACAGCTGGCGCGCGAGAGCGCCTAATCAGTATGGGCGAAGCCTCCGAAAATATTGTGGTGACCGGCGCGCCGGGTTTGGACACGCTGCGATCGGCCCAACTTCTTTCGAAAGAGGAATTCCTAACGGAAGTCAGTCTGCCGAAAGCGGCAATGTTTCGCCTCGTGACGGTTCATTCGGAAACAAACGCGCCCGATCCGCTGGCACCGGTCAAAGTTACGTTGGATGCACTCGCGGCGCGGCCAGCGCCGACGCTTTTCACTGCGCCAAACAGCGACCCAGGCGGTGCGGAGGCAAGAGAACGGATCGAAAATTTTTGCCGGGCCCACGGTTGGTCATCATTCGTCGATACGTTGGGTTCAACGCTATATCCAAATGCTTTGCGTCACGCTTCGGTCATGGCTGGCAATTCGTCCAGTGGCGTTATCGAAGCCGGCATGTTCGGCTTGCCGGCTATTAACATAGGTGACCGGCAGAAAGGCCGAGAACGCGGGGCGAACGTTATAGACGTCCCGAACGACGCAGCTGAAATTGTTGCGGCACTCGACCGGTTGGGCCCTTGCCCGAAACGCACCGTTGCCGGATCACCTTATGGCGACGGCGCTGCCGGCCCAAGGGTCGCCTTGGTGCTGGACGAATTGCAGCGTCACTTATGAGCTGGCGCGAATTGACCGGGAGCTACAGGCTCCTTTGTGACGCCGTTCCGGGCAGCGATGAATCGGAGATTGCGTGGACCAAATTTCAGGCCCTGGTTAATGCCACCGCAGCGCAGCCACCCTACCACATTGGCCTGCTGTACGAACGCTTGGAAGGGTTCCGCGGCACCAGACCTCGCGAGGAGATTGTCATTCTCGATCATGGCTGTGGCGGCGCCCTAACGCTGTATTATCTGGCAGTGCTCGGCTATTCGAATTTCTGGGGTGTCGATGTCGGTGGCGACTTCGCCACGCGGAACGCTATTGCGCACAGTAAGTTCGGGCACGAAGAAGCACGGCTTTCAGTTTATGACGGAACCATGCTTCCGCTGCCCGATGGAGAAGTTGATGTTGTGTTCAGCCAGCAGGTCGTCGAGCATCTTAGCGATGCGGTACTTGAACCGTACTACCGCGAGGAGGCCCGTGTTTTAAAGCCGGGCGGTCTGGCCGTTCATTACGTCCCGCACCGTTTGGTGCCATATGACTCACATACGAAAACCTGGCTGATCCATTATCTCCCCGGGCCGCTCTACCGGCGCGCCGGACTCCTTCTTGGTTCGCCAATACCTGACTATCTGTATCTCCGCTGGCCCTGGACCCACAAAGCCCTTTTGCGAAAACATGTTGGCCCGGTTGAGGATCTGACTACCGCACGGTTTGCGACCTTGCCCGATGCAGATAATTACGATGGGTCTCTACGCCTCCGTACTTTGCTCGCAAGGGCCATGCAAGCGCCATTGGTCGGGCCGGTTTTCAAGAGCGTTCTAGCGAATTTCGTGATGCTCGAAACGGCTTGCGTAAAATCTTGAGCGATACCGCCATTACCTAAAGGGCATTTCGCTTCTTCTGCTTTTCATATCGTTGATCGACATAGCGACGATACATTGTTTTGCTCCTTCACGACTCGAATACGAACCGTTAATAAGAACATGAAAAATGACGCGGCTACGATAAAGCCAACCCTTCTTTCGTCGCCCCAATTGCGCGGAATCGAGAAAGAACAACGCGCGCAGGGTCAAGAGTCGGTAACGGTCAGCGGTTCGCTCAACGGCACGATCGGCCTGGTAGTGAACTTCACAGACTTCTCGATAGATGTAGCTGGAATCATTGCGACACTCGACAACCAACACCCGAAACGTGTTGATGCCAGTTTGTCTTATGGCGACGTTGCCGCTGTTCTGCGGGCTACCAATGCTTTGCGGAAGGTCGCTGGAATTTGGGGAGAAACCGTTTATGCTTGAACGCGGTGACAATGTCCTTCTATTGGCGCATTCGCAGTTTCGGGCGCTTTTTATCGGCCTGGCTCGCCGGCTACGCCAAGAAAACGGACTTAAGGTTCACCTCTACACTGCGACGCAGCAAGAGCTGGATTTCTATCAGCGCACCGAGCCCGATGCCTTCGACAGCATCACTGTCATGAGGTCGCTCTATACCGATATCGAAATCCCTGTCGCCGACGCATCGGCACAGTACAAACGGGCCGCGGCGCATGAGCTGCGCTTGGGCATATCGTTTAATTCCATCGTCCTCACGGATCGGCATCTTGGAAGGGGATATGCGCTCGGGGGCTTCCGGCACCCGCGCTCCGTATTTTCCGAAGTAGCTGATTATCCGCGGGTCGTGCGCGCAGTGGTCGACCATATTGATTTCTGGGAAGCCGAAATCGACAAGCACAAGCCCGCACTGCTGATCAATTGTGGTAAGACTCCAGCCGTGATCGCGCGACAGCGCGGACTTCCCTACCGTGCCGTGATCGGTGCCCGCTATAAGAACCTGCAATACTGGGCGCATAATGAGTTCGGCGATCTCCCCGGGCTTGCGGTGACATACGGCAGGGCCAGTGGCGACACGGTAGAGCCTCTCGAACACCCGTACACAATGCATATGGAAATGCGTCGCTATTTTGCGCGGAGCCACGGCACGCTGCCGACCCTGAAGAGGATCGGACTAGCAATCGCGCGCCAGGCCTATTGGCATCTTCGAGGATACAAAAAGGCGCGGGGATATATTCTTCGCGAGAGGGTCGGTTACTTGTGGCGCCAATCCACATCGGCTCGGCACATTGCCGATGCGCACCGTACCACGCTGGCCGATCTTGACGGCCAACGCTTTGTATATTTCCCATTGCATATGGAACCGGAAATCGCGCTTCAAGGTTTTTCACCGGAATGTTTTTCCCAGCTGTCCTGCATCGCGTCGCTCGCGCGGGACCTGCCAGCGGGCACCGTTCTTGCGATCAAGGAAACTTTGGCGGCGCTTGGTCGGCGGCCTCGTGATTTCTACGAACAAATTGCGGAGTTCAAGAATGTCGTCTTTCTTCGCCCTGACCAGCTGGGTCTGCAGGCCGCCATGACAGCGGATGCTACGGCAACAATCACCGGGTCGGGCGGCTTCGAAGCAGCGGTGAGCGGTCGGCCAGTCATAAGCTTTGGTCGACACAACTTGTACAATATCCTTCCGCATGTGTACCCGATCGCGCGTGAAGAAGATCTATATCCGGCACTTTGTCACATTCTGGGCCCAATATTTGACCATGCTACCGCTGCCAGAGATGGAAAGCGGTTTCTTCAAGCTATTACAGAAACGGCCTTCGATCTTGAGGATTTTAAAATTCTGAGTCCCGACAATATTTCGGAAACCGCGATCACCAGTGCCCATTCTTCTCTCCTCGCGGGTCTCCAACCAGAAGAGATTTCCCGTGCCAGCTGATCGGCTTGCGCCGTTGATCATTTCCGGTGCGCCGCGCTCTGGGACGAGTCTTTTGTACAATCTGTTCGACGGGCATCCGGAGGTGTCGTGGTTGGGAGATGAGGGATTCCTATTCGAGTATCTCAGCGACCTGGGCGACGCGGCTGGACTGTTCGTTGATGCATTACCCGAAGACGAAGAAGCCCTGATCGCCGGTATTCGCGACAAGCAGCTAATGCCACCGCTGGACAAACCTTATTTGCAGTCGAGTGAGCGCGGCTCGGTCTCCGACGTACGGATTGAATGGGACTGGGACGAAGCAGCATACCGAAAAGCCCTGTCTGGGCAGCGTCCCGACACGGCAGGCAAGTTGTGGCGATGGTTGGCAACAGCGTATGTAGCCGGGCTGGGGCAGGTGCCGCGAAAATTCGGCTGCATGAAATCGCCGGATTTCGGAAAATCCGCGGAGGCTGCGCTTCGCTGGTGTCCCGAAGCCCGTGCCCTCATAATTATCCGTGATCCGATGTATTCGCTTGATAGTCTCAAGCGCTCTCGCGAACTGAGGGGAGAGAAGCTTCTGACCTGGCCGCGGCTCGCCCTGTGGGTGCGGAGTTTCCAAGAATTGTACCAAATAATCAAATCATCGGACCGAAGCCGTCTGAAGGTGATCCGTTATGAAACACTGGTGCAGGACGCGGAGCGGATAATGCGGGACGTTGCATCATGGACCGGTTTCGATTTTACAGAAGATCTGCTCAACCCGACGATGCATGGTCAGTTTTGGCCAGGTATCTCCAGCTTCGAACCGACCTGCGGTATTCAGTCAACGCCGACGAAACGCAAGATTGAGGCTTTGTCCGATCGCGAACAACAGTTTGTCCAGAGGGCACTTTCCGATTTACGCCGAGGCTTCGACTATCACTGAGCCGCGACTTCCCCGGTCATCCTGCGCCAACCGGTAAGTCACCGTTCTGAATATGCATACACCTCGGATCATTTCCCGTATGACACCAACGGCCATCGGTAACCGCCTGCCGGCGGCGCGGACGGACGATCCCAAGGCTGTCCGAAATCCTAATGTGAAGTGGCGTTGACTCGAAGTTTAGCGGGACCCTCCAATTCTCGAACTGTTGGCGCCGTATGCTCGCATATGAAAGCATTGTTGATCCATTATCTCACAGGGCCGCTCTACCGGAGCATCGCACTTCTTCTTGGTTCTCCGTCCCTGATCAAATGCTTCTGCGCTGGCCCTGGATATTCAAAGCGCGTTAGCAAAATCAAGTCGGTTCTAGAAAATTTCGGTATGCTTGATGCAGCTTGTGTGAACCCCTGACTGATAAAGAAGTTATATAAAATTTTTCGTCTTATTGCGCATTCGCTTGCGTTGAATTTGTTGTTATGCCAATGACGGGCCTCCCGACGACCATGCCTTTGTTCATCTACGACCGTATATTGAAGAAGGAAAAACGGCGTACTGGATTTGGGACGACGGATTATCGAAGTAAGGTGGCGGCGTAGCCGAAACATGTCGAAACATTCCTCACCGCTGCGGTTGATCGCCCGGCTCGACGTCAAGGGCGAAAACGTGATCAAAGGCATTCACCTTGAAGGGTTGCGCAAGATTGGCAACCCGAACGCATTGGCGCGCCGTTACTATGCTGACGGAATCGACGAGTTGATTTACATGGATGTCGTTGCGTCCCTCTATGGGCGCAACAACGTTCTGGACATTGTGCGCGAAACGGCGCGGGACATTTTTGTCCCATTAACCGTCGGCGGCGGCATGCGTAGTCTTGACGATATCACAGAAGCATTGCGGGCCGGCGCGGATAAAGTTGCGATAAATACGGCTGCGATCACTCGTCCGGAATTCCTCCGGGAAGCATCGCAGGCTTTTGGTTCGCAATGTATCGTCCTCTCTATCGAGGCCAAGACAGAGTCGCGCGGCAAATGGCATGCATTGACGGACAACGGTCGCGAACACACCGGGGTCGATGTATTGGACTGGGTGCGTGAAGCTGAAGCTTTGGGTATCGGTGAGGTACTCCTTACCTCTGTCGACCAAGAAGGTACACAAGCCGGATTCGACGAGGAACTTGTCCTAGCTGTCCGAGCGGCAGTTCAGGTGCCGGTCATCGCGAGCGGTGGCGCCGGTAAACCGGATCACCTCGTCAGCCTTTACAACGCGACCGGCTGCGATGCGGTTGCGTGTGCGGCACTTCTTCATTACGAGAAAACGACAGTGCCCGAACTAAAACACCACCTTGATGCTGAAAATGTAACGGTGCGGCTTTGATCGTAATTGTCGATTACGGGCGCGGTAATCTGTTCAGTATCTCTCAAGCGCTGCACGTGCTTGGCGTCGAACACAGCATCAGCGCCGATCCGGCGGATATTGCGAAGGCAAATGGAATTGTGCTGCCGGGCGTTGGCGCGTTCGGCGATGCGATGGCAGCGCTGGACCGTGCGCAGTTGGTCACACCACTCCGCGACGCGGCAAGTTCCGGGACACCGATGTTGGGAATCTGCCTCGGCATGCAGCTGCTTGCCAATGAAAGCAGTGAATTTGGTGAGCATCGCGGCCTCGGCCTAATTCCTGGTACGGTCCACCGACTGCCTACGGGCCATATGCGTATACCGAATGTCGGATGGCGTGCGTTGCAATGGGTTACAACAGAGATACCGGAAGCCGCGGGGACGTCTCCCGACGACATGGTGTACTTCGTTCACTCGTATGGATTCAATGTGGAGAATCCTGACGATGTGGTTGCCAGTACCCATTTTAACTGCGCGGGACCCGCCGCGATCGTGAAGCGTGGGGCCGTTGTTGGAATGCAGTTCCACCCGGAGAAAAGTGCGGGAACCGGCCTGGCTCTCATCAAGTGGTTTCTGAACGGTCTGCACTGATCGTAGACACAGGCGAATATTCTTTCAGGTATTGGAGTTCCGGAATGGTGGAAGTGAAAGAAACCGATGGTAAGCGTTTTGCGGTGGATCCGCAGGAAGGGCAATTGGAAATCAAGTATGGCCTTCCGGCCGACGTTCTGTTCTGCAAGAGCTGCGTTATCAGCAATCAGCGCCCATCCTCTTCCGTAGAATTTAAACATACAAAGGACTCCCGCAAATCGACGATTCACTTCGATGAAAACGGAATCTGCGATGCGTGCAATTACTCAAAACGCAAATTCACGGAGGTTGATTGGGAGGAACGTGACGCAAAACTGCGTGAGTTGTGTGACCGCTTTCGGTCCCGAAACGACTCTTACGATTGCCTGGTACCAGGCTCCGGTGGGAAGGATTCAGTCTACGCAGCGCTGCGCTTGAAGCGGGACTACGGCATGCATCCGCTTACTGTCACTTGGGCGCCTCACCTGTATACGGATGTCGGTTGGTATAATATGCAGGCTTGGCTGCACAAGGGTGGCTTTGACAATTACCTTTTTACGCCCGACGGCGAAGCGCACAGAAAGCTGACCCGGCTCGCCTTCGAAAATTTGTTGCATCCATTCCAACCCTTCATCTTCGGTCAGAAAAACTACGCACCGAAGATGGCTGCGAAAATGGGCGTGCCGTTGGTGTTCTATGGCGAAAACGAAGCCGAATACGGGAATACGGTTTCGGAGAACGAGAGCGCTCAGCGGAAACTCGAATATTTCGCTCAGGATAGTCAAAACGCTGAAGATTTGTATTTCGGCGGTGTGCCGTTCTCTGAATTACCCGATAAGGGTGTCGACCTGCGCTCCATCGATCCCTACATGCCGGCCGATCCGGATTCGCTTCGGGCAGCGGAAGTGGAAGTCCACTATCTAGGTTATTATCTGCAATGGACGCCGCAAGAGAACTACTACTATTCGGCCGAAAATATCGGTTTCAAGGCCAACGAGCATCGGACAGAGGGAACCTATTCGAAATATAACTCGATAGACGACAAGACGGATCCATACCACTACTGGACGACACTGGTGAAGTTTGGGATTGGCAGAGCGACATACGATGCGGCCCAGGAAATCCGTAATCAACATATCGATCGCGAAGAAGGCGTAGCACTGGTCAGGCGCTACGATCAGGAATTCCCAAGGCGTTATTTCCCGGAGTTCCTCGAATATCTAGATCTTTCCGAAGAGCAGTTTTTTGCCATAGCCGACGAGTTTCGCTCCCCCCACCTGTGGACGAAAAGTAACGGCGAGTGGGTTCTTCGGCATCAGGTTAGCTAAATCCTGAATCAGGCAGCGGACTAAACGGCTACGCGCTTCTGTTCCAGCGGCGCGCGCGAGAAATCCCGCGCTGACGCTGCGAATTGGTGGTGAAGTTTAAGCGATCCCTCTAACGCGTCGGCGGCACTGGACACGACGTCGTCGTCGAATCGTTTCAGGTGAATGTAGTCGTATTCTTTCAGGTCGAAGCAGCAGGACACTATTCCCGCCAGGAGCCTGTTCGCCTGTTCCCTTATCTGTTGCTGGTCGGCTGGGTTGTCCAGTGCCTTTGACAAGGCGGCTGTCAAATCGCGATCGCTGTCGAGCACTTGGACGGAAGGCAGAATATTGTACAAATTATGTCGTCCAAAGGAGAGGACTGGAACGCCGGCCGCGGCGGCTTCTAATCCTGCCGTCCCGCAAATTGTGATAACGGCCGCGGCGTTCTGCGCGCATTCCATGCCGATCTCCCAAGGGTCGAGCATCACGACATTCTTCAAGTCCAGTATGTGTCGGTAGAAGTGATCCGGCCGACGGCCAACCATACCGTAGGGTTCCTTAACGGCGAGCGTGACGTTTGCCGGTAGGTCGCGTGCGACGGACGCTATCAAACTCTGTTGGCTGAAGAATTCGGGGGAAATGCCGTGTAGCGCTGTTTCCGGTTCGACATGAAGGGGGAAATAAACGAACTTCCTGTCCTTCAGGTCGGCGAGTTTGAAGAGCGGCAACTTGTTGAGGCGCCGGTACTCGCGCCAAATGCGGTAGTGAAAGTTAACGCTCTCGTTAACGAAATAGCCTTTCGCCTTTTCGTACCCGCGTGCGCGCCAATAGGCGTGGCGCAAGATAATTTTCCCGACATTTCGAACCATGGTCGATAGCGTGAACGCCTTTGCGTAGGTCTTGCGTGCTGCTGTATGCGCCAGATAGGGCTGGTTTAATTCGATGTTAGGGTCCACTTCGGCCTTCTCGTAACCGATCTGGATCAACGGTGATTCGTAGAGTTCATTCCAAGCCCAGTAATGCAGGTTCTTGTACCTGCCGCCGACCAGTGCCCGGTAAGGGATGCCTTGTGGGTGCGCGACGTAGGCAGCTTCTCGCGGTCCGTCGAGAATCATCGTGATTTTTTTGTCCGCGATTTCCTTCTGCCAATATTCTAGAACGCAGCAATTGGCGTGAACTGCATGCAGATAGTCGACATTTTCGGAATAGCGCGACCGCGGGTGATAGAACCCGCCAAGCGCATAGCCGCGGCCGAAATGCCGGTCGGCTACCATCATTCGATTTATCGTGTAGCCGGTAAAATTTTCGAGTTGGCGCGCTCGTTCGAACACTGAGGGTTCGTCCAAATTATCATCATAACAGCGGACGAAAAGAGACGATGCGTTGTTGACCGTGTCATACAAGCCGTCGTTCAGCGCTTCGTAATACTGGACTTCCTGTTCGCCGTTGCAATAGAGGTGGATTGCACTTCCATGCCGCGCTTTCAATTCGCGCGCCAAGGCCGCAATCAGGAGCCGTGATGCGGAGCGTGCCCCTAGGGCGATATTTTCTAGATAGTCACGCAAAATGCAGCAGTTTCCTCAAGCGCGAATTTTGATTACGGAAGCGGAATGTCACGGGCTTCAGTCGGTTGATTCATTTGCTGGCGGGGCATGCTTACTGACCCGGTGTCGGTGGAGGATTAGTCGTGCCTCCCGCATGGACGCTCCGATCCAGGCAATCTCAACAGCAAACTGAAAGATCAGCAAGAAAATCAGGTAGGCCCAGAGGAAGCGTGCATCGCTTCCGAGCAAAATCAGCGGCGCAAAAAACGTGCCGCCGACGTAGAGTTCACCGGCCATGGCCTGAACCTTTCGCGAGGTCACTGCGGCGGCTATCTCGGTGTCCGTCAATGGACCGGAAATTTTCTCCATCCACTCACGCATAAAACTTAACCGCGCACGGATCATTTGGCTGACGACCGTGGCCAGTGTAATCGCGGCCCCGGCGATGATAGCCCGTGCGTCATCCGTCCTGAGCCACAGGCCAATGCCGACGAAGAATGGGGCGCCTTGGACGAAGACAAAGTCGGCCAGACCATCCATGAACTTGCCCCAATAGGAGGCTTGATCGAAGAGCCGGGCCAGATTTCCATCGAGGCAATCGAGGATAAAGCACAGATAAAAAATACTGGCGGCGACGATGATTAGCCAATCTGGGCCAGGCCAGGCGAGCATGAAAAGGCCGACAAAAGCGATAATGGTGCGCCAGAATGTTACGTTGTTCGCCCGCAATCCCATAGCGCACGCGGCCGGTGTTATGAAGTCTGCTATCGGGCGACCGAAATACTTTACGGTGAAGTGAGTCGGAACGTTGGGGTTGATCGACGCTTTGACATCGGCCAGCGTGATCCGTTCTCGTCCACCTTGTCCGGTGACCGGCGCGGCGGGTTCGTTATCTTCCTGAGTCGTCATTGCCGGCACCACGGTTGGTCGCGTGCGATCCGGTTATTTACATATACCGCCCGTGGTGCCGAAACAAATTTGAATTCGTTGAGCAAGGCTTATGCAGCCTTGCGTTTTACCATCAGATTTTCCAGAGGTTGGTCGGATTCTGCGAGTACCCGCTTCATCCGGTCGTAACCGCGCGATGTTGCGAAGGTTCGCTCAAGCATCGTGCGAACCCGGTCGAAATCAATCCGCTCCTTGTTTCGCTCCAGAATCCGGAGCTGTGCCTGGGAGTGTTCGACGTCGGCTGATTTGTGGGCGATGAACAGCTCCAACTCATCGTCGTTGAAGCCGCGCTTGCGGTACTCGATTTCGAAGAACTCGGACATTGGTGCGTACCAATCTTCGATTCCGCACGTTAATGCCATGAGGGAGAAGAGGTCGGCTTCTTTGCAAACCGCCATCCACTCATTGTTGATATCTTCGAGTTCCTGGTTGAACGCGGGGTATGTGCTCTGGTCGACACCTGTACCGACGAAGAGTTTGAAGCGCATATCGAGATGATCAATATGCTCCTCGGTTTCGCCTTCATCGTCGATGACTTCTTCCATCGTTGACAATTCATCCTCGAGGATTACGCCGGCTTCGTTCGCTTCGCGAAGTTTCTTCTTGTACTCCTCTTGAATCAATCCACGCGTATTGAGGGCGCGGTATAGTTCGACGACTTCTGCCCGGAGGATCTCTTCGCGGGTGAACTTGCCATCCCGCAATCCTGCGCAAAATTCCATCTCGTCAGTTTTCGGGTAATAGCTCGTTATGATGTCTAAGACGCTGCTCATGTCAAAATCCTATCTTTGCCATCGGCTCTCGCGGAGCCGCTACTCGTTACCACGTCGACCGGATAGCTGCACGGCGACAAATCGTCCCTCGAGGT
>JAJFJB010000102.1 GCA_021774435.1 Alphaproteobacteria bacterium
GTCGCTTCGACCTGAATTTCATGCAGCATTTCGGCAATGCCGGGCATAACCTGTTCACGGCCAATGACCCCGGCACCATCCCGCATCAAATCCGCGACCCTGCGCCCGTCGCGCGCACCCTCGACGACATAATCCGTGATAAGCGCAACCGCCTCCGGGTAATTCAGCTTGACGCCTCTCTCCAGCCTTTTGCGCGCTACGATCGCCGCCATGGCGACGAGCAGCTTGTCTTTTTCTCTCGGCGTGAGGTTCACAGTCTCATCTCCCCAACTCCTAAACGTACCAAAGCCGCGGCAGCCGGCCCGGCAACCCGCCCGTATTGGTCCGCATCTTCATCCAAAAACGTTCGAACCCGCGACGCACGGCAAGCGGATCTTTGCTCAGCCAACGGGCCACGAGGACCCCTGCCACACATGTTGCGCCCGACCGGACACTGCCGCAGTTTTTTGTCAATTCCTTTGCAGCCTCGAGATGGTTTGCCGCGTCCGGGCCAACATAGATGGCGGTGGCGTAGACGCGCGCGCCACCGAACCCGGAGGGCCCATCAAGCGCATCCAGTATATCGTCCTCGACGACCAGCGCATCGGCCCATACAAGGCGCCCGCCTTGGCGCACAACCCACCGATCGCGCACCAGTCCGGTTCGCATGACTTCGCCACGCGCAAGGCGGCCGAAGACGAGACATTCCCCCGCCATCAATCGTCCGCTTGGATCGACGTCAACCGCCGTTGTTCGTGACAATCGTGCGCCGTCAAACAGGATGGTTTCCTGTGGCAACCATTCCAGCCAGCCCGCCGCGCCGACAGACAGTTCGACATCGACAATGCTATCGGGACCCAAAGAGCGATATACCTTCTCCGCCGCCTGGCCGATGGCGACAGCGCCGGCGCGTTCGCCAACCCGAACGCCCATCCGCAAGGTATCGCCCCCGACTAGACCGCCGGAAACCGTCGTTACTGCAGCCAGGGGCGGTTCATCGGCCTCGACGCGGGGGAACAAGACGCGGAGCGGACTGCGCTGATCGAGGTCGGCAAGTCTGCTGACGCCGTCACGCCGCACGAAACCAACCTGCGCCCGGCCATCCATGCGAGACAAGCCAGTGCCAATGCGCGCGCCTTCACACGGTGAGGTGTCGACGTACATCGCTTTCCACCATCTCGTCGCGGCTGCCGGACACGACGACTTCGCCGCGATCCAACACCGCGAAGGAGTCGGCGAGGTCGCGCGCGAATTCAAAATATTGCTCGACCAGCAGAATAGCCATATCGCCTCGGTCGCGCAGCAAACCAATGACGCGCTCGATGTCCTTAATGATCGATGGTTGGATACCTTCCGTCGGCTCATCCAGTATAAGCAATTTCGGCCGTGTGATCAGGGCCCGTGCGATTGCCAACTGCTGCTGTTGACCGCCCGACAAATCGCCGCCGCGGCGGCCCATCATTTCGTAAAGAACCGGAAAAAGTTCGAAGATCTCGCCCGGAATGGAACGGGCGTTGCGCGGCAGGGGCGCAAAGCCGGTTCGCAGATTTTCGGCAACAGTCAGCAGGGGAAAGACCTCCCGGCCCTGCGGGACATAGGCAATGCCTTTGCGCGTGCGGGCATGCGGCGGCAGGCGGGAGATATCTTCTTCATCCCAGCGGATTTCGCCCTTGGCAATATCCTGTTGACCGACGATGGCACGCAGCAGGCTCGTCTTTCCGACGCCATTGCGGCCCAAGACACAGGTTACCGCCCCCAAGCCGGCGGATAGGGAAACATTCCAAAGCGCTTGGCTGGCACCGTAAAACAGATCGACGTTTGAAACAGCCAGCATTGTCTATCGTCCCAAATAAACTTCGATGACGCGCTGATCCTGCTGCACGGACTCCAGCGACCCTTCCGCCAGAACGGACCCTTCATGAAGCACGGTCACTTTCGACTCCAACGCCTTCACGAACTCCATATCATGCTCGACGACCACAAGCGAATGGCTGGCCGATATTTCCTTCAGCAAGATCGCGGTTTGTTCCGTTTCGGCGTCGGTCATGCCCGCCGCCGGCTCATCGACCAGAAGCAGGTCCGGATTCTGAATGAGCAGCATGCCGATTTCCAGCCACTGCTTTTGGCCATGCGACAACGATCCCGCCAAATCATCGCGGGCGGCGGTCAGGGCGATCGTTTTCAGGACCGAATCAATACGGTCCGACTGCTCGCCTCCCAGACGGAAAAATAGGGACGCCCGTGCCGTCCGGTCGCCCGCGAGCGCGAGTTCCAGGTTTTCGAATACGGTGTGATTTTCGAATACCGTCGGTTTCTGAAATTTTCGGCCGATACCCAAATTCGCGATCGCCGCTTCGTCCATTTTCGTCAGATCGATATCGCCTCGGAAGAAGATGTCGCCGGAATCAGGTTTGGTCTTGCCCGTAATGACATCCATCATGGTCGTTTTACCGGCCCCATTCGGCCCGATGATCGCCCGGAGCTCGCCCGGCTCGACATAGAAGCTGAGCTCGTTGAGCGCCTTGAAGCCGTCGAAGGATACGGAAATGCCATCGAGATAGAGGATGGGTTCGAATTTGTTATCCGCGCCGCTGACACGTGGCCGGGCACGTTGAATCTCACTCATAGTACTTTCCTCGGAAAGACCCGTGTCAGCATTTGACTGAATTTCCCAATGCCGGGGCGGCTGCCGGGCGTTCCGGCCAACAATCCGGCAATGCCTTTCGGCAAGAACAGGGTGACAAAAATGAACAGGGCGCCGAGAAAATAGAGCCAGAATTCCGGCGCGGCGCCAGTCAAAAATGTCTTGGCAAAATTAACCAGAACAGCGCCCAAAGCGGCACCATACAGCGTTCCCCGGCCGCCTAACGCGACCCAAACAACGACCTCGATTGAATTGGCCGGCGAAAATTCGCTGGGGTTGATGATTCCGACCTGCGGCACGTATAGCGCGCCGGCGACGCCCGCCATCATGGCGGAAACCGTGAAAACGAATAGTTTGTAATGCTCTACACGATAGCCGAGGAATCGGGCGCGGCTTTCCGCATCGCGAATTGCGACGAGGACACGGCCGAGCTTCGACTTCACGATAAACAATGCAAGAACATAGCCGCCCGCGAGCGCCAACGCCGACGCGGCAAAGAGCGCGGCTCGCGTCGTTGCGGATTGCAGATTGAAGCCCAGAATATCCTTAAAGTCCGTCAGCCCGTTATTGCCGCCGAACCCCATGTCATTCCTGAAGAACGCCAGCAATAGCGCAAAGGTCATCGCTTGCGTGATAATTGAGAGATAAACCCCCGTGACGCGGGATCGGAAAGCGAAGAACCCGAACACCAAGGCCAATGCGCCCGGGACGAGCAAGACCATCAGCATCGCGAAGGGAAAGGCGTCGAAGCCTTGCCAATACCAGGGGAGCTCTTTCCAATTCAGGAACACCATGAAGTCCGGCAGGACCGGGTCTTTATAGACGCCACGCTCGCCGATCTGACGCATCAGATACATGCCCATGGCGTAGCCACCGAGCGAGAAAAAGGCACCATGACCCAGACTGAGAATGCCGCAATACCCCCAGATCAAGTCGACACTGATTGCCAGCAACGCGAAGCAAAGATACTTGCCGGTGAGCGCGACCACGTAGGTCGGAACGTGAAGCGCCGATTCCGGTGGCAGCGCGAGATTGAGAAAGGGCACAAGTACGGCAGCCGATAGAAGGAACGTTAGCAAAATGCGGCCGCCAAGTGGTGCGGCTAGCAATGTGGGGAGGATCAAGCCGCGATGTTCCATGGCTCAACTCTCCACCGCACGGCCCTTGAGCGCGAACAATCCGCGCGGGCGCTTTTGAATAAACAGGATGACGACGACCAAAACGAGGATCTTGCCGAGTACCGCCCCCGCATAAGGCTCGAGAAACTTGTTCACGATGCCCAGTGACATGGCACCAACCAGGGTACCCCATAGATTTCCGACACCACCGAAGACGACGACAAGGAATGAATCGATGATGTAGGACTGGCCGAGATTGGGGCTGACATTGTCGATCTGACTGAGGGCGACGCCAGCGATTCCGGCAACCCCCGATCCGAGACCGAATGTCATCGCATCGATCCATCCGGTGCGGATACCCATCGCGCTCGCCATCGTCCGGTTCTGGGTCACGGCACGCATCTGCAATCCGAACCATGTCTTGCGCAGCACAAGAAGCAGGACTCCCATGACCATTAGTGAAAAGACGATGATGGCGATGCGGTTGTAGGTCAGCGTCAGCCCCTCTGCGGTCTGGATCGCGCCCTGCATCCAGGATGGCGTTCCGACCTCTCGGTTGGTGGGGCCGAAAACGCTTCGGGTGACCTGTTGCAAAACCAGACTGATACCCCAGGTCGCCAGCAATGTTTCGAGAGGCCGGCCGTAGAGAAACTGAATAACTCCGCGTTCGATCAGGACACCGACCAACCCGGCGACCATGAAAGCGGCCGGAATGGCGATAAAGAGCGAGTAATCGAACAGACCCGGCGCCTGTGTCCGGATCGCCTCCTGCACGACAAAAGTCGTATAGGCGCCCAGCATGACCATCTCGCCATGCGCCATGTTGATCACACCCATAACCCCGAAAGTGATTGCCAGTCCGATCGCGGCGAGCAGCAGCACGGACCCCAGGCTCACGCCCTGAAAAAGATTCTGGACCGTGCCCCAGAATGCGGCGCTGCGTTCCGCCTCCGCCAGGATATCCTGCGCCGCGTCGCGAAGCGCGGCATCCGGCTCGGCGAAGGTGCCATCGGCCTTTTGCACCAGCAGGGTATTGAGCAAATTGCGGATCTCGGGATCCGAGAACGTGCCCAGGGTCTTCAGCGCGTCCAACCGTTTCCCGGAGTCCGCGCTGTGGACCAAATCCACGGCCGCAAGGGCTCTCGTCATCCGGGCTTTGACGCTTTCATCCGGTTCCGTGCGGAGGGCCAGCGCCAGAGGTTCCGCCATAGCGAGTGCGCGTGATTTGAAAACCGCGTCTGCCGCGGCAGCACGTTTTTCGGGATCCTTGTGTTGCAGGCTGAGGCCGCCAATCGCGCCGCGCAGGATCTTTCGCAGGCGGTTGTTGATCCGCACGCTTTTCAGTTTTGACTTTTGGATGGCACTGATAACCGCACCGGATATCGGATGACGAACCACGAACTTTCCGTCTTCCTTGGCACCAATCAGGACCGAGCCATCGTCCTTCCGGCGGTACAACTCCCGGGCCAGCATCGCTTCAAGGACGGCAACGACGCGCGGATCGGCTGTCGCCGCCAGGGCGTCAATTGCCTTGGCTTTCTGGGCATAGCTCTTTTGGCCAAGATTCGTAATCAGTTTCGCCAGCGTCGCGTCGTCCGTCTCGGCGGCCGCGGTCGATGCCAGACCCATAACGAGGGCGAGCAAGACTATGCGCAAGGCTGCGAACATTTTATTTCCTGTGGAGGTTATTTTTATGCACGTCTAACGAAATTCGACCGGGAAACCCCACCCCGAAAGGAAGGGTTCCCGGCCGGTTTCGGCAAGGGGCTTAGTTTGTCATGAAGCTCGGCTTCACGCAGTTGCCGCAGACCCAGGGATAGGTCCAGTCGGCCGTAAGTTTTGCGCTTTCCGGAATGAAGTCACTCCAGGCATCGCCGACGACAACCCCGTCCGTGCTCCAAACGGTGTCAAACTGACCATCGGCCTGCACTTCGCCGATCAACACCGGCTTGGAAAGGTGGTGGTTCGTGTTCATCACCGCGATACCGCCGGTCAGGTTCTTGACCTTTTGGCCGTACATCGCCTGGCGGACCGCATCGACATCCGTGGTACCGGCCTGTTTCACGGCCTGGACCCACATGTTGAAGCCAATGTAGTGCGCTTCCATCGGATCGTTGGTGACGCGCTTCATGTCCTTGATGAAGGCATGCCACTTCTTGATGAACTCGGCATTCTCCGGCGTCTCGATGCTCATGAAGTAATTCCAGGCCGCGAGATGTCCGACCAGCGGTTTGGTATCCAGTCCGGCCAGTTCCTCTTCACCAACCGAGAAGGCGACAACGGGAATGTCTTCCGCCTTGATGCCCTGGTTGGCGAGTTCCTTGTAGAACGGCACGTTGGCGTCACCGTTGATGGTGGAGACCACGGCGGTCTTCTTACCGGCACCGGCGAATTTCTTCACCCCGGCGACGATGGTCTGCCAGTCGGAATGCCCGAACGGCGTGTAGTTCTCCATGATGTCTTCGTCTTTGACACCTTTCGAATGCAGGAAGGCCCGCAGGATCTTGTTGGTCGTCCGCGGATAAACATAGTCCGTGCCAAGCAGGACCCAGCGCTTCGCAGCTCCGCCATCTTCGCTCATCAGATATTCGACCGCGGGAATAGCCTGCTGGTTCGGCGCCGCGCCTGTGTAGAACACATTGCGCGAGGATTCTTCGCCTTCATACTGAACCGGATAGAACAGCATGCTGTTCAGTTCCTCAAAAACCGGCAGAACGGATTTCCGGGACACCGACGTCCAGCAGCCGAACACGACGTCGACTTTTTTCGCCGTGATCAGCTCGCGCGCCTTCTCCGCGAACAGCGGCCAGTTCGAGGCGGGATCGACGACGACCGCTTCGACTTTCTTGCCGAGCAGACCGCCTTTTTTATTAAGGTCGTCGACCAGCATCAGCATCGTGTCTTTCAGTGTGGTCTCACTGATCGCCATCGTGCCCGAAAGCGAATGCAGCACGCCGACCTTGATCGTGTCCGCCGCCTGGACGACCGATGTCGTCATAAACGCCGCGGCGGCGCCCACGATCATCAGACCGCGTGTTAATTTTCCAAACTTTTTCATTGATTGCTCCCAACGCATTATTCATTGCACACGCAGCCTTAAAAGCAACCACCATGCCAAACTCGAATAAGTTTCATAACTTATTATTTTTATTGTATTAATTTTCCATTCTCAAAAGTTCCACCTGAAGATCATGAGAACATTTGATTATTTTTTGAGCACTCAGGACCAAATGCATTATTATTGTGCGCCACGAATCTTTAATGGCGATTGTGTCGCCCCTGTGTCCGTTATTCGGTATTTCACCTTGCTCAAAATGTAAGCGTCACACTAGAACGGATCAGAATTGATGCCCTGCATCAATCCTGTGAATCCGCCCGATTCTGATAGATAGAGCAAAGAAACATGATTAACGGCAATCGCCAAAGGCGATTCCCATCAATCCTGATTTGCTCTAATAGAAGCGGCAAACGCCACTCGAGAACCAAGCACCGGATTGCCAGCCGCGGCGAGGACAAGGAGACGGAAAATGGGTGAACTCAAAGGCAAGGCCGCAATCGTAACCGGGGCCAGCCGTGGCCTCGGTGCCGCCGCGGCGCGGGATCTGGCGGCACAGGGCGTCGCCGTTCTCCTTGTCGCCCGCACCGTCGCCGATATCGAAACGATCGCCCGTGAAATAGAAAGTGCCGGCGGCAGGGCCGCGGCGATGCCCTGCGATGTCAGCAAATATGACGATGTAGCCGCCGCGGTCGCGCGCTGCCGGGAACGCTTCGGCCGGCTTGATATCCTCGTCAACAATGCCGGGCTCATAGAGCCGATCGCGCGCCTCGCGGACTCCGACCCGGACGCCTGGTGCACCGCCGCAGACGTGAACTACAAGGGCGTCTATCACGGCCTGCGCGCCGCCATCCCCGTGATGCTGGATCAGGGAAAAGGAGTCATCGTCAATATCAGTTCCGGCGCCGCAACGGGTACCCTGGAAGGCTGGAGTCACTACAACTCATCGAAAGCCGCCGCCTTGTCGCTGACCCGATGTGCAGACGCCGAATACCGCGACCTTGGCATCCGCGTCGTTGGCTTCAGTCCCGGCACGGTCGCAACCGGCATGCAGATCGCCATCAAGGCCTCCGGCCTCAACCCCGTCAGCCAGCTCGATCCTTCTGTTCATAGGGACCCGGCCGTGCCCGCCCGTGTGATCACCTGGCTCTGTACAGATGATGCCGCGCAATATTCTGGTGTCGACGTCTCCATCGGAGACGAAGAAATCCGCCGCCGCGCCGGATTACCGGAGACAATTATCGCCTCAGCGTCTGGCGGGACGTAAGACGGGCTCGACAACAGAACCGAAACAGCACTATCGATCAGGATGGATGATTAACCCTATATCCAGCGGGCCATCCCAGCGTGTCTAGCGCATCGATAGGGGGTTAATACTCCGTTGCGGTGCAGCATTTAGAGCCGCGAATATTTCTAGTTTGCAACAAAACGCCGGCGGCTACCGATCAGCTCTCCGGAGCACTTCAGGACAACTCCAAATCGCTTTCCTTAATGACGACTATCACGCAACTGATTGAATTTACGCCAGTTTAGACGATGCCGTCATATCACAAGATGTTCGGATCGGTCGAACCGGCAGAGTACCAATCACCGAATGTCTCAAGTTGAGGGAACAGCGGAAGTCGATCCGGGATGCCGCGAGTTCTCTTAATAGGTAATACCGGCCGTTCACTTTCTGCGATAGACAAAACTGATGCGATTGTTGTAGAGCGACGATTGGACAGTTGCTGCCATCGTATCGTCCAGCCGATCCGGTGCGGCCTCAGAGGAGCCTACCCATGCAGACACCCGCGACGACCACGACGGCCGACAATGACCGAAATCGGAGCGCCGAACATCTCACCATTCGGGAACCTGATGACTGGCATCTCCATCTGCGCGACGACGCCATGCTGGCCCACATAGCCGATTTCACGGCGCGCCAGTTTGCGCGGGCCATTGTGATGCCCAACCTTGTGCCCCCGGTGACAACCGCCGCCGCCGCGGAAGCCTATCGCCATCGCATCCTCGGGGCGTTGCCGCCGGGCCGCAGGTTCACGCCGTTAATGACCGCCTATCTAACCGACGAGATCGATGCCGACGAAATCGGGACTGGATTCGAGAGCGGGATCTTCACCGCCTGCAAGCTCTATCCGGCGGGCGCGACCACCAATTCCGCGGCGGGCGTGACGGACGTGCACAAAATTCGACCGGTGCTCGACCGGATGCAGACAATCGGCATGCCGCTGCTGGTTCATGGCGAGGTGGTCTCGCCCGACATCGATATCTTCGACCGCGAGGCCGCGTTCCTGGAGACCGTCCTGGCACCGATGCTTCGCGATTTTCCTGCGCTGAAGGTGGTTCTGGAGCACATCACCACGGCGGACTCCGTGCAGTTCGTCCAAGCCGCCGGACCGACGTTGGCGGCCACGATCACCCCGCATCATTTGCGCATCGACCGCAATGCGTTGTTCGAAGGCGGACTGCGGCCGCATGCATACTGCCTGCCGGTTGCAAAACGACGACATCATCGCACGGCGCTGCGCCAAGCCGCGATTTCGGGTGATCCAAAATTCTTTCTCGGCACCGATTCCGCGCCGCACCAGAAGCAGGACAAGGAAAGCGCCTGCGGCTGTGCCGGTATCTTCAGCGCACCCGTGGCGCTGGAGAGTTACGCGCTGACCTTCGATGAGGAGGGTGCGCTCGACCGGTTGGAGGCCTTCGCGTCGGAGTTTGGTCCGCGCTTCTATGGTCTGCCGCTCAACGAAGGAACCATCACGTTGCACCGCGAGGCACATCCCGTGCCCGAAACGATCGGTCAGGGCGATGTCAACGTCGTGCCGTTCCACGCAGGCGAAACTCTTGCATGGCGCGCCGCGGCGCGCGCCGACCGGTGAATCGCTCCCACGGTCGGTACCACTCGCTAGTTTAGCCCAAATTCGGTTTCTGGTTGTCGCCACCTTACGCGCAGACGGATGTTCGCCTGGAATCAACGAACGGACTCGACCGTCACCATGCCAGCACTTCTGAAGCTGGGAAAATACTGACATAAATCAGCCGAAAGCCGACATCATCGCGCCTATGTCCGAGTATGGGGGGGGGGACATTGGAAGTTAATTCACAACGCCGCGAGTTTGCTTTTTAACCAAAGCCGGAAGTCGCACTTTTCCAACATCTGACTAGCACTCCGCACATCGCGACGGCTAAACTTACCTCATGTCGGAAAGAACCCAACGTAGGCTGGCGGCGATCGTATCCGCTGATGTGGTCGGGTATTCGCGCCTGATGGGTATAGATGAGGAAGGCACGCTGGCCGCCCTCCGCGCTCATCGGGCGGAATTGATCGACACTAAAATTGCTGAACATGGCGGTCGCATCGTCAAGACTATGGGTGATGGCCTTTTGTTGGAATTTCCGTCCGTCGTCAACGCTACAAAGTGCGTCATCGAAATCCAGCGGGGCATGGCAGAGCGCAATGAAGGTATCGATGAAGACCGGCTCATCGCCTTCCGCGTTGGCGTCAATTTAGGCGACATCATAATCGACGGAGAAGATATTCACGGCGACGGTGTGAATATTGCTGCTCGGTTGCAGGAGATTTCGGAGCCGGGGGGCGTCTCTATATCGCGACGTGTTCATGAAGATGTTCAAGATCGGCTTGATACGCCGTTTGAGGATGCCGGAGAAAAGACGCTAAAAAATATTGCTCGCCCCATACATGTCTGGCAATGGCCGGCAAATACATCAGCTGCGTCCCCGGTTGCATCGGGTGATGAACGTATCGCGTTGGCGTTGCCCGATAAACCGTCGATTGCCATCCTGCCATTCGCGAACATGTCGGGCGATCCGGAGCAGGCCTACTTTGCCGACGGATTGTCTGAAGACATCATAACGGGACTGTCTTGTATCAGGTCGCTTTTTGTGATCGCTCGCAATTCAAGCTTTGTCTACCGCGGCGCCTCAGTCGACGTTAACAGGGTATCGCAGGAATTGGGCGTTCGTTACGTGCTCGAAGGAAGCGTCCGTCGTTCGGGGAACCGCATTCGGGTAACCGGACAGCTCATAGATACCCCCGGTCGAAACCACATATGGGCGCGGAAATTCGATCGTGACCTGGAGGATATTTTCGATGTGCAGGATGAAATCACGAACGCCATTGTCGCCGCGATAGGCGCCGAAGTCGACAGCGCGGAACGCGCGCGCGCTCTGCGCCGGCCCACAAATCAACTTGATGCCTGGAGTTTCTATCAACGTGCTATGTGGCATGTTTACCAGCATACCAATGAAGATTTTTCCAAGGCGATTTCGTTCTTTGAGGAGGCGCTATCGCGTGATGCCAACTTGGCGCTCGCGCAGTCCGGACTGTCCTATGCTCATTATTTCAATGCTCTTCTCGACAGTAGCGACGAGTTTGAAACCAAGGCACGGAAAGCTCTGCACCATGCGAAGCGGGCGGTATCTCTCGATGACAAGGATCCCATTTCGTACTGGAATCTTGGAAGAGCCTACAGAATCCTGGGAGAGGTAGAACAGTCGATACCCAGTTTGCGGACGGCACTGGAGTTGAACCCCAACTATGCCCAGGCCCACTACAATTTGGGCTGGTCGCTCGTCCTCGCGGGGCGAACGGATGCAGAAACCATCGGGCATCTGGATCAGGCCTTGCGGCTCAGCCCACGCGATCCCTTACTGCACACATTTCTGATCGTTCGGGCGATCTCGGCCATGTTATTAGGTGACTTGCTGGAGGCGCTCCGCTGGGCCGAAAGCGCCGTGCAACAGAGCAACACCCATTTTCAGGTAAGGGCGGGATATATCGTCATCCTTGAGATGAACGGGAAACACGCCGCCGCAGTAAAGGAGGCCAGAGAGCTGCTAGCGGAAAGACCTGAATATAGGTCCAGTTTTTTTCGCCGGGTCATGCCATACCAGCGACGCGAAGATATCGATCCGCAGATTTCCTGTCTGGTTGCCGCAGGCATCCCCGAATAGCTTGCTTCTGGCGACCGCATTTCTGCCTGGGGCACTGGCGGACCTGTATGACTAACTGCAGTTCACAATGACTGCTCCAGGTCAATTTTCCCCGTCAACAGGCGTAGCGCGTCACGCCCGGTAATGGAAAAACCCAGACGTAAATCGGCGGAAATCCGACATCATCGTCGGCATGTCACATGTTGAGGGAACTGCAGAAGTGCTTCGGTCGTGGCCGCGAGGGGGATTTGTAGCCAAGACTGGACATTTGCATCGCAGCATTTTTTAGCCTTCAGATTCAAATAAGAATGCTGAGACCCTGCTTCCTCCGACAATCGAAGTGGGCTTAAAGGGTGTAAACAGGATTATACTTTAACGTTGTCAGTGCTCAGTTAAACACTCTCGTCGCGCCCGCTTCAGTCCGCCGCTTCAACCTTGTCTTGCGTCTTCGTTTCAAAATCTCCCACGTCATGGCGTTCGCGGAGCTGTTCGTGCGGTTCGCCGCGCAGGCGATTGACCATGCGGCCGCGCTTGACCGGCTCGCGAGCGTGGATTTCCTCCGCCCAGCGCAGCACGTTGGTGTAGGACCTGGCGTCGAGGAACTCCTCCGCCCCGTACTGGTCGAAGATGACCAGCCCGCCATACCACGGCCAGATTGCCATATCGGCGATGGTGTACTCGTCGCCGCACATATAGCGATTGTCGGCTAGGCGCCGGTCGAGCACGTCGAGCTGGCGCTTGGTTTCCATTGTGAAGCGGTCGATGGGGTATTGCTGTTTTTCGTCCGCATAGGCGTAGAAATGGCCGAAGCCGCCGCCGAGATAAGGCGTACTGCCCATCTGCCAGAACAGCCAGGACAGGCATTCTGGCCGCTGCGCTGGATCGCTCGGCAGGAATTCACCGAATTTCTCGGCCAGGTACAGCAGCATCGCGCCGGACTCGAAGACCCGGGTTGGCGGATTGGTGCTGTGGTCCATCAGCGCCGGAATCTTGGAGTTCGGGTTCACCGCAACGAAGCCGCTGCCGAACTGGTCGCCATCGCCGATGCGGATCAGCCAGGCGTCATATTCGGCGCCCGCATGGCCTTGCGCCAGCAGCTCCTCCAGCAGCACCGTGACCTTCACGCCGTTCGGCGTGCCGAGCGAATAGAGCTGCAGCGGGTGCTTGCCGACGGGCAATTCCTTGTCGTGGGTCGCGCCGGAGATCGGGCGGTTGGTGCTGGTAAACCGTCCCTGCTTCTGGCCATCCCATTTCCAGACTTTCGGCGGCGTGTAGGT
>JAJFJB010000103.1 GCA_021774435.1 Alphaproteobacteria bacterium
GATTATGCATTTCGAGCGTTCCATTGTTTGGCGCCTATGCAAATAGACCAACGCATATAACGCTTTGAAAAACTGATGCAATCGCTATCGAAAACGTTAACACGCCGCCGCAAATTAGGCGATGTTGAAGTAGGAGAAAAACGTTAATCGGTTAGGCTTGGCTTTGATGCCCTTTTTAAAATCATCCAGTGTTGGATGCCGCGCCAGCTGATTTACTCGACGATGCCTTTATTTGGCAAATTCCAGATCTGCTCTTGCTGCCCTTCGCATATCCGAAAAAGGACCAAGAGGAGATGTCAATAATATTTCGGTGGGCGCTTTTTGTATGTGAAGCCTAATCCGAATTGATGCCAGCGTGACCATCGTAGGGCTATCGTTGGGACGCTTCTCAACTCGCATTGCGGACCGCCGGTCGAAAAGGCTTGGAACTCCACATGGCTAATCCGTACACAGACGTTCGATGATGGACCCTTCGAAATCCGTCAGGACGTAGCGCCCAACTATGCTCAGATTCAGGCTGTTCGGAGGCTGGTATCGCTTTTAGGTGGGATCGTGACATCTGGTTCCGTGATTATATGACCTATTGCTGTGGCACTGCGCGTAAGCCGAAAGACAGCAGGATTGCGGCGACGGAGCAGCCAAGCATGATGGCAAAGGGGCCATCATAATTGCCATCCGTGTCGAACATTCGCGCGCCCGCCCAGGCGCCGATACCGCCACACATGTGATGTACCATGGTTACGAAACCGCTTAGCGCGCCAAGGTTTTTCATGCCAAACGCGTCGCGGACGAAGACCACGGTCAATGGTGCCGTGATCCAATAGGTGAATCCATAAAGGATGGCGAAGGCCGTTACCGCCACAGGGTCTTTGCTGATCAAGACCATTGCGAAAATGACTGTGCGCACAACAAAGCAAATGATCGTTGCCCCGACCGGGGTGAATCGGTCGCTCCACGCACCTGCGGCGATCACACCGACGAGGCCGGCCAATCCCATCACACCCAAAAGATTGCCGGCGAGCAAAGGGGCCATGTCCTGGTCGAGCGCAAAGGCCACGACGTGGGTCGAGGCGAAGAAATCTTGAAATCCGCAGAGTCCGTATATGGCCAGCAGCATCCAGAGATGTTTGGTCTTAAATGCATGTCGAATTGAGGTTCCTGCCAGAATGGGCTTATCTGTGCTGGAGCCGGCACTTTTGCCCGCGACGGCGCATAGGATAAACGGTACCAAGGCTAAATTAACGAGACCAAGCCAGACGAAAACGGAGCGCCATCCCAGGCTGATCAAGACGAAAGCGAGGGCGGCGATGATGATCAGTTGGCCGAGCCCCATGCCGGAAATGGCAATGGAATTCGCCATACCAACCTTGTCCGGGAAGTGGCGGGAGATCATGACGCCAACGGGTGTAATCGAGGCGACGCCGTTACCGATCGCGAAGGCGACGCCGTAAAAAACAAAAGCATGCCAGGGTTCGCTGACAACGCTCATCAGGCCGATTCCGATGGCGCTGACGAACAGGCCGCCGCCGAGGATGGTTTTGAGGGAAACGCGGTCAGCGAGGTGACCAGCAAAGAACATGCATAATGCGGAGACAAACAAAAACAACGCGACGGCGCCGCCGAGCGCGCTTCGCTCCCAACCAAATTCCTCCGCCATCGGTTTCAGCACGAGGCCGATGGCGTGTCTGGAACCGCCGGTTACAAACAGGATAATGAACCCGATTGCCACAATCGCGAACCCGCTCCTTGAAATGCTCCGTCCGATCATTGTGGCACCTGAATTTCGCTGTATAGGGGCATCCTCTAACACGGCGCGCGCGAACTGTCGCGCTGTGCTAAAGAAGGTTCGCCAGAATTTTTAGGTCGCCAGGTTTAGGGAGAGTTGAAATGAGCGTAACGGCAACGCGCTTCGAATTGCGGCGGTATAGTTCGGTGGCCGAATTCCATGCGCACGACCACCATCAAATCGTATTGCCGTTGCGTGGGACGCTCGACATGATCGTGGACGATCGCGCCGAAGGGGTGAGCGAATGCTGCGCGGCGGTCATTCCGGCGGGTCAGGAACATGGATTTGCCGGTTCTGAAGGGAATGCATTTCTAGTCCTCGATACGCCGGCCGATCCCTGTGACGGTGCGGGACAGCATGATGCTCTTTGGACAATGGCGGCTGACCGGCCGTATATGCAATTTGATGAACCATTGCGGGGCTTCTGCGATATCTTGGCCAATGATCGCCAGATCCTAAATGGGTCCGGCGCACGAACTGCCGTGGTCGGTGCAATGGTCATCGAAGCACTGGAGCGTTCCGTTGGACTGGCCGCCCCGGAATATTCCCGGCCGCTTGCGAAGGCCGTTGCCTTTATCGATACACATTACAGCCAAACGCTAACGGTCACCGAAATTGCACGCGAGGTAGGCATTAGCGAAAGCCGGCTTTACGCGTTGTTTGAAAACGAGCTCCGCATGTCGCCCAAACGGTTTGTCGCGCGACGGCGCTTGGAACGGGCGGCACTGCTCCTGGAAAGTGATCACGCTTCGATAGCGGAAATTGCCTGCCGCGTTGGGTACGGCGACCAAAGCGCCTTTACGCGCGCCTTTCGACGGGAGTGGGGCGCGTTGCCATCTGCCTACCGGAAAGCCCGCCAAAAGAGAGAAACGGCATAAATTTCGATAGAAACGGTCAAGACAAAGCCTGTCGCGGTCATGCAGACTGTCTGTTAGTCCAAGGAGTGGGAGACGGTTATGGTGATGCGATTAGACAATTTTACCACGTTGACATTCGATTGTTATGGCACGCTGATCGACTGGGAGAGCGGCATTTGGGATGCGCTGCAACCGCTACTGCACAAGAATAATTGCGATAGGATCGTGCGCGAAGCGGGGCTGGTAGCCTTCGCGGAAACGGAAAGCGCGCAACAGGCGGATACACCGTCCCTAATCTATCCGGAAATTTTAGCGCGGGTGCATAGGACCTTCGCGGAGCGCCATGGTCTGGAGACGGATGCGGCGATGGATCGGGACTTTGGTAACTCGGTGCCGTTTTGGCCCGCATTCCCGGATTCCGCGGATGCGCTCCGGCGGTTAAAGAAACACTTTAAGCTTGTTATTCTGTCTAACGTGGATCGGACTGGTTTTGCCGCCTCAAACCGCAAGCTCGGCGTTTCCTTTGATGCGATTTATACCGCCGAGGACGTAGGGTCCTACAAGCCGAATCCGAACAACTTTACCTACATGCTGGAGCATCTGCAGCAAGACCTCAATGTTGCGCAGGGTCAAATTTTGCATACCGCGCAAAGCCTCTTCCATGACCACGTGCCGGCAACGAATGCCGGGCTCGCACGGGCCTGGATCGACCGGCAAGGTTTATCGGAAGGTGATCAGTGGGGAGCCACTGCGCGCGTCGAACATCGCCCCGATGTGGATATTCTGTATCCGACGCTGGTAGCGATGGCCGACGCGGTTGACGCCACTTAGTCATTTTCGATGATCACCAAAGTGCGCAGCTCGATGCTTTCGCGGGGCGGTGCGTCCTTGGCCATTTCCGGCAATTCGAACGCGCCATGGGCGTTGAAGCGTGTCCGGCCATCTTCGACGCTGTCCCAGCCTTTCAGAAAAAGCACCTCGTCCGGGGTCATTTCCGGTGCAAAGTACCAGCGTTGATTGGGCGAATACGCAAGGTGATAGATTTCGCCGACACGGTCGGGAAAGATTTGATCCGTGGCAACCAGGTCGTCGGGCTGCAGGCTCGTTGAATCGACTACGGCCAGAGGCGCACGCTGAACCGGTCCTTTGATCGGGCGCCAGACATTGATCTGAATGATATGCGCGCCGGATTTGAACAGACGTTCAGCTTCGGCTTCGCCGAGAATGTCCCGGACCCGTTGCGGGCCGCTCTTGACGGTGTAGTCGGCGTGCACGCGCCGCGCCGGCCCACGCAAACCATCCGGGTTTTTTGCGCCATCGCCGCCGTCCGACCGGCGGGTGACGTCGAAAACGACGACTTGGTCAGCACCAAAGCGTTCTTTCAGTAGTGCCTCGATTTCCGGGTTGTATTCGTTTTCAATAGCGTCGTCGTCGTACAGGTCCGTGACTTGGCTCGTATGCTTTGCGATTTCGAAACCTTCCCGGTCCACGGATAGGCTATCTGCGACTTCGCGCATATCGCCGATCGGAACCAGATGCTCTTCGTTCTTGAAAAAAATCTTGGGCACATCGCCGGTCAGCGCGGAACTATGGAAAACCGGTTTTTCGTCCTGTCGCGTAATAAAGCTCAGCGCACCTTGGGTCTTTGAATTCGACAGCTGCGCCTTCTCAGCTTGCGGTGTCGCTAAATTGATCTGGTTCATTGCCTGATTCCTTGTTCACATCAGCGCCTCACGGCACCCATCTTCGTTGACAGGAAACATGGTGCATCCGCTGGGTAAAACCTACTCAGTTCGCTTCAAGATGGCTTGAATTTAATTCATGTTGGGGCGGTTTAGCGTTCCCCACGCCATGCTGCCGCGGTATCGGTCAGCCAACGTTCCACATGGCGCGCTGCGGCTGTCAGCGGTAACTCGCTTGCTTTACACAGATAGTAAGCAGCACCAGTCGGGTCCGCGGCGCCAAACGGCGCGATCAGTCGGCCGCTTTCGAGCCAATCGTCGACGACAGGCCGCCGGCCCATAGCAAGTCCATGTCCATTCTCCGCGAGCTGCAGGGCCTGCTCCATGGCATCGAGAGTGATTGAGTCGCCGAGCCCGGGCGGGTCGATACCGTGTGCCCGCGCCCATTCTTCCCATTCATCGGGAAAATTGGCGCTGACGATAAGCCGAATGTTCTGAAAAACATCTTCTGTTGGGGTGCAAAAGGGGGGATCTAGATAGCCCGGCGCGCAAACCGGCATGGCTGCCTCTTCGAGAAGAAATGTGGCGTCAAGTCCCGCCCAGGCCCCTCTGCCATGGCGGATTGCCAGGTCGATTTGGTCTCGCCTCAAGTCGATGACGCGGGTCGAGGTGATCAATTGCAGTCCAATTTCCGGCTGTTCACGTTCGAAGGCGCTGAGCTTTGGAATTAGCCATGCAGTGGCCAGGGAGGGAGCGAGCGTCAAGCGTACAACGCTGCGCCCTGACGACGGACGAATGGACTCCGTGGCCGCCTGAATCTGCAGCAATGCGGGCTCGATCTGATCCAGATAGCGTCGTCCGGTATCAGTCAACCTGGCGCGCGAGCCGGAACGGTCGATCAACGAGACACGCAGAAATTCTTCGAGCCGTTTGACTTGATGGCTGATTGCGGATTCCGTAACGCCGAGGCTTTCCGCGGCATCGCGGAACCGGTCATGCGTTGCGGCGGCATAGAATGCCCGCATCGCCGCAAATGGCGGTAGTGTGACTTTTCGGTCGGCCATAGGATTAAAAGTGCGGGAAAAGTGAATTCAGTTCAAGTTAGCTGAGCGGACGAGACACAGGAATGGCCAGTGATATGTCTTTTGACCTCGTCGTCGCTCAATCATGCCGTGAACTCTCCGTCCGTATGGCGTAAAACCAATTAAGACGTCGTGGCTGATTGTGCAAACCCCTGAAATCAGGGTGAATAAGGATACCATGCCGAAAAATACGACATTGTTGCAGATTACCGATCTCCACATTTTGCCGAATGAGGGCGATGAATTGCTTGGCGCAGACACGTATTCTGCGCTGCGGTTGGTGCTCGAAAACGCATTGGCAGAGCATCAGCCAGACGCCATTGTTGCCACCGGCGATCTGACACAGGACGGTTCGGATACATCATATGAACGGCTCCGCGGCGTCTTATTGCAGACGGGTTTGCCAATATACGCATTACCGGGAAACCATGATTCCGTGGCAGGCATGGAGCGGTGTCTGGCCGGCGGACCAATCCGGGTCGACCCCACGCACGAAATCGGTGGCTGGCGACTGGTGCTTTTGAACAGTCAGGTGGAAGGGCACTCGCACGGCGCGCTCGACCCCGGGCAACTTTCCTTGTTGAAAGGTTCTGCTGCAAATACGGATGGACCGGTCATTGCCTGCCTACACCACGGCCCTGATGCGCCTTGTGCCGATCCGGGTTGCCATTTGCATGATGACGAAGCCCTGCGGCAACTCGTTCGGGACAACAAGAATGTCCGTGTTCTGCTCGGCGGTCACACGCATCTTGCTCATGAAAGCCGAATTGGCGGCGCCGCTTTTTACAGCACACCCGCTACCTGCGTTCAGGCAAAACATTTAGTGCCACGAGGCGAAACGCCGGCTGCTGATTTTCTGTCCGGGCATGATTTCAATCCCCGAAAGCACGGCTATCGAATACTTTCCCTTTCGCCGGATGGGCAGTTTGCGACTGATGTTCATTTCGTCGAAAGCGCTGTGTGACCTCGCCCAAAACATTCTGCTTGAGGAAAACCAATGACTGATCCCCGCCCTAATCTTTCAATTGATGCCGATCGTTTTTGGTCAACGCTGATGCGCTCTGCCGAGATCGGTCCCGGCCTGTCCGGCGGTCTGCGGCGTCTTGCGCTGTCAGACAGCGACAAGGAAATGCGCGATCAGTTCGTTGCTTGGTGCAAGGAGCTTGGCTGCACCGTTTCGGTGGACGCGGCCGGTAGCATTTTTGCCCGGCGCGCGGGGCGCGAAGATGATTTGCCGCCGGTCTTCGTGGGCAGCCATCTCGATACGCAGGCGGCGGGCGGGCGATTCGATGGCATCTTGGGCGTGCTTTCGGGACTCGAGATTTTGCGCACGCTGAACGATAACGGCATCACGACACGCCGGCCCATCGAAGTGGTCAATTGGACCAATGAGGAAGGCGCGCGTTTCGCGCCGCCGATGGCCGCGTCCTGCGTCTTTGCGGGCCTGCAAACGATCGAATGGCTGCACGATCTCAAGGATGATGACGGCATTCGTTTCGGGGACGAGCTGGAGCGCATCGGCTATCTCGGCGATGCGCCGGTCGGCGGGCGCGACCTCGATTCCTATTTTGAACTCCATATCGAGCAGGACTCGTTGATGGAGGAGAAAGATAAGTCGGTGGGTGTCGTGACCGGCGGCTATGCCTCGCATGCGCTGACCTGTGTTTTTCATGGTGAGTGCGCCCATACCGGGCCGACCGAAATGAAAAAACGCAAGAATGCGATGATCGGCGCGGCCTATTTTCTAGCGGCGGTCAATGATATCGGCTGGGATTACGAGCCGGTGGGCCGAACCTCGGCGTCGCGTATGCAAATCTGGCCGAACAAATTCGGAATCCTACCCGAGTTTACCGAAGTCACTGTCGATATGCGCCATCTGGATCGCAATAAAACGGATGAGATGGTCGAGAAGACCCGCGCTGCACTTGCCGAGGCCGGGAAGAAAGGAAATGTCGAGGTGGAAGTTACCGCCGAATGGACCTTTGGCGACGAAGTGTTCGATCCCGACTGCGCGGCGCTTGTGCGAGGTGCCGCGGAAGCGCGCGGGACATCCTGCATGGATATTAAGAGCATCGCGGGCCACGACGCCTATTACATTTCCCGCATCGCGCCGACCGCACTCGTCTTCAGCCCCTGCGTCGATGGCATCACTCATAACGAGGCCGAAGACGTGAAGTTCGAGCCGACCATCGAGGCGGTCAACGTGTTCTTCGATGCGGTTGTGGCTCGCGCTGACAGGTAACAATTATCCCATATAGCTGCGCCGTCCGGCGTCGCGCAGAAATATACGGACCAGGTGCCGCTTGTCATCTGGCTCTTCCGCATCGTCATACTCGGTACGGCAATGCGCGATCTGAAAATTATTGACGTATTGGATTTGGCCCGGCTGGAGAGCGAACGGAATATGGTGGGCCGGCTCGCTCATGATGTCGAACATCGTTTCCAGTGCTTTTTGACCTTGAGGATCGAAGGTCTCGCCTTTTAATTCGTAACCCTTATAAAGCAGCCATTTTATGTAACGCGCGCGCACGCGATCACCATCAATCGAAAAGATGGGATAGAAATGCGTTGTCGAATCTTCTTTCGGATGCTCGCCCTGCCTATTCCACCAGAAAGGCTCATACAGCCGCGCCAATAGCTCAGGATGTCGCTCCCGCAGGACGTTATGCGCGGTCAACATGCTGGCAACCCGACTCGCACCGCCCGACGTTGCCGTTCTGAGAACAAGCAGCCCAATGTAGGGCGGCGGATAATTGAAACCGTAATCGGTATGCCAGGACAGTTCCTGTCGGGTTAAGTCCCCCCGAACACGGGTGTCGATCCGCACGCCGGTATCCTGGACATCGTAAAGCAGGCGGCCATCGAACGATTGTGCGACGGGGCGCTCAATCATGCCGCTGAGTAGCCAATAGACCTGTTTCAATTCGTCCTTGGTGTAGCGATCGATCGGCAAGCGGTCGACAACAACGAACCCTACGTCCTGGTCAAGCACCCTGCGCACCGCTCCCATGAAGGCGGCGCAGGCGTCGAGGGCATAATCATTGCGGTCCAGTGCATAGATATCGAGCGGTTTACGCCGCAACGTTTCGACGAGCCGATCGATTTCTTCCAGGGCCTTTGCCGGTAATGGCAACAGCCAGTCCATTTCCTCGACCCCGTCGCGAAGCCATGCGCCGCGCCCGGTTACGGCGGCGGCGCGTAGTTTCGCGGCGGAGATATCTTGGTTTTGAGACCTTATTTTATGCATTTAGCCTTCGGGCCATTCGATGGCAGCCAGCTTTTCGTAATGTTGCATGATGACCGTGGAATCGTCCACCGCTTCACCGTGACCTAGGGCGTAGGACCAGGCCTGCCGTGTGCCGCTGCCGACGAACATGGGAACGCCAAGCGCTTCGGCTTCTTCCAGGCACAGACGGACATCCTTGAACATTAGCCCAGTGTTGAAACCGACATCGAAGCTGCGGGTCAGGATAGCATTCGGAAATTTCGCTTCCGTGGCGGTGTTCCGGCCGGAACTGGCATTATCGTCAGTGCCAACGATCAGGTCGAGATT
>JAJFJB010000104.1 GCA_021774435.1 Alphaproteobacteria bacterium
TGTCGAAGCTTGCCTGGATGAAAATCTACAGCAGGATTGGTGGCAGCGGCGCGATACGGTCGAAAAGTCACTCGCCAATGTCGCCGATACAACGGATGGTGTTTCGGGAATATCGCGAACGGCACGTGCAGTGTCGGCCCAATTTGTAACCGGTGCTGTTGTCGCGGCGATTATTGAAAAACTGGACAGCCCGGAAATCATTGAGGCAGACCAGGCCCAATTCTTCGCAATGAGTGCCAGCCCAGATCATCAGGCGGCAGCCTGCGATTGGTTTATTCAGCAAGTTGAACTAGAACCACAATTTAATACCGCAGCCCATATCAAACCTATTAATCATTAAAAATAGTTCAGCCGCGTAACGGAATTGCAGAGATCAAAATTTCCGTCTCCCGAAGTCGGTAACTATCAGAATTAGCGGTCGCAGTAACCGTGTTCGCGATTGTAGTATTGCTCGCGGATTCACCGTAATTCTCAAATCCGCGAAACCGCTTTAAAACATAACAAGATCAACTAATTTGCCGTTAAATGGCAACATTGCTGCTATTTTCTGCGGCTATTGATGCTGCGAATTTACTTGTGCGCTCAAAATAAACAGTCCTAAAATCCTAATCAGCATCTAATGTGCGGATTGTGTTTGATAGCTTTGAGTATCCAGCCACAGAAAGTTGACTCAATTAGTCTGTCTATCCCCAAACAATGATGCGAACTAGGGAGTAGGAGCGGTCACACAGAATGGGCCGATCCAAATAGAAAATTCGAAAGGAAACAGGCTTCATGGCTACCGGCACAGTAAAATGGTTCAATCCTACCAAAGGGTTCGGCTTTATCACACCCGACACAGGCGGTAAAGACGCGTTCGTGCACATCACTGAGGTTGAGCGCGCGGGAATGCCGCCCTTGGTCGAGGGACAAAGAATTAATTACGAAGAAGTCAGTGATGCGAAGGGCTTAAAAGCAACGTCTTTATCGGCCGCGGACTGATCTTCTCGTGATTGCTAGGCAATCGCGAATTAACACCAACTTTTTCACGCAATAGGAAAAGTTTTAGCTCGCTTTTGGGGTGCTTGCACCCCAAAAGGTGAGGCACGTGCATTTTTAAGCTGAACAAAAATTCCCCGCTGTCGTATTTTAAATTAGCGCGCCTGAAACTCAGGTGTCCGCTTCTCCATGAACGCCTTTCGGCCTTCCTCGTAATCCTGGCTATCGAAACATGCCTTTACCATCTCTGCACATTTCTCCAAATCACGGTCTGCGGGGTCTTTAACGATTTCGCCGACCGTATGCTTAACCTGTGCCACGGTCAGTGGTGCATTGGCAGCGATTAATGACGCATAATTATCCACATATACTTTCAACATCGAACCGGATACCACGCGATTTACCAATCCCATGCCGTAGGCTTCCTCGGCATTAAATTGCCGCGCAGTAAAGAAAATTTCCTTCGCACAAGATGGCCCGACCAAGTCAGAAAGTTTGCGAATATGTTCATATCCATAACCGAGTCCGAGCTTGGCTGCCGGGATGGCGAAACGTGAAGTATCCGAACAAATCCGCATATCGCAGCAGACGGCGAGCCCCACACCACCACCGATACAATAACCATTAATCATCGCAATTGTCGGTTTGGGAAACTGGTGCAAACCGTTGTAGGCATCATCAACAACGGCGGCATATCGTTCGACGGCGTCCTGGGAGCTTCGTTCATTCTCAAACTTGGAGATATCGGCGCCCGACACGAACGCTTTCCCACCCGCACCAGTCACAATAACCACGCGTATCGCGCCGTCCTTCTCAAAATCGGCAAGAATTTCTTTGACACCCTCCCACATTTCCATGGAAACCGCGTTGAAGCGTTCGGGATTATTGAACGTCATAACACCAACCGGGCCATGTTTTTCTGCAATCATTTTATCGGTAAGCATGTTTATTCTTTCTTCGAAACGGTGACGTCGATGGCATTGACCAACAAAGACTTAATACGAGTTATATTATGTTATTTTGTTTCATATCAGATATTTCCGACGCGTTGTAGCCAAGCTCAGTGAGGATTTCGTCGGTATGTTCGCCTCGTTCCGGTGGCGCAACAGCAAGGCTACTTGGCGTCCGCGACAACTTGACGGCCTGCGCGACCAACTCAATATCGCCAATGGCGTCGGAATGAACCGGTGCTGCCATACCGAGATGTTTTACCTGGGGATCCGCAAAGACCTGATCGATACTGTTGATCGCACCGGCAGGAACGCCGGCTTCGTTGAAATATTCGATCCAGGTCGCACTGTCCTTTTCTTTTGTTCTGCGGTTAATTTCAACATTAAGCGCGTCCCGGTTTTCAGAGCGTGCTGCGCCATTCGCGTATCGCGGATCGCTCATCAGATCTTCAGCGTCCATCGCTTTGCAAAATCGCTCCCAGATCACTTGTCCGGTTGCAGCAATGTTAATAAACCCATCCGACGTCTCGAACACGCCGGTTGGAATACTGGTCGGGTGGTTGTTGCCCGCTTGTTGCGGCACATCTTTGTCCATCAGCCAACGAGCTGCTTGGAAGTCGAGCATGAAGATCTGCGCCGCCAGCAGCGATGAATCAACCCATTGCCCCTCGCCCGAGACTTCTCGCTCCAACAACGCGACCATGACGCCATGCGCGCAAAGCAGCCCGCCGCAAAGGTCGGCGATCGGAATACCGGCCCGCATGGGCCCCTTCCCAGGTTCGCCGGTAATCGACATGATGCCCCCCATACCCTGCGCAATCTGATCGAAACCAGGCCGGTCGACATAGGGACCATCTTGGCCAAACCCGGAAATACTGCCGAGAATGATGCGTGGATTTATTTTCTTGAGCGACTCGTAGTCGATGCCCAAGCGGTTCTTGACGTCCGGACGATAGTTCTCGATAACCACATCCGCTTTTTCAACCAAGCGCTTGAACACCGCCAACCCCGCGGGATCCTTAAGGTTCAGTGTCATGCCACGCTTGTTGCGATGCAAGTTCTGAAAATCCGGCCCGTGACGCTTCCCACCAAGCCCTTCGGCCGCATCAAGTGCTTCAGGCAGCTCAATTTTTATGACGTCGGCCCCCCAATCGGCGAACTGGCGCACACAGGTTGGTCCCGCCCGAACACGGGTCAAATCGAGGACGGTAAAACGGGACAGCGCTGAGGACGCGGCTTTATGAGACATCATATCTTCCTGTCGATTGAGTGCGTTCGGGCGCGGATATTGCCTCCCCAAGCCCGTTGGATCAATCCCACACAGGCGAATGGGCTCCAGGACTGGTCAATCCCGTCTCGCAAGTGACAGAATAGGGATAAGATACAGAGTTGCAGACAGCAAACGTATGAATCCAACTATAACGAGGTCGAAATGACCGAGCCATTCGAACTATCAGCGACGGAAGCCGCTGCCAAAATTGATTCCGGCACATTGAACGTCGAGACGCTGGTCGCGAGCTGTATCGACCGCATTAACGCGCGCGAAGACGCTGTACTCGCCTGGAAACATTTCGATCCGGAAGGCGCCTTGAGCCAGGCCCGTACCTTGGATCAAGGCCCAAAGCGCGGCGCGATTCACGGTCTTCCGTTTGGCGCCAAAGATATTATCGACACGTCAACAATGCCGACAGGGCATGGTTCGCCAATTTACGAAGGGAACCGGCCTGCGATAGACGCGCCCTGTGTTGCACTAAGCCTACAGTCCGGCGGCGTTCTAATGGGAAAAACGGTGTCGACTGAGTTCGCCAGCCGGCATCCGGGCGCAACCCGGAACCCACATAATCCAGCCCATTCTCCTGGCGGGTCGTCAAGCGGGTCTGGGGCGGCTGTGGCGGACCTTATGGTCCCCTTCGCGTTTGGAACGCAGACAGGTGGCTCCGTTATACGGCCTGCCGCGTTCTGTGGCTGTGTCGGCTACAAACCGACCTACGGACTCATTTCCGCAGCCGGCGTCAAAGAGAACACACGCTCATTCGATACTGTCGGACTCTACGCACGGACCGTAGATGACATCGCGCTATTCCGGGCCGCTGTCCTAGCGATTGAACACAAGGCGCTTCCTGAGCGCCGCATAAAGGGTCTGCGGATAGCGTTTTGCCGCACAATGTTCTGGGATCGCGCTAGCGAAGCGAACCAAAAAGTCCTGGAGGATGCTGCTGACAAATTGAGACGGGCGGGGGCAATCGTTTCCGACCTGACGCTGGAAGGCCCCTTTGACGACTACGAAAACCATGGCAAGACCGTTACAGGGTTTGAGTTTCCACGCGCCCTCACTTTCGAGCGCACGCACCACATGGAAAAGCTAAGCGACGAGCTCAAGGAAAAGTTCCTGAAAGCAGAAGAGGCCATTGATTTTGATAAATATCAATCGGCACTCAATCAGCTTGCAGCCTGCCGTCAGTGGCTTGCCGACAAGTTTGCCGACCATGACGTGATCCTCACGCCAAGCGCGGCTGGCGAAGCGCCGGAAGGCCTGAGCTATACCGGCGACCCCTGCTTTAACATCCTTGCGACCTGGACCTATACGCCCGCAATTACTTTGCCGACGAATACCGGCCCGAACGGTCTGCCGATCGGTGTTCAACTGGTCGGTCCCCACCGTTGTGATTTGGCCGTTCTGGCGATAGCAAAGGCGGCGTTCCCGGTCCTGTCCGAAAACGGATAGGGCACGACATCCGATGGATTTGACCTATTTTTCACCAAAAACAGAGAAACGGGATAGCGCGATTGAAGGCCGAGGACTTTTCGCAAAGGCTGCAATCGCAGCTGGAGAAACCGTTGTCGTCAAAGGCGGATATGTAATGACCCTGGCCCAACGCGACAAAGTTGGAGACGTCCTGGGTCCCAGCGAAATTCAAATCACAGACGACTTGTTTATCGGACCGGCGACCGCAGCAGAGCGCGAAGGCGCCATGATGCATTTGAACCACTCCTGCGCTCCGAATTTAGGTCTGAACGGACAAATCGCGTTCGTCGCCATGCGGGATATCCAGCCAGGCGAAGAACTGACATTCGATTACGCGATGACGGATAACGAGGAAGACCTGGAAATGCGCTGCAAATGCGGCGCGCAAACTTGCCGCACCATTGTCACAGGAAAAGACTGGAAGCGACTGGATTTACAGAAAAAATACAAAGGCTACTTCTCACTCTATCTCGCCAAAAAATTCGATCCTATCACTTAACGATTATTCATAGAGGTGTCGCCGTTCTTCCGGCTCATCATCCCTGTTTTCAGGATCCTCAATCTTATCGAAATGTCCTTGCTCCTTTAGGAAGTCAGTGAGCTTACGGCTCATCGATTCCAATTCATCCTGCATGGTGGCGATATTGACTTCGATTTTGAGGATATCCTCGCGATTGTCCGCGACGTGATCTCGAACTCGGTCCAACCCCTTCATGGAGATTCGAATTTGCCGACGTACTTCCGCCAAATCACGGTTAACAAGTTCCATAACTTGTTGTTTAGTAGCCTTTAAACTCGTCCATCCAATAAACGCGACAATGATAAGGCCCGCGAGATTGAATACCGCAAGCATTTCGCCGAGTTCCATAACCGCCTGACCTCCGGTGATGGGCAAATGCGGCCGGATGCCAGCGTAGCATCCGGTAGGCTTTCGCCCCGGCGCAGTATACCATGATTGCGAGGATGACGAAGGAACCGTGCCGAGCACGGCAATTGCGGAGGAAAGAATGGATTTGCTGTCCCTGAGCACGCCAGCATTGATTCTCGATAAGACTATCGTCGAGAGAAACACCGCAAGAATGAGCAAACGGATGCAGTCACATGGTGTCGCCTT
>JAJFJB010000105.1 GCA_021774435.1 Alphaproteobacteria bacterium
GCAGCGCCTCGAAGCCTTGTTGCGCGACTTTTATTTCCGTAGCCTCGAAACGGTACCTGGATGGTTACAACGGCGGCGCATCCGGCGCTTTTTCGATGAGGAGCTGTTGAGCAACGGCCACCGCGTCAGCGTCGAGGAAGGTCGGTTCAAGGGGAAATACCGGTTATCTGACGAAAGCCTGAGGGAGTTGATCCAAGCGCGCCTGGTGCGCCGAGAGTCCCGACCGGGTCTGCCGGGCTATTATTACGAGATTACGCACGACAGTCTGGCCCAAGCGATATCGCAGAATCCGGCTTTCCGCGTACCTTATAAGGCCGTTGCCGCGCTCGTTATCGTCATGGTAGGCACAGGCTTATTTTCATTTCTCCAGAACTTAGAGCGGGAGGCAGCCGAGGCACTCGCTGAGATGGAAATCGAGCGTGCGAATGCCGAGAAAATTCGTGCTAATGAAGAAGAAAAACGTGCGAATGCAGAGAAAGCTCTCGCGGCAGCCGCGAAGAGACGGGAGGCATTGCAACGAGAGTTAAAAATCCTAGCCGAACGCGATGCAAACCACCAAAAGAGAAGAGCGGACGATCTCGAGAAAATTACCGAACAAACGAGCTTATCGGAACGACAGAAAGCAATAATCACTCAACTCACGAATAGGTATGAGCAAGAGAGAATAGCTCGAAAAAATCAAGTATTTCGTATGAAGGATTTTGCTGAAAAAACGAAGAATCTGGAGAGGGAGCTTGAGTTTGTAATTGCCCGTTTAAGCAGTATTGATATTAGCGAAGTACCGGCCGCTTTAACCCTCGGGGTCGGTGCGCCAGTTAATTCTATCGCGTTCTCACCGGATGGCAGGCGATTGGTTGTCGGGTCAGATTCTGGTCGTGTGACGGTATGGGATACTGAATTAGGGAAATTGCTACGCTCGTGGGAAGGCGACCCTGCTGACGAAATCGTGTCTGTCGCATATTCCCGAGATGGCAAGCTGATAGCAAGCGGCTTTCGTAGCGGGTCCGTTCATGTTTGGTCCACGGCTTCAAAGATGGTGAATAGTCTTTATTCGTGGGATCACGATTCGAGAACGCCGGTTTCTTCAGTGGCTTTTTCGGCAGATGGGAAGCAGTATGCCAGTAGTTCGGGTGCGACGGCTTTGGTTGGGAAGTTTGACAGATTTCAGCGAAATTTTGCAAGCCCGAATGGCCCTATCAATTCGTTGGCCTTTTCACCTAGAGGTCCGTATTTAGCTGCAGGTGTCGGAGTTAAATCCGGATCCGTAGAGATTTGGGACTTACAGACCGGAGGAATGTTTTTAAGGCTAAGACATTCTGACTTTGGCCATGGCGTGAACGCAGTGGCCTATTCTATGGGGGGGTTGCGCATTGCGAGCGGTGCTAACGATCAAGCTGTTCACATTTGGGACGCCGTATCTGGTAAACTGGTAAGAAAACTAAAACATCGTGATGTAGTAAGATCGATCGCTTATTCACAAGATGGTCGAATATTGGCGAGCGGATTGGACGATGGATCAGTTTACTTGTGGGGCGCACATAAAGGCAAAAGACTGTATCGATATCGAAAACATAAGGACAAGGTAACCACAGTCGCCATCTCTCTTGACGGTCTTTGGCTCGCAAGCGGATCGAGAGACGGCACCGTGCGGCGATTGCGGATAGCTCCTTTAAAGAAAAAGTAATCTCGCGCACTATGGCTGTTGCGAATTACGGTGTGACTCGAAAGATACGATCTTTATAAATTTGACCTGCCCCCCTTGTTCGAAACCTTTGCGGAATGGAGCTCTGTTCTTGAGAAAATATCTCCCGACAGCCCTCCATCACCATGACATCGGCTCTCCTGTTCGATCGAATAACGCCCTCATACATTTACATCACACTGATATGCGCCGTTCGCCTCAGTGAACCCCACTTGGCAATCAACGAACTTTGAGATTACTTCTACATTGGTCTTTGTATGAAAGCTGGGGGATAGCGTTGAAAAGCTGCCTCCTTTCGCCAAGACCATCGGGAGCAAAAGTTGGTCCGCAAGGTGCTCCGTTACTGCCGCGTTGCTCGCCAGAAGTGTTTTGACTGATTTCGATAGACGGTTTGCGACCTGTTCTGCCGATACGTTCCGTTCACCGAATTGTGTAAGCAGCGCCGTAACGTTCTCGAATTTGAGGCGTGCGAAGAGAACATTCCCCGGACCTGCTGAACCCCGAGAACGGATATGGCGATTATCTTCGGGAACATCGAGCGCTGGTCCTGCATTGTCCAGCTCTCGCTCAGCAATGTTGCCCGGAAGGTTGGATAGCACGGCCTCGAGACTCCGGGACATTTCCTCACCACGATCCTCAAGGACAAACGCTGTTGTTTCCGCTGCGGGCTCAATGTCGATCTCAATCTCGCCACCACCTGCAGGGTAAAATCCATAGCTGTTGAGGCGCGCTGTAACCTTGTGACCAATCGCGCGAAGTGCTGGGAAATAGCAGGCATCAAGGAAATCGAAAGGCGGGCTCGAAGGGTTGTGTGTTCCGCCGGAAATAACGACAGTCGACGGCCCGTCCGCTTGCAGCAGGATCGGCAAAACAGTCTGCAGCACTAGGCTTGTGCTGCCCGCCGTTCCAACCGAAAAGCGATACGCACCCGCCCGAACGTTGCCGGGACGCAAACTGATTTCGTCGCTGCCGACCTCTGCCCCTGTGACATCGCCGTTGCAGATTTCCTGCGTCGCCAGGCAAGCGGTCAGGTGCTGACGCATAAGACCGGGACGCTTGCGGTTGGCTCGTATATTGTGAATTCGGATCGACTCGCCGGTGATGGCGGACAGGGACAGGGAGGAGCGGAGAACCTGTCCTCCGCCCTCGCCCATGGATCCGTCAATCGTGATCATGACCCTAGCCCTTCACACAGACAACCTGCCGCAGTGTATGAACGACCTCAACGAGATCCTTCTGCGCCGCCATGACGTCGTCGATCGGTTTGTAAGCCGCCGGCGTTTCATCCAGCACACCTTCATCTTTGCGGCATTCGACATGGGCCAGCGCCTCGCGGTGCTCTTCCATGGAGATTGCCTTCTTCGCCGCCGTTCGTGACATGACACGGCCCGCGCCATGGCTACACGAACAGAAGCTTTCCTCGTTTCCGAGGCCGCGGACGATGTAGGACCGCGCGCCCATGGAACCTGGGATAATACCCATGACGCCGATGGCGGCACGCACAGCGCCCTTACGGGTGACGAAGATGTTCTCACCGAAATGGTGTTCCCGCGTCACGTAGTTATGGTGACAGTTAACCGCTTCGGCTTCCGCTTCAAACGGAATTCCGAGAACCTCACGTGCCGCCGCGATGGTGTTTGCCATCATCACGGTCCGGTTGGCTGCAGCGAATGCCTGCGCCCATTCGACAGCCTGGACGTAGTCGGCAAAGTGGTCGGTTCCTTCCGGAAAGTAAGCCAGGTTCTGATCCGGCAGATTGATAAACCATTTCTGCATGTCTTTCTTGGCAAGCTCGATGAAGTACGAACCGATCCGGTTGCCGACACCCCGAGATCCTGAGTGCAGCATGAACCAAACCTGATCTATCTCATCGAGACACACCTCAATGAAGTGATTGCCCGTGCCAAGCGTACCCAGATGTTTCAGGTTGTTCGACTGGGCGATCTTTGGATGTTTTTCCGTGATCTCGTCGAACTCGGCGTGCATGCCGGCCCAAGCTGTTTCCGTCGATTCTGGAGCGGTACCCCACGAGCCTTTATCGCGCCCGCCGCGACCTGATGTCCGTCCATGCGGAACGGCCTTTTCAATAGCGTCACGCAACGCACCCAACGAGTCGGGCAAGTCATTCGCCGCCATTGACGTCCGGACCGCCATCATGCCGCAGCCGATATCGACACCAACAGCCGCCGGGATGATCGCCTTCTTTGTCGGGATCACCGATCCAACGGTTGAACCGATACCAACATGCACGTCGGGCATGACCGCAAGATGCTTGAAGATGAACGGCATCTGCGCCGTTTTGTTCAATTGCTCACGAGCTTTGTCCTCGACGGGGACACCGCGCGTCCACATCTTTACGGGCGCACCATTCTCGGAAGCCATTACATCGTATGTCTGTTCCATATTCTTTCTCCTTATTAGAGCGATACAACCGAAAGGCGACAAGGATGTGACGAGACGTTTCACGCTCTACCAACTGAGCTACAGGCAAACTACCTGGCGGGATTCGAACCCACGACAATGTAGTCCCATCGGCATTCGCCGTTTCGGCTGGAGGACAAGATCTTGCGAGACGTTACCGCCAAACGCGGCCCGGCTTCGAAACCGGATTCCAGATGTAGTCCCGCAGGCATTCCTCCAACTCGGCTCTATTCCTTTCTTTCCGTTTCAGTGTTCATCCATTTGAAATGAGGGCTGGCGACAAGGGTTAGGCGAAACGTTCCTGCTCTACCTCTGAGCTACGGGCCCCAAGGGAAGTTGGTGGACCCGGCGGGATTCGAACCCGCGACCTGGTCGTTACTAGCGATGTAGTTCCACCGGCATTCGCCAGCTTTCATTTCAAACGAACAACTCCTTTTCTGTGATCCCCGGGCGAGCCCTATTGCCCGCCCGGGGCCTCGTGCCACGAGGTCGTTAGACCTCGATCTTCGAAACTTCGCGGGTCCAGTACTCGGCCCCGGTCTGGCCCTTTGCGAAACGCGCGATGACATCGAAGACAAGGTCGGAAAATCCGCCTACGTTCAAAATGTCGTCCCGCGTCTGCGCCTGCGTCGTGCCGTAAGGCGCGATGTCGATGCAGACCAGTTTCGCCTTCGGGTTCCGGCGCTTCACCTTCTCCCACTCGATCATCATCGGCGTCGTGCGACCGTCTCCCATATGCGCCCAGGACTGGTTGTCCGAGACGAATACGACAAGATCGGGCACCCGCCGTTCGGCGTTCAGCTTGCGCAGCGGTGCCGTGCAATCCGTGCCGCCGCCGCCGAACTTCGCAAGCCGCCCCGCGTTGGCAAGTACCGAGCCCTGATCCTCGAACCGCTTGTCGTGGACTCGAGTATCGAATGGCATCACCACCGCACACCGGTTACTCCGCAACAGAGCCGCCATCACCAGACCGGCGACATCGATGCATCGCACTGCCGTCGACGACCCTTGACGATACCCTGTCACCGGCCACTCCATTGACCCGGAGACATCCGGGCAGATGACAACCTGCCCCGCAATCTCCGGTGCGTTGGACACTGCAATTTCCATTGCCGTGACTAGAGCCTCGCGCACCTCATCGGGCACACGCGAGTCCAAATATGACGCTGCCGTCATGAGCTGATACGGCATGGCCTTGGCCTTGCGCACCGCGTCCGGGTCGGCGATCTTCGCCGCGATCATCTTGGCCGACCGCTTCAATCCGAAGACGCCGTTGCGGGCAAACGTGTTCAGGTTCATCCGCACCATCTGCCAGCTCCCGCGCTCGGCAATCTTCGCCCAATGCGTCGCCGACAACGGCAACGAAGTCAGCATCTGAAACGGCACATCCGGAAGTCGTCCGCGGCCTGTCTCCTTGAACAGACGATAGGACTGCACTGCCGACGGCAGCTTCGTATACTCATGCGGCTTACCCATAATCCAGGCGAACAAAGCCTCACGCTCTGCCGTGTCCGGCTTTGGGTGCACCATCTTGATCACATCGGCAAGCGACGGATCGTTACCGATAGACGCGTTGAGCATCCGCCAGTCCGACGCCGTGTTCAGCCAGCGCTGGATCTGACGCTTCGGACCGGTGCCCAGCGACTTCCGCCCTGTTATCCCTGACCGCATGATCTGCACAAAGTTGCGCAACATCTTGCCGTTATCGATGACCCGGCCAAAGGCACGGTGGAACAGGAACGGCGACTTCGTCGAAAGAACCGCCAGCAAGAAAGCCGGTGTATCCTTCATGTACCCGTACTGGCGCGCATAGATCGCTGCCTGAGCCAAGAATAACGGGTCAACCTCATCTGCCGCTGTGAGCAGATCAGTCACTTGCGTCGTCCCAACACCGTAGAACCCGGTATTGAAGGTTCCCGTCATTGCGATCTGCGTCAGCATGTGCGGCCAATCATAGGCAAGGGCGTCTGCACCAGCGCGATTTAGCGTATCGGTCTTCGGAAGACGCTGGCCTGAAGTCGCCGCGAATACAGTCTTGTTAGCCATTGTCGTTCCTCCGTCTCGTTGAATGTGCCTTATACCTTTCAACGATCGTGCCAAAACGAACATGGCAGACGAATATTTTTTATCGTATTGATATTATTGGTAATTAAGATACCATCCGGATATCCAATTTGTATCTAGGAAAGAAATAAATATTTTTTAGTATATGTTTTTATAAAAAAATATAAGATATTCTACTCTTATGAAAACCGTTGCACTTAGTCTTCTAGGGACGCAGATAGATGCGGGTAAAGGCCCGGACCGCTGGAATCGGTGGCGCCCGAATGTTGCTTTGTGCCAGCAGGAAGATTTACTGATCGACCGGCTCGAGCTTATTCACGACCGGCGCCATTTGACGCTTGCGGAGTTGATTGAAGCGGACGTCATCAGCATTTCGCCGGAAACAGAAGTCCGCCGCCACATCATTGATTTCAAGAACCCCTGGGATTTTGAGGAAGTCTATGGCGCGATGCTCGACTTCGCGGACAACTATCCTTTTAACCCGGAGAGCGAGACCTATCTGTCGAATTTGACGACCGGCACCCATGTTGCGCAAATCTGCTGGTTCCTGCTCACCGAAGCACGCTATGTCCCAGGCAAACTGATACAGCTTTCGCCGTCGCGCGGTCGAAGCGGCTCCATTGCGGGTCAGTATCAGGTCATCGATCTCGACCTATCACGTTACGATCAGATCGCAAGTCGGTTCGCCGCCGAACAAATGGAGGGTACTTCTCTCTTAAAGTCCGGCATTGTTACGAAAAATATCGCTTTCAACACGATGATCGACCAGATCGAAAAGGTCGTTATTCGGTCTGCCGCTCCCGTCCTCCTTCTCGGACCGACGGGAGCGGGCAAGTCGCAGCTGGCTGCTCGCATATACGAGCTTAAAAAGACTCGCCATCAGATTGATGGCGCGTTCGTCGAAGTGAACTGCGCTACCCTGCGCGGCGATAACGCGATGTCGGCACTATTTGGACACAAGCGCGGCGCGTTTACCGGCGCCGTCTCAGAACGTGCGGGGCTTTTACGGGCGGCACATAAAGGACTTCTTTTCCTGGATGAAATTGGTGAACTCGGCTTAGACGAACAGGCCATGATCCTGCGCGCGATTGAGGAAAAACGCTTCCTGCCGGTCGGATCCGATAAAGAGGCAAGCAGCGACTTCCAATTGATCGCGGGCACGAATCGAGACCTCCGGCGTGCGGCGCGGGAAGGTACATTCAGAGAGGATCTGCTCGCCCGATTGGATCTCTGGACCTACGAGCTTCCGGGTCTGCGCGACCGGCGTGAAGATATTGAAGCCAACATGGAATACGAACTCCGCAAGCATGCGCGGGACAGCGGGTCCAATATATCCTTCAACAAGGAAGCGCATCGCCGCTACCTCTCTTTCGCCAAAAGCGGCGAAGCGGCCTGGCTTGGAAATTTCCGCGATCTCGGAGCCTCTATTACCAGGATGGCGACACTCGCCGAAAACGGCCGGATCAACGAAGATATCGTGCAGATCGAAATCGCACGCCTGCGCCGTGCCTGGGCAACCGACAATGACAGTGACATGGAAGGCCTACACAAACTCCTTGGCGCAGATCGATTGGCCGAAATAGATCCGTTCGATCACGCTCAGCTATCTACCGTACTAGATGTATGCCGAAAAAGCAGTTCAATGAGTGAAGCGGGCCGTAAACTGTTTGCTGTATCGCGACTGGCAAAACGCTCCAGCAACGATGCAGACCGTTTGAAGAAATACCTCGCCCGATTTGATTTGGATTGGTCTCAAATGCGTGGAGGAAAATGACCCCGGAAAAGGGTACCTAACAAAATTAAAAATTATCCTAGAACTTTCCCCCAGCCGGCTTCCACGCCAACGCTATAAAGGGGCCCTCGGGTCAACCTTACAGTTGTCACGCCGTTGTTCTATGGAAAATGCTGGCGCGCCCGGGAGGACTCGAACCCCCAACCTCCTGATCCGTAGTCAGACGCTCTATCCAATTGAGCTACGGGCGCTGATCGTCGGGTGTCCCGACGGCGAGGGAACCTACTCAATGACGATGCGCGCCGCAAGTGCCTATTTATTGCTACGGAGCGCTGTTGTTTCGTCTAGAAATGCAGCTTGTCCGCTGCAAGGGCCTCCTTTAATATCGCTGAAATAAAACGCGGCAAGTCCGCGCATTTGGCAAGTGCAATCAGTTAATGTTAAGACTTTTGCACTTAATTGGTAAAATTACAGCGTTTTCGGGGCTAAGTATTCGGATGAATTTTCGCGAATATTCCACAGTTCTACTCGGGGCGGCCTTGCTCGCGGGTTGCAGTGCGGCTGACGAAACCCTGTGGCCGTCCTTATCGGGGTCCGATCCCGCCGGTCCGCCGAAGCCGGCCACCGCTGCGGCGGCAGCGCCGGCTGCGGCATCGGTACCGACCCGTATCGATATCGCCGCGCCCAAAACGCCGACCTTTACGGTACCGGCGCAGACGGCCCAAGCAGCCGCGCCGGCACGACCGACCGGTCAGCCCTCGGGGACGTTTGTTGGACGCAAGGTTGCGCAAATGCGGACCGACCTCGGCAAGCTACAGCGCTCGGTTGGCGAGCTAAATAAACGCATGACCCAGATTTCCGCGGAAAATATCGGTTCCTCGCAGCGCTATCACGTAGTCGTGGCGGCAATGAACGCCAAACTGCAGGTCGGCACCACGCCAGGTAATCCGGTCCTCGTGAAGCAATGGAACGAAGCGCAGCAGAAGCTTGAGCAGATTGCCGAAAGCCTCGGCCGCATGGACAAGCTGTCGAATGATGCGGCCGGCGAAGCGGGCCTCGCGGCCTGGCTCCTGGACAGCGTGCGGGCCACCTACGCGCTGAGCGGCGCTGTCGATGAAGACCATCGCCAACTCCGCGTGTTGGAAGATGAAGTAAACCGGACGGTCGTTCTGATTGACCGGCTTTTGAATGAGCTGAGCGAAGACGTTTCGCGGCAGACGACCTATGTCTCCAACGAGCGCCGTAACCTGACGACGATGTCGCTCGCCGTGAAGAATGGCGAGCTCTATGGGACGAGCCTGGTCAATCGCGCGTTTGCGCAAAGCCAGGCGCTGGCGAGCACGACGGCGCAATCGGCGGGCCCGACTGTCGGCGAACGGCCGCTTGTCGTGATCCGTTTCGACCGGCCGAATATTCAGTATCAACAGGCGTTATATAATGCGGTAAGCCGGGCGCTGGAGCGTAAACCGAACGCATCTTTCGACCTCGTCGCGGTCAGCCCAAAACGCGGCAGTCCGGCGCAGGCGGCACTGAACAGCACGCAAAGCAAGCGCAATGCGGAAAGCGTCCTGCGGACTCTGTCGCAAATGGGGTTGCCGGGGAACCGGGTAAAACTGTCGTCTCGTGCCAGCCAGGACGCGGAGTCCAACGAAGTTCAGATTTTCGTCCGTTAGACCTGTGTTTCAGTGGAGGTCCGGCTGATGCGGCTAAACGTTTGCGCTGCAATATTAGCATTATTCTGGACACATGCGCCGGTCCTTGCGGAAGACACGAGGCGATCAGCCATCGTCGATATTATCGGCGCGCAGCTTGAGGCGTTCCAGCGCGATGACGCCGCCGCGGCCTTTGCCTTTGCCAGTCCTGATATCCAGGCAATGTTCGGAACAGCTGAGAACTTTATACGCATGGTCGCGGAAGCTTACACGCCGGTCTACCGGCCTCGGGCGACCACGTTTTTGGACCTTGTCGAACATAAGGGCCGGACGACGCAGCGCGTCTTGTTTACTGGACCGGATGGTAAGCAAGTTGTCGCGCTCTACATGATGGCCCGCCAAGCGGATGGGACGTGGCGTATTGCCGGCTGCGTTCTGATCGATCCGATCGGTAAATCGGCATGACGTCGCCCAGGGATTTTCCCGTTTCATGGGAAGAACTGCACCGCAATGCGCGCGCGCTTGCCTGGCGTTTGCTGGAGTTGGGGCCATTTGAAGGAATTGTCGCTGTTACGCGAGGTGGCCTTGTGCCCGCCGCGATCGTCGCGCGGGAACTCGAAGTTCGGTTGGTCGACACGGTATGCATTGCCTCCTATTCGCATAAGGATCAGGGCGAGGCGAGTATTCTCAAGCCCGTCGACGGCAATGGCACGGGCTGGTTGATCGTCGACGATCTCGTTGATACCGGAAGTACAGCGCGGATCGTGCGTAAAATGCTGCCTAACGCGCACTTCGCGACGGTATATGCCAAACCGGCCGGCCGGCCGCTCGTCGATACGTTCGTAACCGAGGTCAGTCAGGATACTTGGATACTGTTTCCCTGGGACGTTGAGCTCGCCTATGCCGCGCCGATATCTGGCGGTAAAGGGTAGGAATCTCCCGTCAACCCGCCGCGACGTTGTCGATCAGCCGGGTTCGTCCTAGATGAGCGGCAGCCAGCACACGGGCGGGACGATCCACGCGATCCAGCGGTTTCAGATTGTCAGCGTCGCAGACCGCGACATAATCGATGGGGCTAAAACCCGCGTCAGCCAGTGTCGCTTGTCCCGTTTCGATCGCGCTCTTGCAGCGCGCGCCTGCCCCGACTTCCTCAGCGATGTCCCGCAGTACTTTGTAAAATGTCGGTGCGACCGCTCGTTCGTCTGGTGACAGGTACCAATTGCGGGAAGACATAGCCAATCCATCGGTTTCGCGCACCGTCGGGACGCCTACTATCGACACCGGAATATCCAGGTCCCGCGCCATGCGCCGCACGACTTGTAACTGTTGATAGTCCTTTTCGCCAAAATAGGCGCGATCTGGCAGCGCTTGGAGCAGGAGCTTGGTCACAACAGTCGCCACGCCACCAAAGAAGTGCGGCCTGCTAGCGCCGCATAACCCATCCGTCAATCCGGAAACCGAGACGCTGGTCGAGAAGCCGTCCGCATACATCTCATCGACGTCTGGGATAAAGGCCAAATCGGTAGATAGGCCATCCAATTTGGCAATATCGTCGGCTTCATCACGCGGATAGGCTTCGAAATCTTCACTTGGCGCGAATTGCGTCGGATTGACGAAAATCGTCGCCACCGCGTGGTCACAATTCTGCAATGCCGCCTTGACCAGCGCGAGGTGGCCATCATGCAGCGCGCCCATTGTCGGGATCAGGCCAACCGACTCGCCTTTCATGCGCCATTCGTGCACGCGTGCGCGCAAGGCCGCAACCGTTTGAACGACTTCGAGCTTTTTCGTGCCTCGTTTGCCTGTTTTCCGATTTCTGACGGTCTGCATGGCAAAAACTCGTGATTACGACATTGATGCGGAAGCAATTTTCGACTGATCGCCTCTGCCTAACGGCGGCACAATAGGCGGAAATGCTGCAGGGCACAATAATGCGAAAAGGATGCCCGCGATTACTATGGGCGGATTTGGCGACGTGCCTTATGTTCGCCTGATGCATCCAATCGTAAAACTCCTACCCGGACGGCACAAAAGGCTTAAGGCGGGGCACCCCTGGATATTCTCAAATGAAGTTGCGGATGCCGCTGCAAAGCTGATCGAACCAGGTTCTGCTGTTACCATTATGGGCGATAATGGCGAGATCTACGGCACCGCTTTGTTCAATTCGCATTCCCTGCTTGCGGGTCGTCTCGTGGATCTTGAGCGTGATATTGAACTGGATACGGAATTTTTCCGTAATCGTATTCAGCGTGCATTGGCCTTGCGCGACCGGCTATTCGACGCGCCGTTTTACCGTCTCGTACATGCTGAAGCGGATAGACTGCCCGGCTTGATTATCGACCGCTACGGCGACTCTGTCGTTCTGCAATTCAACACCGCCGGCATGGATATGCATGGTGCGGCAATCATTGAAGCCGTAGAGGCAGTTGTGGCGGCCAAAACCGTCGTTCTACGCAACGACGCCCCAGCTCGCGTGCAAGAAGGCCTTCCACTGGACGTCAGAACCATCCGGGGTACCGCAGAAGCGGGATCGGTGGCCGTGCAAGAGAACGGCGCTATCTTCAACGTAAGTTTGGCGCAGGGACAGAAGACGGGATGGTTCTTTGACCAGCGAGACAATCGAGCATTCGTGGCCTCTTTGGCACGCGGTGCCCGTGTCATGGACTTCTATACCTACGGCGGCGGCTTTGGGATTCAGGCGGCCCTTGCCGGTGCTGTGCAAGTAGATCTGGTGGATCGTTCCACTGCTGCGTTGGAAAACGCAGCCCTGTCTGCTGCGGCGAACGGCGTATCGGAGCGCTGTGTGTTCCTAAAAGAAGATGCGTTTTCTGCCATGGAACGATCGTCTGGCGAAGGCGCGCGCTATGATGTTGTTATTTCGGACCCGCCGGCGTTTGTGAAATCCAAAAAAGATCTGAACCGGGGAAGCCGCGCTTATCGGAAAATGACGCGGCTGGCGTCGCGGCTTGTCGCGCCGGGCGGCATTCTGTTTGTGGCATCCTGCTCCCACAATGTTGCGCCGGCGTTATTTGGCGATCTTGTGAAGAAGGGATTGGCGGATGCGGGCAGGACGGGCCGTATCCTGAGAGCGGCGGGCGCAGGCGCGGATCATCCTGTCCATCCGGGGCTTCCCGAGACAGCTTATCTGAAAACGCTGACGCTGCAGTTAGATTAAGTGTAAGCCGCAAACGATGCGGACGGCCGCCGGTTTTTGGAAATAGTTTCCTGGAACCAGCGACCGTCCGCGGCCGTTCGGGGGGTGATCCTAATGTAGGGTGGACGGCCACCCGACAGGAGATGTTTCACCCCGATGTGAACAGGTGTGTACGTTGCTCAGGAAGCCGGAAGCGTCAGGCGGAATTCAGTACCCTTTTCGCTGGTTTCGACGAGTGAAAGGTCCCCGCCATGGTTCCGCGCCAACTCACGCGCTATCGCTAAACCAAGTCCCGTACCGCCGGCACGAACCGATCCTTCGAACGGCCGGAAAAGTTTCTCTCTCGCCCGCGCAGGCAACCCTGGACCGTTGTCGCGGATGGCAATTTCCACAACTTCACCAGCCCGTTGGGCGCTGATGCAAACTTCTCGGGCGCCCGCCTCGGCGGCATTGCGGGCCAGGTTGGTCAGAACACGAAACAGCTGATCGCGATCGACATTGACCGCGAGCCCATTGTTAACTTGGTTCCGAACCGCTGTTTCGACACCGTCCGCCGACGCTATGCTACCGGCAATATCATCTATCAGCGGCGCCAGCGTAACATTGTCGCGCTTCAAACGCGTTCCCTGGTGGCGCACGTAAGCGAGCGTATCGCTACAAAGACCTACAGCGCGGTCGATTGCCGACACCAACGTTGGGGTAACCCGCCGGACTTCCGGATCGTCACTACCTTCCAAACGGTCCGATACGACAAGGGCGGAAGACAGAATACCGCGTAAATCGTGATTTATTTTTGCCACGGCGGTTCCGAGTGCGGCCAAACGGGCCTTCTGTCGAAGGGCGGCACGCAATGCACCCTGCATATTGGCTAGCTCGCGTTGCGCGACCCCGATTTCATCTGCCCGCTCGGAGGACGAAAAAATTCGCTTTGCATCCTCCGGGTCCTCGCGAAACGACGTCATACTTTCGGTGATCCGCCGCATCGGTCGAACGAGCATCCATTGCAGTGTCAGGTATACGAGCGACGCCGTGATGAGCGAGATGACCAGGGAAAGCACGAAAATGCGCCACGCAAAATCGACGACGGCGGCTTTAAGAGGACGCTCTTCGATTAAAACTTCTATCGTTATGGTCGCGTCCTTGGGCGAGGGGCCAACGAGTCGCAAGACCCTGTCATCCGTTCGAGTCAGGACGGCCATCGCATCCATAATTAGTTGCATCAGGGACCGGTCTACCAGATCGACGTTGGCTTGGACTGGCGGGGGAGTATCTCGTGAAAGGATTAAATTTGCACCGCCGCGGCGAACATTGATGCCGTAGGCACCAACATGCGCCAGGAGTTCCTCGCGGAGTTTGTCGCTGACGAGATCCTGCGGGGCCATATCCAAGGTGAGGATGGCAAGATGGCCGGCACTCAGTTTTTCATTGAGCCAAGCAAGCCGGAAGCGTGCTACTGACGGCACGAAGATAAGGACTTCGGCCAGCATGACGAAGAAAATAGTAAGCACCAACAGTCGGGCCGAGAGGCTATGCATTGTCCCGATACCGTCGTCGCCGGTGTGCGGAGGATACGCCGTAATTCCACAAAGGCATGAACGATCTCCAGAATGCTCGCGAAACGAGCGTCACGTATTCCGCTTTTCCTTGATCTTCTTATACAGGATCGGCAGAAGCGACAAAATCGCCAAGCCGGCCAGTGCCAGAATGATGTCAGTTGTTAGGGCACCCGCGAGTGTGAATTCTTTGCCGCTTTCGAAGATGCTACCGAGGCCGGCGCCGATCTGCACGAAGACGAACGTCCCAGGAATGATGCCAAGCAGTGTCGCGAGAAAATACGTCTTTAATCGCACGCCAAGAAAGGCCGGCACGAGATTAACGACGAAAAATGGGAATATAGGAATTAGGCGCATCACCAGAAGGTAATTGAACGCGTTTTCCTGGAATCCCAACTCCATTTTCTTCATCCACGGACCCATTCGTGCCTCAAGCGCGTCACCAATTGCGGTTTTCGCGATCAGAAAAAGAATAGTCGCACCGATGGTTGCGGCGACGACGACGTAGGTGACACCCAGGATTTGACCGAACAAGAACCCGCCGATTACCGTGAGAAATGCGCCGCCCGGCAAAGAAAACGCCACAATCGCGATATAAACCAATGCATAGGCAAGTGCGGCGACAACCGCATTGTTCTCAACTTGTTCCAAAAGCCACGCGCGATGCTCCCGTAAGGCCTCGAAGCTGAAATAGGAATCGAGGTCATAAAAGTGAAATAAGGCAAAACCGATTAGGAGTATGCCGATTGGCCATAAGCGTTTCACACTGAAGGGTTGTTTTGAGTGCTCGGCCTGTTCGGTTTGGTCTTCGCCCACGCGGCCCTCGCTTTTTGTTGGCGTATTGTGGCACCGCCGCTAGCGGTTGCCTTGCCGTTTATTACAGGAAAGCCAATAGCGCCAGTCACCTTGGCGTTACTGCGACGTCGGCCGCAACGCAAATTTTCCTGGTGACCTGGATATCGCGACGCGATTGACTTGCTGCAACGTAGCTTTTATACAGCGCCCACCTTAACAAAGTCCGCTTTCGGAGAGTCCTCGTGAAACGTACATTTCAACCCAGCCGCATTGTCAGAAAGCGGCGCCACGGGTTTCGCAGCCGAATGGCGACCAAGGCCGGACGCAGAGTGCTGGCCCGCCGTCGCGCGCGTGGCCGTAAGCAGCTGTCGGCCTGAACCATAAGAATTAGCGGTGCGAACGGCGTTCGAACGCCTCACCCGACGTGCCGAGTTCCGGCGCCTGACAAGGGCGCGGCGGAGTTCGGCAACGCAAGGTCTTGTTCTACAAGCATTGTCGCGGCCCGATGGCGAGGGTGAGGCCCGCGTCGGATTGACGGCCAGCAAACGTGTCGGGAATGCGGTATGCCGCAATCGTGCGCGTCGGCGCTTGCGTGCGCTGGCAGAGAAGGTTATCCCTCTGCATGCGAAACAGGGGCACGATTACGTCTTAATCGCGCGCACGGGAACGCCGGACCGGCCGTTTGCGGCGCTAGTCGAAGATCTTGAAACCGCGATGAAGCGTCTCAAAGTATGGCGGGAAAACTGATGGTGCGTTTGTTCCCATGACACCGGCGGCTGCGGCGTTGCGGTTTTTAATCCGCATCTATCAGATTGTGGTATCGCCACTCTTTCCGGCGCACTGCCGCTACTGGCCGACCTGCTCTGTTTATGCAGGCCAAGCGGTTCGTAAGCATGGTGCAGTATCCGGTGGGTGGCTGGCCATTCGGCGGCTCGCTCGGTGCCATCCGTGGGGCGGTTCTGGCTACGACCCGGTGCCCGATACGTGCAGTGCGGGCGAGAATATAAAAAACGAAGCGACGGTGACCGATAAAATGGAACAAGGCGCATGATGGATCAAAAAAATGTGATGGTCGCCATCGTCATTTCCATCGTCATTCTATTTGGATGGCAGTATTTCATCGAAGGGCCGCGTATCGACAAGCAACAGGCAGCTCTGGAACAACAACGCCTGGAAGAGGAAGCGCGACAGAAGGCGGCGGGGGTACAACCTGCGACGCCTGGTCAGCCCACGGCACCGCAATCGACGCCGAACTCCGGTTCCGATCTCGGCCCGAACTTGGGTGCGGCGGGTATTTCCGCAGGCGTTACGATGGCGGAGCAAAGAGGCGCCGCCCTCTCCAAGACACCGCGGTTAAAGATTCAGACCGACCGTCTCGATGGTTCCATCGCGCTTGTTGGCGGGCGGATAGACGATCTGACCTTGCTCGACTACCGCGAAACGCTTGATCCTGAAAGCGCCAACATCGTTCTGCTTCATCCGACACAAGTCGAACTTCCCTATTACGCCGAATTTGGCTGGATCGGGAAAGATGTAAAGCTGCCCAAGGCCGATACGCTTTGGGCGGCGAATAGCACAATCCTTTCATCCGAAAAGCCGGTAACGCTTTCTTGGGACAATGGGGAGGGATTGGTATTTGAGCAGACTTACTCGATCGATGAAAACTACATGCTGGCTCTGACCCAGCGGGTAAAAAACCAAACTGGCGGACCTGTGACATTGACTCCCTACGGGCTTCTATCCCGTACCGGCACGCCGCAGACACAGAATTTCTATATTCTGCATGAGGGGCTGATTGGGGTTTTCAACGATACTCTGCAAGAAACCGATTATGACGACGTGCGCGAGGGAAATAAGGAAGAAGTAACGACAACCGGCGGATGGCTCGGCATTACGGATAAGTACTGGTTGGCGGCGTTGATACCGGATCAGAAGGAAGCAACTCG
>JAJFJB010000106.1 GCA_021774435.1 Alphaproteobacteria bacterium
CGCACCGTGCACAAGGGCGACCTGACGGGAATTGAGATCATAAGCCGTCTCGCCGAACAGGTGTGGGCGAAGGGAATTAGCCGACTGGAGGAGCACCGCGCACTAGCACTGATCAAGGACGAGTCCGGCGAACGGTTGTCCGGCGTTTTGCTAGTCGATATGCGCGACGGCACGTTCACCTTCGTGCAGGCCAGGGCAGTTCTGATGGCGACCGGCGGCGGGCCGACGATGTACCGCTATCATACGCCGTCCGGCGACAAGAGCTGCGACGGCATGGCGATGGCACTGATGGCGGGGCTGCCGTTACGCGATATGGAAATGGTGCAGTTTCATCCCACCGGCCTGATCGCTGGCAAGGATACGCGCATTACCGGCACGATCATCGAAGAAGGCTTGCGGGGTGCTGGCGGACATCTGCTTGATGGCGCGCAGGAACGCTTCATGAAGCAGTACGACCCGCGTGAGGAGCGGGCGACCCGCGATATCGTCAGCCGCGCGATGTTCGAGCAAATGCGTCTTGGCAAGACAACGGCCAACGGCGGCCTCTATGTCACTATGCGGCATCTTGATGCCGCGATGGTGCGACGGCAATTCAAAGGCATGGTGGAACGTTGCCACGATGTCGGCTTCGATCTGGTCGGGGGCCTGGTCGAGGTGGTTCCGACAGCGCATTACATCATGGGCGGCGTCGTGTTCGACGTGGATGGGCAGACCGAACTGCCGGGCCTCTTCGCTGCCGGCGAGGATACCGGTGGTGTTCACGGCGCCAATCGGCTGGGCGGCAATGGGGTCGCGAATTCGACCGTGTTCGGTGGCCTTGCCGGCGATGCCATGGCGCCCTTCGTGACGGAATCTGGTGTTCTTGCGGACCCGAGTCAGACTGAGATCGATGCCGCTGTCGCGCGCGCGCTGGCGCCGTTTGGCAATCCGGCGGGCGATATGAATGCGATCCGTGACCGGCTTTACGATGTCATGTGGGACGATGCGGGGATTATCCGAACGCGCGAGAGTTTGGAACGAACCTTGGTGCAACTTGACGAAATGTCGGCCGACCTTACCGACGTAGGGCTGGCCGAACAGGATAAGCGGTTCAATTTGAGCTGGCACGACTGGATGAATCTAGAGAACCTGATCTTGGTGAGCCGTTCGATCTGCGTCGCGGCAATTGCGCGCGAAAATTCGCGTGGTGCCCATTACCGGGAAGACTTCCAAGATGCGGGCGAACTCGAAACCTCGGAATACACCGTGGCGCGATTGCAGGATGGCGAGATGACCGTCGAAAATCGGCCCGTTGAGTTCACACGGATCCGGCCGGGTGAAAGCCTTATTGACGACGCAGCTTGATTGCCGCGCCGTTGCACGCACTTAATTGAGTAATGCTTTACAAGGAGGGACGCGATGATTCGAGCTCAAGCGATCGAAGAAGCGGCCTATGAAATCACCAGCCGGGCTGCCATAGAAATTCCGCAGGACTATCGCGATGGACTTCGCGAAATGCTCAAGGGCGAGGAGGCGGAACTAAGCCGGTTCGTGCTGGAGGCTATGCTGGAAAATTACGAGGCCGCCGAGCAGGATCGACGCGCGATGTGTGCGGATACTGGCGTACCGCGGTTTTTCGTGAAGGCGGGCAACGAAGCGCAGATCGAAGGCGGCTTCGTGGCGCTGGAAACCGGCCTGCGCCGCGCGCTGGCGAAAGCGACCCATGACGTGCCGCTGCGCCCGAACCGGGTTCATCCGCTGAGCCGCAAGGACAACAACAACAATGTCGGCATCGGCGCGCCGGAAATCGATTACACCTTTGAGCCGGATGGCGATTGGGTCGACATCACCACGGTGCATAAGGGCGGGTTGTTCGGCTCCGACTACCGGATGCTGTTTCCCGGCGACGGCATCGATGGCATCAAACGTTTCTTCCTCGACGTGATGTACGAGTTCGGCCGTCGAGGCCTAGCTTGTCAGCCGGCGATCGTCGGGGTCGGGTTGGGCGGCAGCAAGGATATCGCCATGACTCTCGGCAAGCAGGCGGCGTGCCTGCGCACGGTCGGTGACAAGAATCCGGATCCGCAGATCGCGGCCCTGGAGGATGAGTTGAAGGATATTGGCAATTCGATTGGCATGGGGCCGATGGGCTATGTCGGCAGTTCGATGGTCGTCGATTGTCATATAGAGGTCGGCTGCACACATACCGGCGGCATGCCGATCAGCGTACATAGTTTTTGCCTGTCATCGCGGCGTTCTGTTGCGCGTCTGCATGACGACGGCCGAACCGAATTTCGGACCGATCCGAGTTGGTTTACCCCTTATCTGCGACGGGAGAGCGTCGAATGGACGACAGCGGAAAAAAGTCTAGCGGCGGGCTGAGGCGCAAACGTCTCAAGGTTCCCGTCGACGACGCGGCGCTGCGCGATTTGCAGCTCGGCGATATCGTTTATCTGGATGGTGTAATCTACACCGGCCGGGAAGGGCTTTATCAGCGCATCCTCGGCGATGGGATTGCGCCGCCGGTGCCGCTGCATGAAATCTCGAATGCGAACTTTCATTGCTCGCCGGCAGCGTCGGTCAATGACGACGGTACCTATAACGTCGGCGCTGTGACGGCGACGGCGAGTTTCCGTTTCTCCAAGTGGCTCGATGCCTGGTTTGAAACGTCTGGCTGCAAATTGCTGATCGGCAAGGGCGGCATGTCGCTGGAGGATTATAAGGAGAAGCTGGCGCCGAACGGCGCGGTCTATCTGACGACGGTTGGCTATGGGACCGGTGCCTTGCTGGGCCGGGCGATCAAGCGCATCGTCGATGTGCACTGGTTGCAAGAACTGGGCATCGCGCAGGCGATGTGGGTATTCGAATTGGAAAATTTCGGGCCGCTGATCGTTGAGAGCGATCTTGACGGCAATAGCCTGTTCGAACAGCAAAACGCCATCGTCAATAAGAAGGTCGAGGCCGCCTATGCAGGGCTTAAGCCGCCGGCGCTCGCGCGCTATGGTGAAACCACCAATCGCGAAGATGAAGTGGTGTAACGACACTGAGATTGTACAGAAGCGGGAGATGAAGGCGCTATGAAAACACCGTTTGAAGAGGTGATGGACATTCGCGGCAAAGGTATGCCGTCAAATGAAGAGGTCGCGATTACGGGCGCCGATCCGGTGTTCTCTACCAAATTCAAGATTGGCGAGACCTGCGCCTCGGTGATCGCCGGGATTGGTGTAGCCGTGTCCGATATCTGGGAACTTAAGACGGGCCGTCGCCAGAATGTCGGCATCGACGTCCGCCGGGCCGCCGCGGCCTTGCGCAGCACGACCTATATGCAGCGTCCGCAACCGGATGGATCGTTCGAGAATGTAATCAACAAGAATCACGAATCGATGATTAAGATTACGCAGCCCTGGCCGACGAAGGATGGCCGGTGGGTCTTGCCGCATTTCGGTCTGCCGAACCTGCAGAAGAAGATGCTGGCCATGCTCGAATGCGAGCCCAATCCCGACTCCGTCGGCAAGGCTGTCGCGAAGTGGGATGCGATGGATCTGGAGAATGCGATCGACGAGATCCGCGCCTGTGGCGGCATGGTCCGCAGCAATTCGGAATGGCTGGCGCATCCTCATGGCCAAGTGCTGGCCGCGAAGCCAATCGTCGAAGTCATCAAGATCGGTGACAGTGACCCGGAACCGATGCCCGAAGGCGACCGTCCGCTGAGCGGAATCCGCGCGCTTGATTTGACCCGAATTTTGGCGGGACCTATTGCCGGTCGGACGATGGCGGAACATGGCGCCGACGTGTTGATGGTGGCGGCCGAACATGTGCCGCAGATCAAAGAGCATGTCATGGATACGAGCCATGGCAAGCGCAGCTGCTTCCTCAATCTTACCGTTGCCGAAGAAGCGGCACGGCTGAAAGAACTGGTGCGCGATGCCGATATCTTCTCACAAGGCTACCGTCCTAGTGTTCTTGAAAACATGGGCTTTGGACCGGAAGAATTGGCGGCGCACCGCCCTGGCCTGGTCTATGTCTCGATCAGCTGTTTCGGCGCCGATGGTCCCTTCAGTCATCGCGGCGGCTGGGAACAGGTCGCGCAGACCGTTACCGGTATCTGCAATGAAGGCCGTCCGGACCGCCCGGCACTACTGCCCGCAGCGGCGTGCGATTACACGACAGGTTACCTCGCAGCCTACGGCGCGTTGCTAGCGCTGACGCGGCGCGCGCAGGAAGGCGGTAGCTATCATGTTCGCGTGTCGCTCTGTCAGTCCGGTATGTTCATTTATCGTCAGGGGGCGACCGCCTTCGACCAGCCGGACATGAACCTGTCCGATGCGGAACTCGCCAAATTGCGCATCGACTCGGAACCCGCACATGGCGCGCTTCGGCATTTGGGACCGGTCCTGCATCTTTCGGAAACCCAACCGCATTGGGTGCGGCCAACGCCGGTGTTGGGGGCGAACAAGCCGGAATGGCTCGACCCCGCTGCCACGGCCGTCGCGGCGGAGTGAGCGAAAGTTTCGCTAATTTAGCGAACTTTCGAAATACCAACGGCGCGCAGTGCCTCCTGCGCCATTGACCCATCGGCTGCATCCTCTTAGTATACAGATCAGTATACTAAGAGGATGCAGCCGATGGGTACTGAAATTCGCGGACCTGCCGATGTGGCGGCGCAGAGGTTGGAGCGGTGTTATTCCGGCCAGGCCTGTGATTGGTCGCTGTTCTATGAACCGAAAATGGAACGGGCTAATTTTGCGACGCGGTATCATATCGTCTACCCCGCACTCGGGTATTTTATTCAGATCCAAGGAGATCCGGCGCGGACTGACCGGCTTCGGCCACAACTTGACATTATGTACCAAGGGCTCTTGGAACCGCGCTGTTGGACTTATTGGCACGAAGAGTTGAACGAAACAACGTGGCCGCTACGGGAGCGGAACCTCACATTTGCGGGTCGTCTTGCTACATTCGTCGGATTTTACATCAACGCGTTTGGCGAGCCGCCGGCCAAGAATATCGAGCTTGGCGGCCGATCGACGACCTATAGCGAGTTGTCGCACAGTTTGTGGCGGCAAATGCGCGACTCCCCCAGTTGCGGTGTTAGTTGTTATCACCATCAATCGATGGTGATGTGCAACGCACATATGTTGATCAACAATTTGTTGCACGACCGTCTGTGCGGTACTGACTTTGCAACGGCGAACTCGCGCTGGCTGAAGACCGTCGACGTCAATCTTGTGAGCGACGACGATGATGGACCGCTATTCTACTTTGGCACTGAGGCGAATAAGCCAACGCCGATCGCTAAAAACAGGGCGCTTGGCGCCGATATCTGGTCGCTATTTCTCATGAGCGCGATTGCGCCGGACCAAGTTGCGCAATGGTTCGAAGGGTGGCGGCGAAACATCATCAAACAAAAAGAAATGGCGTGGGTCGCGGTATCTGGTTGGGAGAAAGAGCACGAATTTTCTTCCGATGAGCTTGCGACCGCGTGGGCCTATTGTTTGACGAAAGAACTCGGTGACAAGGACCTTAGCGAAAACCTGCGCCGTTTTCTGGTGCCGCAAGTAGAATCTGGGTTTGAGCGAGACCCTTATATGTCTGGATTGTTTTTGCTCGGCGAATATCTTGATGCCGGTGCGTTTGCGCGACTTGTTCGTGGGCATAGTCGTTAGCGATGCCGCGCCGCAACCCGGTTGAAACACGTCTTCGTATTCTCAACGCCGCGACGAACCTGTTTTACGCACGCGGAATTCGCGCTGTCGGGGTGGACGCCATTGCCGCGGAAGCAGGCGTCACAAAACGCACGATGTATAAGCATTTCGAAAGTAAGGATGTCCTCGTTACCGCGTACCTTGAGGCTAAAGACGAACCGGTTCTTAAAGGACTTATTGACTCCATTGCGGAGGCCCCGGGCGATGTGGCGGATCGGGTTGCGGCGATGTTCGAGGCCCTCGCAACGCGTGCACCCAACGCATCGTGGCACGGCTGTCCCTTCGCTAGGACCGTTTCGGAGTTTCAAGACGCTGAGGCCGAGGGACTTACGCAAATCGCAAGTGCCCACAAACATACCTTTGAAGGTTGGCTGGACGGCCATTTGTCATCCAGCGGTGTCGCGCGTTCCGCCCTAATCGCGCAACAAATTATGGTGTTGCTCGACGGGTGTATTACTCAGCTTCTTATTCACCGGGACCCCGCTTACGCGCGGGCCGCTGCTGATGCCTCTAGAAGTCTGATTAGGTTGGCGTTGCAGGCTTATAAGGATGTCAGTCGGGACGGCGAGGCGGATGGATCGAGCTAAAAGTGCGCACGGTCCAATTGTCATGCGCTTCCGTTTCTGGGGGCGAGCCGTCGCCGATTCGGACACCGCGTTGCACAATCGTGGCATCGAGTCCCACAATTTCGAGCGGCGTGAACCCGTCCGGCAGAGGCGGGCTATCTGCCGACAGGCGGTCGATCAGCACCATCCAACCGTCATCGGGCACGTCCATAGTTTCGATCTCGCCTTGCACCAGATTACGGTCCCAGTTGGACATTTTTGCCTTGAAGGTAGGATTGACCGAGTCGCGGCCCGCCTTCGAGGTGTAGTTGGTACTTTCCAGCACGCCGGGATCGCGTAGATGATAGACCGCGAGGAAGGGGGCCCGCGCCGCGGGGTCGCATTCATAACGTTGCGCCGACTGAAAGCCTTCAATCGAGAGCAGCATCGTGATGTGCTTGTGGTAGAATTCATCGAACAGCGCGCGGTCTTCGGTCGCCGGATAGTGCATCTCTACCATGTAATATGTGGTCACGATTAAACTCCTCTTCGGGACGGGTGTGTTGCTTGTGCGGCGGCGAAGGAGATCGCGCAAGGCGCCTAATCTACCTTTGAACGCCGCATGTGCACGTGGTTCACAATCGGGGGCTGGGAAGAAAAAGCAGATCAATCAGCTTGGCTTCTCATTGTTTGGTTTTCTCAACGGACCGTTTTTCTGTCCAGATCCAAGACTTGCTCGGCCATGACTGCGAGCATGCGCCAAGCCGTTTCGAGATTCCGGGTCGCTTCGATATCGTCGTAATAAGTGTCGAGTAGGACATAGTCGCAGCCGAGTGCCTCCAAAGCGGCCATGTCGCGGCGCACTTGGTCTACCGTGCCTTCGCCGGCGATACGATCATCCTCGGGCATAGGCGTTTCGGTCAGGCGCAGCCGAATGCGCGGGCAGAGTTTCGGCATGGGTTTACCTTCCGCATCGGCTATTTCCTTAAGCCGAGGAATGCCGATGTCTCGGAACGAGTCCAGTTTGATGCGAATAGGATGCCAGGCGTCGCCATAACGAACCGTGCGCCGCAACGCTGCGTCGCTCGGGCCGCCGACCCAGATCGGCGGGTGCGGCTTTTGTACCGGCAGCGGCGCGGTGTTCACATCCTGGAACTGCACGAATTCGCCTTTGAACGATGCCGTCTCGTGCGTCCAGAATTCTTTGATTGCGGCCAGATATTCATTTGTGACGGCGCCGCGTCGATTAAAAGGCACGTTGAGTGCCTCAAATTCCTCCTTCGCCCAGCCGACCCCGGCCCCGAGGATGCAGCGCCCGCCGCTGAGTTGATCGATGTTGGCGAAGGCGCGTGCCGTTTCCAGAGGACTGCGGTACGGCACGATGATCACCGTGGTGCCGATCATGACGCGCTTTGTAATCCCGGCCAGCCAACCGAGGGTCGAGAGCGGTTCGTAAAACGGCGCGGGATAGCGCGCTTGAACGTCACGCGTCGTCGCGACGTGGTCCGAGGTCATCAGGAGATGATATCCCAACGCCTCGGTAAGTTCGGCCCAGCGCCGCAAGCTGTCCGGGCTCGCGGAAGGGCCGAAATTGATCAGATTGACGCCAACTTTCATGCGCCGTTTCTCCCCATATTCAACGCGCCGTGATCGTCTCTTTTTCGACAGGCTTACGCAAGAGGCCACTCCGGGGGATCGATCTTGTGCCGAAGCGGTTGCGAAACAGATCTTCATGTCTTTAGATATGTCCGTACAAATAGCATAACGATCCTTGTCAGGAGATCACTCATGCGGTTCGGCGTTTTTTATGAGTTACAGCTTCCCCGTCCCTGGAACCCCGGCGATGAGCACCGGCTGTTCAAGGAAGCGCTGGATCAGATCGAACTCGCCGACCAACTCGGCTTCGATTATGCGTGGGAGGTGGAGCACCACTTCCTGGACGAATATTCCCATGCTTCGGCGCCCGAAGTGTTCCTGGCGGCGGCGGCGAGCAAGACTGAAAATATTCGCCTTGGTCATGGCATCCGGCAAGTTATTCCGAATTACAACCATCCGGCACGGACAGCCGAAGGATTGGCGACGCTGGATTTGTTGTCGGACGGTCGCGTTGAATTTGGTATCGGCGAAGGTGCGACGCGCCTTGAACTCGGTGCGTTCGGCATTCCGGCCAAGCGGAAGCGCGCGATGGCGCTCGAAGCAGCGGAGCAGATCTGCAACATGATGGTGCTGACGCCCTATCCCGGTTTCGAGGGAGAGGGATTTTCGATGCCGTGCCGCAACGTACTGCCGAAGCCTCTGCAGGACCCGCACCCGAAGCTGTGGATGGCGTGCACCAACCGCGACACGATCAAGATCGCGGCTCAGAACGGGATCGGTGCATTGGCCTTTTCCTTTATCGATCCGGAAGAAGCGCTGCATTGGTCGAAGATCTATTACGATATTATCAAGAGTGAAGAATGCGTGCCGCTGGGTTGGAATGTTAACCCCAATATCGCGATTGTCTCTGCGTTCTCGATGCACGAAGACCGCGCTGAAGCGATCCGGCGCGGGCAGGATAATTTTGAGTTCTTCCGCTATTCACAGCAACGGCTGGTCGCGCATGATTTCGTCCCCGGATATAGCGACATGTGGTCGGACTTTAAGGAGAAGCGCGGCGATGCGTCCGACAAACTGATCCAGGCAGCGTTGCAGCGTGGCGAATATGACGGGGCCGGCATTGGAACCCCGGAGGACATGCTGAAGCATCTCAAAAGTTTCCAGGATTGTGGTGTCGATCAGGTGATCATGCTTCAGCAGGCGGGCCACAATTCGCATCAGAATATTTGCGAGTCGCTCGAACTGTTCGCGGAAACGGTTATGCCGGAATTTTCTAAGGATGTTGCCGAACGTGAGGCTGCGAAGGCAGAAGAGTTGGCACCTTATATCGAGGCTGCCTTGGCGCGGAAAACGTATATGAAGCCTCTGGCGGAAGGGGATGTACCTGTCGTAAAGGCTTCGGTTCGTGTCGCCGGCGCGGACTCACGACCCAAGGGGCAGGATGCGGCGGACTGAACCGCGTTTTTGACATTATTACGGCTGAAATTGTCACGCGCCAGGTAATGCATCTTAACGGACTGTAAATACTAAAATTCTATTTTTAGTATGAGTTTTGCTATGGATTCTTAAGGTTTGGATTCTAGCATACAATCCGTATGAGATAACCGAGCTGGAATATGCTGGAAGCAAATAGAGAGTTTTCAACTGTCGAGAACGCACGCATATTGATCGTTGAAGACGATCCGAAATATGCGGAATGGATCGAGTTGGCGCTGCGCCATTTGGGTGCCAAGGATATCGCTAAAGCGTCGGATGGCGCAGCAGCTCTGGCGTTAACGGAAACGGATCCTGCATTCGATTTGATTATTTGCGACTGGCTCATGCCGAAAATGGATGGCCTCGACTTCCTGAAAAGGTACCGAGAAAAGGTCCAATCCTCGATGTTTTTGGTGCTGACTGCGAAAGGCGGGCTGGAGGATGCATTCGAAGCTACTCAAGCCGGCGCGACGAACTATCTCGTCAAGCCCTTGACCGTAGATGTGCTGCAGGAGCAAGTCGCGTCCATGTTGCAATAGCGCTGTCTCGATGGTGATAACGCGTAATTTTCTCGGGCAGCATTTTAACACAGAAACTTAGGCTGGAAGGTTTGTTGACCTGTCGTGTGTGTCGGTCTAAGCCGCCGCATGGAATTAGCCCCGTTTGATTGGACCCTTTATTGGTTCATGTTCCCGGTCGCCATTTGCGTCGCAACCACAGCTATGTTGAGTGGCATTGGTGGTGCGGCTTTTTTTGTGCCGATAATATTGATCGGTTTTCCGATTCTTGGACCCGAATACCCGTTTCAAAATATGGCGGCTTCCATTGGTGTTGCCTTGCTGACTGTGACGTTTGGATTCTCTTCCGGATTTATTGGGTATTTTTACAAGCGGTTGATTGATTTCAAGGCAGCGATTCCGTTTATTCTCGTCGGCGTGCCGATTAGTTTGTTGGGGGCCTTATCGCTTGCGTTTCTCAAAGACTATGAAGACATATTGCGCGGAACTTACGCTGTTTTGATGCTCATATTGGCTAGCGTCTTGTTGCGGGCGCACGGTAGGTCGGTTGAAGTGAGTAAATCCTTCGCCGAAAGTCCTGGTGATCAGAGTCAGAAGCAACCTTTTCACACGATTGTCGGCCGAGATGGTGCGCAATACAGATACCGCGCACCGCGTCAGGGCAAGGGCGCGATTGTGACGGCGCTCGGTAGTTTCCTGACCGGTTTGCTGGGGGTAGGAATCGGTGAGGTGGTGATGCCGCAGCTTGCAAAACGCAACAAGGTCCCAATTCCCGTTGCCGCTGCGACCTCGATCTTTATCGCCATTACCGTTGTTGCGGTGGCCAGTATTACCCAGGTTTCAACGCTTATTGCCGAAGGCGGATTTGCGGCAATGCCATGGAACGCTGTCGTCTATACGATACCGGGCGTGATTATCGGGGGGCAGATAGGCCCTCGCTTGCAAGGCAAAATACCATCGCGCATCGTAGAACTCGCGATCGGTGGGGTCTTCACGGTGATCGGTATCGCGATGGGATATATTGCGCTCAGGAACGTGTTCTTCGATTAGTAAAACACGGCAGGCTCTTGACCCAAGAGAACCTGACCAACCGCTTCGTAGTGGGCGTCGCGCGACTGGATCTGTTGAGACAGCGTGTGGATATCGCGGAATCGGCGTTCATAGGGGCTTCCGGGAAATATAGAATTGACCCCGGCATTCTTATAGAGCCAGTCGGCTGTCTCTATCGACCCATGAATGGCGTTGGTCGTGGCGAGACGGACACGAGCCCGCGTCGGAATATCGATGGCCCCTTCCTTGGGTGCGTGCGCATAAATGTCGGCGAGTGTTTCAAGGAGATAGGCGCGGGCCGCACCAATCCTTGCCTCTCCCTTTGCAACACCGCTTTGTACGCCGGCACTTTCCGCAAGTTTACTGAGACCCCGCGGTGTTTTCTTTCCGGCAAGCTCCGAAAAGGCGTCCAGCATGGCCCGCGCAATTCCCAGGGCAACACCGGCCACGCCGACAGCATACAGACCTTGCATTGTGAAAGCGTAGAGAGGACCGGGGTCGCGTCGCGTATCCGGTGTTTCCCGCGTGCCCGTATAAGCGTCAGCAACGAACACATTGTCGACTGCATAGGAATCAGATGCCGTGCCGCGCAATCCTATCGTATTCCACGTATCAAGAAGCGTTGCCTGCTCCACCGGGAACAAGAGCGAAAGAATAAAGGGGCGACCATCGGGGTGCGTGCGGATCGACCCATCCGGCTCTTTCACCCGGCAATGCGCGCCCATCCAAGTCGCCTGACGGCAACCGCTGGCAAAGTCCCAGCGCCCGTTTACGCGATAACCGCCAGGTTCGACAGTGGCGATCGCCGCGTTCGGCGGGCCCCAAGCGACAAGCGCATTTGAATCCGCGAAAATCGTCCGTGCCGTTTCCAATTCGAGAAACGGGGCGAGCAGTGCCGCGCTGTTGGCGACAAAGAGGTTCCAGGCGACCGACGCATCGTGCCGGGCGACTTCTTCGATCGTTAGCAGATAGGCGCCTGGCGCAGTCTCGTCACCGCCCACTGAATGCGGTAAAAACATTCTGCCAAGCCGCGCGGCATGCAGCTGTTCCAAGAGTTTTGCCGGAAGTCTGCGCGTGGCTTCGATTTCATCGGCGGCGGCGGCAATATTATTGGCCAACGCCTTGGCCTGCGTCAGTGAATCGTGGAATTCGATCGTATCCATGTGCGCCTCCCGCGCTTACATCTTTGACATCACTTTACGCGAAAAATCTTCGATCAGCCGATATTGTTGATCGAGTGGTGTGACGAAATTAATTGCGTCCAAACCCTGTTTTTCGAGGCCCTGCAACTGCTCAACGATTTCTTCCGGCTGGCCGGCGATGCAAAACTTCTTGATCATATCCGGCGTTATGAAGCGTGCCTCGTCAGGGTCGAGATAACTGTAGTGGCTGGCATGCAGTTTCTGATGACGGGTCGCTTTGTCACGGGTTTTGTGGAAGGCCATATATTCCTCCCAAATCGGCAGCACATAATCTGGCGGTTCGCAGCCGGTTTCTTTCACCAATTCTACCGCGAAATGCACATTGACCATGATCGAGGAACCGCATTCCGCGATGACTCGTTTTGAAGTCAATGACTCGCCCGGCTCCAGCATCAGCAGATTGACGAGGGCGGTGGTCTCAAAATTTTCCAATGTCCGTCCGATCCGGTCCGCGCCGCGTTGCACATTGGCGAGCGCCTGAGGCAGGGTTCCACCGCGAGGGATTCCGGTGACCAGACCATCGCCCAATTCGCCCGCCAGTGCCTGCGCGCGCGGCCCGAAACCGCCAACGTGAATGGGGATGTAGTGTTCAACGTCGACATAGTTGAAATGCAAATTTTGAAACCTGATCGGATGGGTGACGCCGTTCAGCGTAAAGTCGACTTCTTCTCCCTTTAGAAGGGCACGTACGACGCGGATATGTTCTGCGAAAGCTTTCACACGCATGGGCGGTTGTCCCATGGTGCGCATCGCCGTATTCCCGGTACCGACGCCGAGGAACGTCCGCCCGGGTGCGAGCCGATTGATCGTCGCGATGCCATTCGCAGTGACCGGCGCCATTCGTAAGCCGCCGATCTCTAATCCGGTGCCCAGTCGAATTTTTTGCGTCTGCTGGGCAGCGAGCGCCATGACCGCCCAAATATTCGAGCGCAACATGGGACTGTCGGTCACCCAACAAAAATCGTAACCCAAATTTTCCGCATGCACGAAAAAACCGATTTCATCGATTTTGGAGCCCGTAACGCCGAATTTCATTCTGACACCTTCGCATCATCGTGGATAAGAATTGATTTTGATAATCGTGCGCGCTGACGCAAAACGGTGCAACTGTTCTTCGGAAAATCGCCTGGTTTCCTGCGCAGACGTGGCCTGATACAGTCCGGCCAATCCAAAAAAGTCTGGCTGGGATCAGACTAACCAAGCCATCAAGGGAGCACAGAATGAAACTTTATTTTTCCGGCAATTCACCCTATGCCCGGCGCCCGCGCATGGCGATCCGTCAATTTGGTCTCACAGATCAGGTGGAAGAAGTTGATGCAGCACCTTTGAACGCGCCGGATAACGTACTCAAAAATTACGGGCCTGGTGGCAAGGTGCCGGGGTTGTTGACCGATACCGGCGCGTTTCTGTGCGAGACGCTTGTGATTCTCAACTACCTCGATGACGCTTCGGGTGGCAAGCTCTATCCAGCAGCCGGCGAGGCACGCGACTTTGCGATGCAAGTTGAAGGTCTCGCCTCGCTTTTAATGGAGTCACTCTTCTATCGGGCGCGGGAGAACCGCCGCGACCCGTCGGAGCAATCTCCCGGTTATATTGAAAGCGAAGGGGAAAGGTCGACCCGCTGCTACGATGCGCTTGAGGGGCTCGTCGACCAATTTGCCGATCCCGTGAATATGGCGCACTTGTCAGTCGTGGCATCGCTGGGCTACGCCGATTGGCGTCATCCCGGGGATGAGTGGCGCAATAACCGGCCGAAGCTCACTACCTGGTACGACAAAATGATGCAACAGCCGGCGTCGGCGGAAACAAAACCGATATTTTAGCGGCCCCGGGTACGACGAGAGGAATTCGATATGGCGGATAATGGGAAAGTGGCGATCGTAACGGGCGCCGGCAGCGGGATCGGCCGGTACAGCGCGATTGCGTTGCTGAAGGCGGGGTACTCGGTTGGGCTGGCGGGACGGCGTGAAGACGCTTTGGCGGAAAGCATTGTGGAAGCGGGTTCGGATGGCGAACGGGCGCTGGCGGTCGCAACAGATGTTGGCGATGCGGCGTCAGTGGCCAACCTGTTTGCGAAAGTTAAAGATGCTTACGGTCGTCTTGATGTGTTGTTCAACAATGCGGGCACGGGGGCACCTCCCGTTCCGTTCGAGGATCTGACGCCTGAACAGTGGCAGACTGTTGTCGACGCCAACCTGACCGGTACCTTTCTCTGCTCGCAGGAAGCCTTCCGCATCATGAAGGATCAATCACCGATGGGTGGGCGTATCATCAATAACGGGTCGATCTCCGCACATGCGCCGCGGCCGAACTCGGCACCGTATACGTCGACTAAGCATGCGGTCACCGGGTTAACGAAGGCGATGGCGCTGGATGGCCGCAAATACGATATTGCAACCAGTCAGATCGATATCGGCAATGCGGTCACGCCTATGACTGAGCGCATGACCAAGGGGGTGCCGCAGGCGAACGGTACCGTCGAAGTCGAGCCGCGCATGGATGTCGAACATGTTGCGAATGCGGTTGTTCATATCGCCAATTTGCCATTGGACGCCAACGTTCAATTCATGACGATCATGGCGACAAAGATGCCATTTGTCGGTCGCGGCTGAGGATTTCAGGGATGGATGCAAAAAATAGCGCGGAGCTGTTGCTAGTCGCATTCCTGCCACCGTTTCTCGTGCAGGATCTCGAAAAGGAATATGTGCTGCACGACCTTTTCCATACCGAGGATCCGGAAGCAATGCTCGCAGAGGTTGGTGGCCGGGTCCGTGGGATCGTCTCGGGCGGGATGAAGGGGCCGGACGCCCCATTGATCAACCGGCTTGAGAACCTCGAGATCATCTCTTCCTTCAGTGTTGGGTTCGATGCGACGGATGTGGTGGCGGCGCAATCGCGCGGGGTGATCGTGACCCATACGCCGGATGTGCTGACCGACGATGTGGCGGATTTGGGTATGGCGTTTATTATCATGGCGCCGCGCCGTATTGCTGAGGCTGAGCGTTATTTGAGGGCGAGAAAATGGCTTAAAGCGCGCATGGATCTCGGCACGAATTTACGTGGTAAGAAGCTCGGCATTGTTGGGCTGGGACGGGTCGGCAGCGCTCTAGCGCGCCGGGCAGAAGGCTTCGGACTCGACATTGGTTTCCATGATATTGTGTCCAAGGATGTAGCGTATCGCAGCTACCCGAGTTTAATTGCGTTGGCCGAAGACAGCGATATTCTGTTTATCTCTTGCCAGGGCGGAGATTCGACGCGAGGCCTAATCGATGCGGCCGTCTTCGATGCGTTGGGCCCTACCGGCTTTCTCGTCAATGTCGCCCGCGGCACGATTGTCGACGAGGATGCTCTTATCGCAGCGCTTCAGGAAAAGCGAATTGCGGGGGCGGCCGTTGATGTGTTTCGGGACGAACCGAACGCGCCCGAAGCGCTGATGACGACAGAGAATATCGTCATGACGCCGCACATTGCGAGCTCGACGCATGAGACACGGCGCGCCATGGCCGATCTTGTGCTCGCTAATTTACGGGCACATTTCGCAGGGCAGCCGGTGCCGACACCAGTGCCGGATCAGCGGTAGAAGTAAAATCTTTACCATTTAACGTTCACAATCAACTGTGAGGTCTGCTGAACGCCTCTAGACCGGTGCGTCGGCGGTTAACGCCGTCCTGTACTCTAATCAGCAGGACAGACATTAAGTGTATCAGTGTAACGCTCTTGCAGAAGGGTAAATTGACTGCGAGAGTGTTAGGCATGCTTTGGCTATCATAAGATAAATATTGTATAATACTATCAAGTAAAAGTAGTTTTATTACCCTAAATTGCTACATTAAGGTGGGCATTGCATCGAGTTGGTTTGGGAACCCGGTGATGTACCAATAGTGGGCACGGAGTGGCAAAGAACCGAAACACCTCTGCCAGATCACCGCGTGGAAACAGTCGCGTCGACCTATCGGAGAGTCCAGGTAGCGATGCACTGCGTCTTAGCGAAGCCCGTTTCCGCGATCTCGTCGAAGGGTCCATTCAAGGCATTATTGTCCATCGGCATTTCAAGCCGCTATTCGCAAATCAAGCCGCCGCGGATATCTTTGGTGTAAACAAGCCTTCTGATATCCTGGCGATGGATTCCATCCTTGAATTTTACGCGCCGCAGGAACGTGTTCGAATCACGGCGTACAAGGACGCGCGAATGCGCGGCGAGGTGGCGCCGTCCTCGTATGAGTATCAGGGCAAACGCGTAGACGGCACATCTATTCGGCTCGAAAACAGGGTAACCGTTGTAGAGTGGGATGGCGAACCGGCTAACCTGACGACAATTTTCGACATCACCGAACGAGAGCAAGCCCAGCAGGCGCTTGGCGAAAGCGAGGAACGGTTTCGAAATCTCGTTGAGGGTTCAATTCAGGGCATCTTGGTGAGCCGTAATTTTGGGATGTTGTTTGCGAACCGCGCGATGGCTGATGTATTTGGGTTCGACGATCAGGCCGAGCTCCTGGCGCAGAAGTCAATGATTCCATTCATCGCGCCGGAGGATAGGGCCCGCATCGAAGGATATACCGCTGCTCGCCTGCGCGGTAATCCGGCACCGACGATTTACGAATTTAGAGGCATCCGCAAGGATGGCTCACAAATATGGCTCGAAATTCGCGTGAGCCTGGTGAGTTGGATAGGGGCCCCGGCGTCATTATCGACCGTAATCGATATTACCGACCGGAAACGTGCGGAAGAACTTTTACAGGAAAGCGAGGAACGGTTCCGGGACTTTGCCGAGTCGGCGACAGACTGGTTCTGGGAAATGGATGCGGAACTGCGTTTCACATATTTTTCCCGCCGTTTTGAGGAGGCGACGGGTGTGTCACCCGATACATTGCTTAGAAGGACGCGTCGCGAGCTCATCGAAGCGGGGCACACAATATTTGGTAGCGAGGACGGTCGAGCGCAGTGGGAACGCCATCTTCAGCAAATCGAGGCTCATAAGCCATTTCGTGATTTCAGACCGCCCAGCGGTTTGAGCCGTGGGCCAGCTAACTATTTTTCAATCAGCGGCAAACCCATTTTCGACGACGCGGACATCTTCAAGGGGTACCGTGGGACCGGGGCAAATGTCACGGAACAGGTCAAGGCGGAACTTTCCCTGCGACAGCGCGAGACGGAACTTCGGTTGCATCGTGACAGGGCGGAAGAAGCAAATCGCGCTAAATCCGAGTTTTTGGCAAATGTAAGTCATGAACTTCGGACGCCGCTCAATGCGATACTTGGTTTTTCAGATATTATGAAGCAGCAGTTGTTGGGAAATGCCGATCCGGAAAAATATATCGGATACGCCTCGAACATTCACGATAGCGCGACGAACCTTTTAAGACTGATTACCGATATCCTCGATATTTCGACGGTTGAAGCCGGTAAGTATGATTTGCAGGTTGAGGAAATCGACTTCTTAGGCTTAGCTGAAGCGTGCTGCCGGTCGGTTCAGGACAGGGCGAATCTGGGGAAAATTGATCTTATCGTTGATATTGAGAGTGATGTGCCGCCGCTGAGAGCGGATCGCCGGGCCGTACAAAACATGCTGCTGCACTTGTTAGAGAACGCGATTGCTTTCACGCCGCAGGATGGAAAGGTTTCCTTTCGTGCGGCCGCCGATGACGATTGGTTCCGCATCGTTGTAGAGGATACCGGGTCGGGTATCCCACAAGAAGAAATGCCTAAGCTGACGGATCCTTTCGAGCAGGGGCAGCGGGACCCTTACCGACGCGAGGAGCGCACTGGCCTCGGGCTCGCGGTAACGCTTTCCATGGTCAAATTGCATAACGGCAAAATGAACATGGAAAGCGAGGTCGGGCAGGGAACGCGGGTAACAATCATGCTGCCCCGAGACGCAGTCTAATTGGGTCGGGAAAATCAGCCGTGCAGGGCGGACTTAGCCAGCATGACGTGAATGCCTTTATGCACATTGACCGTTTGGCTGACGCGTAAATCCGCCGCAAGGCTGCACAGCATATAGGCGTCTTCTTTCGACAGGTTCGTCTTTTCCTGTATCAATCCGATCATTTCACGAAGCGCCTGTTTCGCCGCATTGTCGAGAACGGGATCGATTCCGGTGGTGATGTAGTGCGTTTCGTTCTCCGCACGCGGCATTGAGATCGCTGATTCTTTATGCAGGATCAGTTGGAACGTTCCGGACAGGCAGGTTTCGATTGCGGTCCCATTCACTTCACCATCACCCTGGACCGCATGGCCGTCACCGGCGGAAAACAATGCGCCTTCATTGAAGATCGGCAAATAGAGCGTCGACCCCGCAGCGAGCGCCTTGATGTCGAGATTGCCGCCATGCGCGCGCGGTATGATCGATGTGATGCGGCCCCACTCGGCCGGCGGTGCCACGCCCATCACGCCGAAGAACGGGTCGAGCGGCAGGTCGACACCCCAGGGCATGTGACCGACCATCTTCTCACGGTCGAGCCGGATATGCTTGAGCGTCATTGTGGGAAAGTCTTCTGGCAGCGTTCCAGCGAGCGGGCGAATGCGGTTCCACCCCCAATCCACGCGCAAAGAAACGTCCAGAATTCGGACCTCGAGCATATCGCCCGGCACAGCCCCGCGTACGGCCACGGGACCGGTCATAATATGCCCCGCCTGTGCCGGTGTGACTTTGGCGTGAATTTCGCGATGCTCCGGCAGAATCTCGAAATCACCGCTTGGCAGTATGTCCGGGCCGCCGGAAACGCAATGCAGCGTCACCGTGTCGCCGGACGCGATCGTTTGGACTGCAGGTAGAGCCGCATCAAATACTCCCCAATGCACGGTCTCCGGGCTGGCGTTGATTTCCAGATGGTCTGCCATCTCGAGTGTCCTCCGGTATTAAATGTATCAGGGCTCGATGCGGTAGAACGCCATGGCGTTCTTTGAAAACAGTTGCTTTTGTTCGTTGTGAGAAAATTCGGAAACGATTGTTTTGAACGAATCGTAAATTAGGTCGTAGCTCGCCCGCAGCCCGTCGACGGGGTAGTTGCTGGCGAACATGCAGCGTTCGACACCGAACGTCTCGATTGTTTCCAGAACGATTGGACGATTGCTTTCAAGAGTCCACGGGCCGTCCGGCAGGCAAAGGCAGGAAATCTTGACATGCACGTTTGGAGCGTCGGCGAGAGCCTGCATACCGCGCCGCCATAGGGCGAGACCTTCTTCGTCGCGCCGCCAGGGAAAACCGGTATGATTAAGGACAATACGCGTTTCGGGAAACGCTTGAGCGACAACAGCGGCTTCCTCAAGGTGCCAGCAAGGGACGCGCAAATCCCATGAAAGATCGTATTTCTCCAGTAAGGCGAAACCCGCGAGCCATCTTGGATCCTGCATCGTGCGCGGCGCAGCGGGCTGCATCTTCTTGGGCGACGACGCCGTCACGGGCTTTGAGCGGATTCCGCGCACGAGGGGAAATGACGCCTGAGCCGCGAGAATCTCTTCGGAGTTTTCTTCGTCAAACCAGGCGTGCGCCACAATCGCATTGGGGAAACCGTGTTCGGCATTGATTTGCGTTATCCATTCGGTCTCCGCAATTTGGCTCCCCCGATCGCATTCCGCTTCGACATGCACGGTTTTGATGACGTTGTGGCGCGCCGAGTCGCGCCGATAATCCTCGGGCAAATAGTTTTTGCAGATCGCTGAATTGTCACCGAGAAAGAAATTGTTCTCCGTCGCACCGCTTAGCGACGGATAGTTTAGTTCGTCGAGATCCCATAAATGATGGTGTGCATCGACGATCTCAATATCGTCCATGGTCATCCTCCGGGCTTGGTGCCGACGATGCGGCTGAGTGTGCCGGGAATGAATTCGTGGACTGTGATGTTTTTGAAACCGGCAGCCTCGAAGTACCCGATGCAATCCGCGTCTGTATGGGCCATGCCCGTGCTGCCGTTGATGGCCTCTGCCAGGCCCCATAGGGCCGGCCCGACGGGACCGCTCCTGTCGTCGCGCAACGTCTCGCCGATGAGATGCATTTCCCCGCCGGGTAGCAGAGCTTCGCAGGCCCGGCGAACGACCTTGGCAGCGATTTCGCGGCTGTAGAGAGGCAAGTTGCTGGCCATAATCGCAATATCACAATCTTCGGGCAGGACATCAGCGGTGAAATCGCCGCCAACAGCGGTCACTCTGTCCTCAACCCCGTGCTCGGCAATGTATTCGTTCGCAACGACGGCGACGGGTGGGAGGTCAAACACGACAGCATTTATATGCGGATGGGTTTTGGCGGCAGTGATGCTGTAGGCGCCGGATCCGCCCCCGAGATCTAGTATCTTTTTGTGGCCCGATAAATCGACCTGACGAACGAATCGCCGTGCCGCGCCCATGCCGACACTGTAGGTCGCTTCGTGCATCCGTCGTGCGGCCTCGATTGTCAGGCCTTCATATTGACCCAGCACCGCTTCTTCGGACTGGCGTAAGAACTCGGTGAGGTTACCGAACTTTTCCCAGCGGGGTTTCGTAAATAATATCCAAGGACCGGCATAGCCGGGCTCGCCTTCGACAAGAAAGTGCTCGACGTCGGCAGCATTGCGGTATCGTCCGTCATCCGCTGTCTCGAGCAAGTCCATCGTACGGCATACGGTAGCAAGCCGATCTGCGTTGCGTTCGGTGATCTGCAAAATGGTGGCGATCTCCGCAGCGTTGCCTGCACCCTTTGAGATTGCCGTAAACAAGCCGAGCTCGACGGCTGCCATTAAACTTGCGGACTGCCAGAACCCCATCGCCATGTTTTGCAGTCGGACGGTATCGACACGTTTTTCAGTCACGAAACGGACGCCTTTGCTATGGGGCCGGTGAAGGCCGTAATTTCCGGTAGGTCTTCCTCGTAGCGCTCTATTTCGACCAAGGTGCTGTGCGAAATTGGGCCTTGCCCAAGTTTGGACGTACCGCGGTCGATTGTCAGAACGTTCGGATTGCCGTGTTTGTCTAGCGTGCCGATTTTGCCGGGGACGGCTGGATCGTACCAGGCGCCGGTGGCCAATCGGATGACGCCGGGCCGAACGTTATCTGAAACGACGACACCGGCGAGCGTTTCGCCACGAACGTTAAAGACCCGTGCGATGTCCCCATCACTCAATCCGCGCGCAGTAGCATCGGTTGGGTGTATTGCGACTGGTTCACGTCCCTTGATCTTGGCGTCGCGGCTCACTGACGCGCAATCCATTTGTGCATGCAGCCGCGTTGCGGGCTGGTTGGACATCATATGTAGCGGAAACCGTTCGGTGTTGTCGGAACCAAGCCATTCGACGGGTTCCAGCCAAACCGGGTGTCCCGGACAATCGTCATAGCCGAAGCCATCGATCGTTTCCGAAAAAATTTCGATACGGCCCGACGGTGTCTTAAGCGGATTTGTGTCCGGGTCGGCGCGGAAATCGGCAAAGGCGACATGCGCATTTTCCGGCTCGGGTACTTCGACATGCCCCTTGGCCCAGAACGTATCGAAATCGGGCAGCTCGACTTGCTTCTGCGCGGCCTGCTGGCGCGCAACATCATAAAGGTGTCGAAGCCAATCTCTCTCGGTCCGGTCTTCGGTAAACGTTTCCTTGAAGCCAAGCCTTTCCGCGAGGCCGGAAAAGATATCGAAGTCGTTGCGGGCGTCGCCGACAGGCTCAACGGCTTGCTCCATTGCCATGATATAGCGGTCGCGGGAACTTGAACCGATATCGTTTCGCTCCAATGTGGTCGTCGCCGGCAGCACGATATCGGCATGCCGTGCGGTCGCCGTCCACCAGGGTTCATGCACGATAATCGTTTCAGGCTGACGGAACGCGTTGATGAGCCTGTTGAGGTCCTGGTGGTGATGGAAAGGATTGCCGCCGCACCAATAGATCATCCGCGTGTCGGGATAGGTCCGGGTCCGGCCATTGAATTCGTACTTTCCGCCGGGATGGAGCAGCATATCGGCGATTCGCGCGACGGGAATAAAGCTGCCGGTCGGGTTCGCGCCGGCGGACAGGTTCGGCGCGGTAATGGGCTCTATAGGATTGCCCTGGCCTTGCATGCTGCCATAGCCGAAGCCGAATCCGCCGCCCGGCAGCCCCACTTGTCCGATCATGGCGGCGAGCACCGCTGTCATCCAGAATGTTTGCTCGCCATGATCGCCGCGTTGCAGTGAATAGCTGGTCGTGATCATCGTGCGGTTTGCTGCCATCCGGCGCGCGAGATCGCGGATTGTATCGGCATCGATATCCGTAATTGCTGCGGCCCAGTCGGCGTCCTTCGGTGTGTCGTCCGCGGCCCCGGTAAGGTAGCGCTCGAACTGTTCGAACCCGGTGCAGTACCGGTTCAGAAATGCTGGATCGTGTAAGTTCTGCACGAGGAGCGTGTGTGCCAAACCCAGCATCAAGGCGACATCGCTATTGGGACGCGGTGCGATCCATTGGGCTTCCAGGTAATCCGGCGTATCGTCGCGCAGAGGTGTGATGTTAACGACATCGACACCTGCGGTACGAACGCGCCGTAGCCACTTGTCCGTCGAATGTTCCCCGGCGCCACCCGGCTCGACTTGTGCATTCTTGGTTCCGACACCGCCGAACGCCACTATGAGTTTGGTGTTTTCGGCGATGTCGCGCCAGGAACTGACGCCACGCAGGGACTGAAGATCACCCAGAATATGCGGCAGGATGGCGAGGCCTGCGGCGATGGAATAGCTGTGCACCTGGGCTGTAAAACCGCCATGACAATTCAGAAAGCGTTGAAGCTGCGTCTTCGCGTGGTGAAAACGGCCGGCGCTGGCCCAGCCATAGGACCCGCCGAAGATGGCGGTGTTGCCATGGTTTTGTTTGACGCGTGTAAGTTCTTCTGCGATCAGGTCCTGTGCGCGATCCCAGGAAACCGCAACAAATTCTTCGCCGCCACGCGCTTCGCGATTGCTTCCGGGACCACCTTCGAGCCAGCTTTTTCGGATCATCGGCTCTGCGACACGGCAATCGTGGTAAAGCGCTTCCGGCATAGCCTGCAGGATCGGCGTTGGATTAGGGTCTGCCTCGAACGGTTCGACGGAGACGACGCGACCGTCGCGTACTTCGGCCGAAAATGCACCCCAATGGGCGCTATGTCTAATTGTTCCCATAATTTCATCCACTTAGTACCGGATAGGTCGCTGTTTTCCCGTAAATCAATGGGCGTCGCGGCGATTCGAAAAATGATAGCGGGCGGTCGAGGAGTTCGCAATGCGTCCCTCATTTGGGGGACTACCCGTATGGCGATTTATCGTTGAATGGTACCCGTTAAAAAGATGAGAGCTGAAATACGAAGTAGGTGAACGTTATGGCGAAAAGGATCGACAAAGACGAATTTTGCGCCGCCCGTGCCGCTTACCGCGAACAGATTGAATTCGGTAGTGAGAAGGATACGGCGCTCAATCTGGCAACAATCGTTTATCAACAACGGCATCCTTGTGTTCCTGCGGGTCAAGCGCGGGAAATGGTCGGTGCTGCTCTCGGTCTCGGTAATTAGGCCATAACCATTAGTAGAAGTGAGACAGCATCGTAGTGAAGAAGGATAAGCATACAGTTTTGGCCTTTGTGCCCCATTTCCGCCCGGATGATGTTCGTCTTGCGACCGACGCTTATGCGATTGAGCTGGCGCTAGGACGAGCGCCAAATGTCGCGCTCAATTATGCTACGGCGGTTTATGTTCAACGCGACCCGTTAATGCCGGCGAGCGAAGCCCGTGCGCTCATTAGCGCTGCAATCAAAGACGATCAGTAGCGGCGCTAAATCACCAGGAAAAATGAGAACCCGGCTTTGTTCTGACGCCATGTTCGGTGTTATTCTCCGCCTCCTTTTTATTATGAAGCTGCGGGGCGATCAGCGTGAAATCAGCGAACTCAATTCTATCGGGATACGGAACGACCGTGTTCGAGGTGATGTCCCGGCTCGCAATGGAGCATCAATCCATTAATCTCGGGCAGGGATTTCCGGATGAAGACGGCCCGGAGGACGTTCGCCAGGTCGCGGCGGATGCGCTGATGGCGGGACCAAACCAGTATCCACCGATGCTAGGTATTCCCGAATTACGTCAGGCCGTCGCCGCACACGCGAAGCATCATTATGGTCTCGATGTCGATTGGCAGACCGAAGTGATGGTGGCTTCGGGGGCGACGGAGGTTCTCACCGGCTGCATGATGGGCCTCATCGAACCGGGCGATGAAGTCGTGCTGATCGAACCTCTTTACGATTGTTACTTGCCGATCATTCGCCGAGCAGGCGGTATCCCCAAAATGGTGCGCGTCGAACCGCCGAACTGGACCCTGCCGCGCGCCGAACTGGAAGGCGCGTTCTCCGACCGTACCAAGCTCATCTTGCTCAACAATCCGATGAATCCGGCCGCGAAAGTGTTCACTGATGAAGAGCTCGCATTCATCGCCGAACTGGTCATTCGTCATGACGCCTACGCGGTATGTGATGAGGTTTACGAACATATCGCCTTCGACGGCCGTGGCCATACCCCCTTGATCACGTTGCCTGGCATGCGTGACCGGTGCGTACGGATTGGGTCTGCCGGAAAAACTTTTTCGTTGACGGGTTGGAAAGTCGGCTATGCAACGGCGCCGCCGGCATTGCTGGCGCCAATTGCGAAAGCGCATCAGTTCGTCACATTCACGACCCCGCCCAACCTGCAGAAAGCCGTCGCTTATGGGCTAGGCAAGGAAGATGCTTATTTCCAGGGCCTATCGGATGACATGCAGGCCAAACGGGACCGTTTCGCCGCCGGCCTTTCAAGGCTTGGTTTTGGCGTGATCGACTGCCAAGGGACCTATTTCATCACCGCCGATTTCCGGCCGTTGGGATTCGAGGGTGATGATGTTGCGTTTTGCCGTCACATTACGACCGAGGCTGGCGTCACAGCCGTCCCGGTCAGCGCTTTTTACCTAGAGAACGGCCCCTGCCACTTCGTCCGTTTCTGCTTTTGCAAAAAGGACGAAGTGCTGGACGCGGCAATCGAGCGGCTGGAGGCGTTCTTCTGTTCGAAGCAATAATCTAGGGAGCCGGACGTGTCACGGCGATAACGTGGTCGCGATAGGCGGGCCGTTCCGAGAGCCGTTCATGCCAGGCTTCGACATTTGGGTGCGAGGGCCGTGACGGCGACCAGTTGATCCAGCGATGGGTCAGCACACCAGCAGGAATGTCCCCCATGGTCAGATGGTCGCCACAGATATAGGCACGGTCAGCCAGTTGTGCGTCGAGAATATCGAACATCGGAATGGCTTGTTTGATGGCGGCATTGATTGCGTCCTGGCTCCGTTCAGCCTCCGGCAAGCGCCAAAAATGGTTTAGGTAGACGCTGTTGAAGGGCGCGAGGTTGAGCGAACTCCAATCCATCCATTTTTCTGCCTCGGCGCGTCCGCGCAACGTATCGGGATACATATCGCCCATGCTGTGTTTGGCGCAGAGATAACGCACGACCGCACCGGATTCCCAGAGTGTGAATCCGTCTTCTTCCTCAAGTGTCGGCAGGCGTCCCATGGGATTCTTTCGGCGATATTCGGGGTCGTCGTTGCCGCCAAATTCACCGCCCCAGTCGATGCGCTCATATTCGACGCCCAGTTCGTTCAAGCACCAAAGCGCCTTGATGACATTGGAACCATCGTTCCGTCCCCAGATTTTTAGCATTAAGTGGTCTCCCTGAATTTAAATTTCTTGGGCACCACTTTAGCGCACGGAGTCGCTGCGTCAGCGAAAAAAATTGGATTTAGGATCTAGCCTTGAAATCCAAGCTCGTCACGTCGTGCCCATAGAGCCACAGATGGGCCTCGCGATGGCTGTTGAGGCGCTCTTCGAGATTGCCAATATCCGCGTTGTGAAAGAATTCGATATTGTCCCGCGACATCTGTTGCACTTTCGCGGTGCGATCATGCCGCAAAACCTCATATCGCTTTAGCGCAGAGCCGATATTGGCTGGATTTGCGACAAGACATTGCGCCAATGTATAGGCGTCTTCGATCGCCATCACGGCCCCTTGCGCCATAAAGGGCAACATCGCGTGGCAGGCGTCACCGAGCAGGCTAACTCTCTCTGTTGACCAACGCGGCAGAGGATCCCGGTCGAAGAGTCCCCAGCGGAAGCAACTTTCCGCGTTCCGGATGAGTATATGGAGATTTTCGTGCCAGCCACGGAAATCGGATTCAAACTCGTGCTTGGCGCCTTCCGTGGACCACGATTCGTCCATCCACTGATCGCGTTCCATGACTCCGACACAGTTTACCAAATCACCGCGTCGCAAATAGTAGTGAACAAAGTGGCCGCCCTTCCCAATCCAGTTTGAAGCGACCGGACGGATATGGCCTGGCGGCAGCCGATGCGTTGGTATCGTTGCCCGCCATGCAACGCATCCCGTAAACCGCGGTTTGTCGGGGCCAAATGTTTTCTCCCGGACGACGGAGTGAATGCCGTCGCAACCGATTAACACATCGCCTTCGGTTTCCACGCCATTTGAGGTTTTTACGATGATGCCTGTGGCGGATTGGACGATATCCTCGACTTTGTGTCCGAGAAATACGCTTACGGACGCGGCGGAGAGGGCTGCGGACTTTGCTAATGCGCTGGACAAAATGTCGTGTAAATCGGCACGATGCAGATGGTAGTAAGGGTACCCGAACTTTTCGACGCTGGCGTCGCCGAGCGGCCGTGTCGCCAATATGTCGCCGGATTTCCAGTGCCGAATCTCGCCGCGTTCTGGCGTGAAGGCGACTTCGCGTAGATTTTCCTCAAGGCCTAAATGGTGCAATACGCGGGCGCCGTTCGCACTGATCTGCACGCCGGCCCCGACCTCGCCGAGTGCCTGGGCTTGTTCAAGAACGCAGACATCGAAGCCCTTGCGCGCGAGGCAATTGGCTAAGGTTAGCCCCCCTAACCCCGCACCAGCTATGATGACTTTTACCGGAGAGTCCGCCATGGCGTTCAAATTTTAGCGTACCTTTATACTGCTTGGCGCACCCGAGGTGATTCAGATTGAAGGAAGTGCGGCATCACCTTTTCGGTAAACATCATGAATGAGGAATGGCTAAGCGGCGCGCACATCAAATAATCGAGATGCATCTCTACTTCCAGCCGACGCATTGTTTCGATTACCCGCTCAGGCGTACCCCAAATAATCGAATCCTCTAGATACCGATCGATAGGGTCGACTTCCTGGGTCTCGCCGTCAACTTCGATTGTTTTTACCGGATTGGCCATGCCTTTGGATTCGTTTTTATAGGTCGCCACAATCCATTTTGCGCCTTGCCGCGCAATTTGTTCCGCTTCACTTTCCGTATCTGCTACCGCGATCAACCGTGCCATTGGAATTTCGCGGTTTTCCGCAGAGTGGCCGTGCGCTACCAATGTTTTCAGGAAATTGTTTCGATGTTCTGCGATTTGCGGGAATTCGGCGTGCGGTCCCAGCATAACGGTATAGCCCTGCTGGCCGGCCCATTCGACGGAGTCGGCGGAACCGCCGGCAACCCAGACGGGCGGGTGCGGGTCTTGATGCGGCTTCGGTAGAACTTCGACGTCGTCGAATTGCCAGAATTTGCCTTTCCAGGTCAGCCGTTCGTTGTTCCAGGCCGCGAGGACGATATCGACGGCTTCGCGGAAGCGTTCCTTGCTTTCTGGAAACGGCACGCCAAAGGTTTTGAATTCGACAGGATCGAAACCACGACCGGCCCCCCAATTGACCCGCCCTTCCGTCAAGACGTCGAGTAGTGCGACTTCTTCGGCGAGTCGAAGTGGGTGGTACATGGCAGCAAGCGAAACTGCCGTGCCAATGCGTAGGTTCTGCGTCTTATTCGCGACATGCATACCCATAAGATGAACCGACGGGCAGACGCTGTAGTCTGTAAAATGGTGTTCCGCCAACCAAACGGCGTCATAGCCGGACTTATCCATGACATCGATCCGGTACATTGCCCGTTCATAAACGGTTTGCAGCGTATTTCGACGCTGCGGCCAGGAGAAAAACTGTAGGACGCCAAACTTCATCATCTGCTCCATGTTCAATAATATTGAACTGCATTCATTATACCTGTATTGATGGTCTTTATGTCAAATATTCGAGTCGCCGTCTGGGAGATCAAACGCTTTGGATGGAAATACACCCAATGAAGGTAAGGGTATCCAGTCGATCGATGTTGGCTTTCGCCTGATCGGCGCTCTTCTCGAAGCAGGCCGGCCGATGCCCTTGAAAGATCTGGCGGCGGCGGCCGACATGTCGCCGAGTAAGGCACATAATTACATTGTCAGTTTCCGGCGCATTCGATTGATGGCGCAAGACGCCGAAACCGGACATTACATGCTGGGCCCGATTGCACTGGATCTCGGCCTGTCTTATTTGGCGCGGCGAAGCGGACTGAATGTCGGGGAACGAGCCATTCAGATCATTCGTGAAAATGGCAAGTTGAGCAGCGGCCTTTTCGTGTCCATATGGTCGGAAAAAGGACCAGTCATTGTCGTTCGTGACGAAGGCGTGTCGGGTGTGCCCTATGACCTTCGGGTTGGGCATCATAGCTCTCCGGTTTACACGGCGACGGGCCGTACCTTCCTCGCCTACCTGCCGCGCTCGGTTACCGAGCCGATTATTGCTGCGGCGGCGAGCGATACGGTTTCACCTTGGGGCGGTAAGGCACGAGAGTTGTCGGGTAAGGAGCTTGATGCGGAGCTGGAGAAAATCCGACATGATGGTATCGCCGTTGTAACCGACCTTCGTATTCCGGGCATGACGGGTATTTCCGCACCGGTTCTTGATCATCGCGGTGGATTGGATGCTGTGGTGACGATGATCGGCGTCACGGGCTCCTTCGATATGAAACCGGACGGTGCCGTTGCGACAGAATTGTGCGATGCGATCGCAGCGGCCAAGCGAAGTTAGCGAACGCCTCTATTCCGCCGCATGACGGGGTTGCCCGCTCGATGCCAGTGCCGATGCGAATATCTCGACGAACTCGTCGATTTCGGACTCACCCATCGCGGTAGAGAGAGCACACATGCCCGTTTCCGCCATCAAGATGCCATTTGCATACATATAATCGATGACGCGGGAGAGGGCGGTCGCCTGCGCTTCTGTCGCACGGGCCGATCGATAATCGATGAGCGGGACGCTGGTCATATGAATGCGCAACAGCGAGCCGTCGCCGGTGACTTGCCCGTCGATCCCGGCATTGGCAAAGGCTTGGGCGACGCCCGCTCGCGCGCGGGCGCCCAAGGCGTTCAGGCGCTCGAATTCTTCCGGCGTCAGCAATTCCATCGCCGCCGTCCCGGCGACCATGCTGATCGGATTTGCATTGAAGGTCCCGCCATGCGGCGCCAGCGGCTTACCCTGACGAGGATCAAAGACCGCCATGACATCGGCGCTGCCCGCGACCGCCCCAATCGGGAAGCCCCCGCCGATAATTTTTGCGATGGAAGTTAGATCCGGCGTTACGCCGAGCGCGCCTTGTGCTCCGGAATAATCTAAGCGAAAGCTGATGACCTCGTCGAAGACCAGCAGCATACCGGTTTCGCTGGTCACACGGCGCAGCATCTCAAGATATTCCGTCGTCGCGGGTATCAGGCCGGCACGGTTCGGCATCGGGTCGATCAATACGCAGGCAAGCTCGTCCGCGTGCGCGCGCAGGATGCGCTCAGCTTCTTCCGTTCTATTGAAGGGAATGACAATCACGTCGTCGAGTACGCTTTTCGGCGTTCCCGCAGTATAGGCGACTGAATTCGGGTCGGCATTGCCCCAGCTTTCCGGCCCGGAATCGAGACTGACCTCGGCAAAATCGTAGCTGCCATGATAGGCACCTTCGCATTTCGCGACCTTCGGCCGGCCTGTATGGGCGCGGGCGGCCTTCAAGGCCATCATGACCGCCTCGGAGCCAGAATTGGTGAACCGGATTCGCTCAAATCCCGGGACGCGGCTGCAGAGGAGTTCGGCCAGGACGATTTCACTTTCCGTCGGCATGGCAAAACAGGTGCCGAGTTCCAGTTGTTGGCGGACCGCTTTTGCCACGACCGGATTGGCATGGCCGTGGATCATCGAGGTGTAGTTGTTGAGAAAGTCGAGATACACATTGCCATCGGCATCTGTAATTCGGCAGCCCGCCCCGGATACCGCATAAACAGGGTGCGGCGCGTGCCAGACAGTGGTTCTCGTATTGCCCCCGGGCATGACATCTAGGGCGCGGTTGAATAGTGTTTGGGACTGCGTGGTGCTGGAAGAGCTCATGGCGGTGCCTCTTGATCCTCGTATCGAAAGTTGACGACGCTCACCAAGCTGCTGGCGGACGACGGCGCGCAATTGGTAGAGTACGCCTGAACTGGAAATCAGGACAAGGGTGGGTGATGAGCGACGACGCCAAAGGAATGCGCAAGGATTTGACGAGTTACGGCGACGCCGGCTTCTCACTCTATCTCCGCAAGGCTTTCATCAAGGCAATGGGATATAGCGATGATGCCCTGGATCGCCCGATTGTCGGCATCGCGAACACGTTTAGCGGCTATAATGCATGCCACCGCAATGCGCCGGAACTGGTCGAGGCAATCAAGCGTGGCGTGATGTTGAAGGGGGGGCTGCCGGTCGAATTCCCAACCATTTCAGTCCATGAATCCTTTTCCCATCCGACTTCAATGTTCCTGCGCAATTTGATGGCGATGGACACGGAAGAGATGATCCGCGCTCAGCCGATGGATTCGGTCGTCATGATAGGCGGCTGCGACAAGACGGTGCCCGCGCAGTTGATGGCCGCCGCGAGCGCAAATGTCCCGGCGATCTCTGTTGTGACCGGTCCGATGATGACCGGCAGTCATAAGGGGGAGCGGCTTGGTGCCTGCACGGATTGCCGCCGCTACTGGGGCATGTTCCGGGCCGGTGAAATCGACGCGCAAGAAATTGACGAGGTCGGCGGCAAGCTGGCACCGACGGCGGGCACCTGCATGGTCATGGGCACGGCCAGCACGATGGCGTGCATGACCGAGGCACTAGGCATGATGATGCCTGGCGGTGCGGCAATTCCGGCGGTTGCGGCAGACCGGTTGCGCCATGCCGAAGCGGCTGGGGCGCGGGCTGTCGCTATGGCTTCGGACGGGCCGACGCCGGCGCAGATTATGACGCCGGAAGCATTCGCGAATGCCTTTCGAGTGCTGCTTGCAATTGGCGGATCGACAAATGGTCTGGTGCATATGACGGCGGTTGCCGGGCGGATGGGTATCAAAGTCGATCTCGAAGCGCTTGATCGCATGGGCGAAGAAACGCCGGTGTTGGTCGATCTCAAACCGTCGGGCCAGCACTACATGCAGGATTTGCAGAATGCTGGTGGGCTGGTCACGGTATTGCGCGAGTTGAAGCCGCTCCTCAATCTTGACTGCCTGACCGTGACGGGGCGGACCTTGGGCGAAGAACTCGATGCGGCACCGCCATCCTGGCCGCAGGATGTCGTGCGACCCCTGAGCGATCCGCTATATCCGCAAGGCGGCATCGCCGTGCTGCGCGGTAATTTGGCACCGGGCGGTGCTATTGTTAAGCAGTCTGCCGCGTCCGAGAACCTCATGACGCACACCGGACGCGCGGTGGTCTTTGAAAACCAGGAGGATCTAGCCAACCGTATCGACGATCCCGATCTGGATGTCGGTCCGGACGATATCCTTGTGATGCAGAATGCGGGACCGATCGGGGCACCGGGCATGCCGGAATCGGGCTATCTGCCGATCCCCAAAAAGCTGGCGGAAGCGGGCGTGAAGGACATGCTCCGTATGTCGGATGCGCGCATGAGCGGCACGGCCTTTGGCTCCATCGTGCTACATATTACGCCGGAGTCCGCGATTGGCGGTCCCCTGGGACTCGTCCGAACGGGGGATTCAATCAAGCTCGACGTGCCGAACCGGCGCCTTGATCTCCTGGTCGACGATGACGAACTCGAGCGCCGCCGCGCGGCCTGGACTCCGCCGGAGCCGCACGAGGGATCCGACCGTGGTTATTTGAAGCTGTATCTCGATCACGTCCAGCAGGCGGACGAAGGGGTCGATTTCGACTTTCTGGCGAAAACCTCGGATGGCCGCAAGACGCCGGTCTAGCGATCTCGGGATATTATTTGAAGATCATGCTGAGATATAGTGTTACCGGCACTTGAATACGATAGCTTGGCCTGTCGGAAGAACGAGCGGATGCTCCGGCTTGTCAGCAAAAAATAAATCCACGGCCTTCCTTGCGCCGGGGCAGGACGTAAAACCATAATCGTCAAATACGATAAAGGCTCCAGGCACCAGGCGGGGATAAATGAATTCGCAACAATCCAGGATGGATTGAAAAATATCAACGTCAACATGCGCGAATGCGATCCGGTGATCTTCCAAGCCAGAAAATGTGTCCGGGATAAGTCCTGGATGCAACTTTGCGGCATGAGGCGCAATCTTTCCGAGGCGCTCACTTAACGCATCGGCGGAGCAGTCTGCGAAATCTCCGTTCACATGATAATCAAGGTCCTTATTCGTTTGCGGCATACCTTCGAACGTGTCGAAAAGGTGTAATTGAATGCCTAAATTCTTAGGGTGCTCGGCAAGTAATCGGGAAAGCATCATCGCCGTACCGCCCCGATAAACCCCACATTCGTACCATTGGCCGTCTAACCCCGCCGCTTGAGCGGCAAGCGTAAAAAGAACGTGGCAGCGGTCCGCTGAAACAAGCGTATAAGGCTGAATTTCCAGATAACGCGCATGAAAGGACCCAAATCCAAGCCATGGGGAAAAAATGGAAATCTCGCCAGTATTATAGGGGCGATAAAATTCCTTATCCGGAATTTGGTCTTCCGTCAGCCTGGCTGGCCAATGGATGTTGAAGCCCCACTCCATTGCAGTCCCTAAGAGTTTAACGAAATTGGCTGATCGAAGAAATTCACTGATCTTGTTCAGCTTACAACTTAATAAATAAATATCTGAAAGATAATAAATTAATTCGGGCTGCTCAATAAACCGCTAGAGTAGACTATTCGTATTTGCTGAAACTGAGGAATAGTCTGGGTGCTGTCAGATAACGAGGATCATGCCAGTATAGAACGCGGTGACCCAATTGGTGAGGATCCCTATCAGTGAACGCGCCAAGTGATCTTTTTAGTCCCGCCCATTATGCACGGGTTCGCGAGCCGGCCGCGCGGGCGACACCGTTGCCGAACTGGTGTTACACGTCGCCTGAATTCTATCGCCGCGAAGTCGAACGGATCTTCATGAAGGTCTGGAATTATGTTGGCCATGCAAGCCAGATTCCCAATCCAGGCGACTATTTCACGATTGAGATCACCGGTGCGCCGGTGATCGTCATTCGCGGCGACGATGGCGAGGTCCGGGCTTTCCACAATTCCTGTCGGCACCGCGGGTCGCGGATCGCATGGGACGAAGGGAACTGCAAGAACCTGACCTGCCCCTATCACAACTGGACCTATGCGCGGGACGGCGCGCTGATCGCGACGCCACTGATCGATGAGGATGCCGATTTCAGGCACGCAGATTACCCACTGTTGCCGGTAACCCTGGACCGCTGGGCCGGTTTCCTGTTCGTCAATTTCGATCCCGATTGCGCGCCGCTCGCCAACTATTTAGGCGATTTGCCGGTGAACTGTGTCTCCTACGCGCCGGGAGATCTGGTTTGCGCGCGGCGCAAATCCTATTCGGTGAATGGGAACTGGAAGCTCTATTTCGAGAATTATAACGACTCGCTGCATATCCCCTTCGTGCATCAGGGCACGCTGGCGAAACAGAAGGTGAAGGGCCGCGCCCGGTCGACCCATGAAGAAACCAACGGGTCCTACATCACGCATTTCACAAAGCATGAGGGCAGCCGAGGCTTGTTGACGGGCGACACCGGTTTTCCGCCAATCGAGACGTTAACAGGTCGGTACGAGACGGGCACCTATTACCCCTGCCTCTATCCCACCGTCCTGTTCGGTTGGACCATCGATTGTTTGTGGATTTTTGAGATTCGTCCGACGGGACCGGAGACAATGGATCTCGTCGCCAGCTCCTTCTTCCCAAAAGACCGGTTTGCGCGGTCAGATTTTGAAGATGTGGCGGCACGCTATTATGCCCGTGTCGATACTATTTTACCCGAAGACAATGAGGCGGTGAGCTGGCAGCAGCAGGGGCTGCGTGCGCCGGTCAACGCAGCTGCCAACTTCACCCATATGGAGACACTCTGCCACGCCTTCGACAATTGGGTGCTCGATCAAGTGCTGGATTAGCCACGCACTAACTATTTCCCCTCACCCCATCCCTCTCCCCAAGGAAGCGGGCGCTCAAAGCACGTTTTACATAAACCCTCTCCTCGGGGAGAGGGTAGGGTGAGGGGACTTTAATATTCTACAGGACGGCATCCTAAAACCCGATCTGTGAGCCGCCGTCGATGTTGAGATGCTGGCCGGTGATATAGCTCGCCGTATCCGACATCAGGAAGCAGCACGGTCCGGCGACTTCGTCCGGTGTAGAGATGCGGCCCAACGGGATACTCGCCATCGTCCGATCGATGAACTTCTCGCTACGGATCACTTCTGTCATGGGCGTTTCGACAACGCCGAAGCAGACACTGTTGATGCAGATGCCGTAGCGTGCCCATTCGCGTGCTGCGCTCATCGTGATGCCGAGCACACCGGATTTCGCCGCACCGTAATTGATTTGTCCTATCGTACCGCGCCGTCCCGCAATCGACGAGACGTTGACGATGCGTTTCGGGCTCTCGTCGCCCTCTTTGGCGGCGTCGATCATGTGACGTCCGACGGCCTGCAGGCAGTGGAACACGCCCGTTAAATTAACATCGATCACCGCTTGCCAGTCGGCGACCGACATCTTGTGGATCATGGCGGTCCGGATGATACCTGCATTGTTGAAGAGCCCGTTGATCCGGCCGTGTTTTTCGACAACGGCATTGACCATCTCCTGCACGAAGCCAGGGTCTGCAACGCTGCCCGCGTGGACGGATGCGCTGCCGCCAATCAAGTCAGCGGTTTCCTGCGCGCCGTCCCCGTTGATATCGACGAGCGCCACCGTCGCGCCAAGCGAGGCAGCCTTTTGCGCGACGCCGCGGCCGACACCTTGTGCCGCGCCAGTGACGATGATGACGCGGTCTTCGAGGCTCATTGGATTGTCCATGGTAAGAGTCCTTATTCTCTTGCTGATAATTCGGTTGCGCACCCTATGATGCCGTTGCCTGTCGAATCAATCTTTCGGATTAAGCTCATGCCCATTCATCCGCAATGCCAAGCCATTCTCGACGCCGCCGCCAATGCTGACGGTCCGACCATCTTCGATACGAGAGACCCGGCGGAAGCGCGCCGTCTCTACAGCGCTTCGACTGAGATCCTGGTACCGTCGGCACCAAAGCTTCGGTCGGTTGCTGATCAAGTTTTGCCCGGTGTGGATAAGGATGTACCGGTGCGCATCTATACGCCTGATGTAGAGGTTGAGCCGACTGAATTACCGGTGTTGGTTTTCTTGCATGGTGGAGGCTGGGTGTTCGGTGATCTCGATACGCACGACGGCATGTGCCGGATGCTGGCGCAGGGTGCTGGATGCCTGATCGTTTCGGTCGACTACCGGCTCGCGCCGGAACATAAATTTCCCGCGGCTTTGGATGATAGCCTCGCCGTCCTCGACTGGACGGCCGCGAATGCGGCCAGTATTGGCGGCGACCCGGCGCGGATCGCGATCGGCGGCGACAGTGCGGGCGGGAATATCGCCGCCGCCGTCTGTCAGGTCGCGCGCGACAAGGGCGGCCCTTCTATCGCCTTTCAGCTTTTGATCTATCCGGCCCTCGATTTTACGGCCGATATGGTTTCGCCGCGCAGCAACGCGGCTGGGTATGGCCTGTCCGATATCGCCATCGAATGGATGCGCGACTGTTACCTCACCAACCCCTTCGACTCCGCGGACCCACGTGCCTCGCCGGCGATGGCAAGAGACCTCGCGGGTCTGCCACCCGCCTTCATCCAGACCGCCGAATTCGACCCGTTGCACGACGAAGGCAAAGCCTATGCCGATGCATTGCGCGCCGCGGGCAACACGGCCATCCACATCAACTATCCCGGCATGATCCACGGTTTCATGCGCATGGGGGCGCTCATCGACGATGCGGCTCTTGGGATCAACGATGCAGTTAAGGCGCTGCAGGGAATATTTGAGAAATGAGCGTGGCGATGTGAGCACAATGCATTTGTGCCATGATTGACGATCTAAATTTGTTGGGGAAGGAGCCAACCATGTCCGTTATTTCCTATGATAATCTTCCCTATCCCGTAAGGGATGATCTGGCAGCGGCCCAAACCCGCTGCTGGGACCATCTTGCGCGTGCGGGAACTTGGTATACCGGAGCCGAGCGGATTGCGATCGCGGCGGAGGCTCGGAACGCTCGTGATTGTGCCTATTGCCAGGTTCAGAAGGACGCGCTGTCACCGAATGCTCTTGCGGGTGCGCATACTAGCCTCGGTGCGTTGCGTGAGGTGGAAATTGACGCCGTTCATCGAATCGCCTCGGATCCGGCAAGGCTCAGCAAAGCCTGGTATGAAGGGCATGCTGCAGACGGGCTCGAGGGCGAGCCTTATATCGAGCTTGCTAGCATCGTGGCGATGGTGATGATCGTCGATCAGTTCTCCTTCGGGACGGGATGGCAAGATCACCCGTTGCCGGAACCGATCGCCGGGACGCCGACCGGGTATCGCTCTCCTGGCGCGAAGGTCGAAGCGGCCTGGGTTCCCATCGTCGAACCGCGGGACATGACGGAAAGCGACGGCGATCTCTATCCGAACGGCCGTGTCGGCTATATTCAGCGGGCGCTTTCGGCCGTGCCGGACTCGAAGCGCGCCTATTGGGACCTCGCCAGTTGCCACTATCTGCAAATGGAAGATATCCCTGATTGGGACACGGACGCCCGCGCGATCTCACGCCCGCAGATCGAATTGATCGCGGGAAGGGTGTCCGCGCTGCACCAGTGCCTCTACTGAACGACGGCGCATGCCTATATGCTCCGTGAGAGCAATCAAATCAACAACGCCGATTTCGACCTGACAGAATTGACCGCCGGTGTCACCGGTGCGGGCGATATCCGTGCTGCCAAATCGCTGGGCGACTTCGCGGAAGCCGTGGTAAAGCGCGACACTGCATCGGTCGCCGAATATCGCAATACACTGCTTTCCGAGTTGGGAACTGACGGGTTAGTCGATGCCGCGGCTGTTGCTGCGGCCTTCCACGGTTATGTCCGCCTCGCGGATGCGACCGGTATCCCTTATGAGCATGCAGGCTTTGGCACCGATACGACGGAATTGCGCACGGCAATTGGAATCGACAAGTTTTATGCGGTAGGGCTAGCGGATCGGGGTTCGTAACACTCCACTGGCACTTGAGATCAACGTTCCGCTCACCGCATCACGAATGGGTTCGACATGGGTTCGTTTGAGGTGTTCATCCAGATGGTTTTGGGCCGAGTATAATCGTACATCGCCTGGAAACCGCTTTCGCGGCCGTAACCGGAGCCTTTGATGCCACCGAATTCGGCGATGGGTGACACCGCGCGATAGGTGTTCACCCAGACGATACCGGCGCGCACTGCCTTGGCCATGCGCAGGGAGCGGGCGCTGTCCTGGGTGAAGATACCGGCGGCAAGTCCGTGCACCGTGTCGTTCGCCAAGGCGATCACTTCTTCTTCGTCCTTGAAGCGCAGGACGCTCAGCACCGGGCCGAAGAGTTCGGTGTCCATGATACGCAAATCCTGGCGCGGGCAGGCGATGATCGTCGGTTCGTAGTAATTGCCTTCGAGCCCCTGCGGCCGCTTGCCGCCGCACAGCAATTGGCCGCCTTCGCTTTGCGCGTGCGCGACCTCACGTTCGATTTTTTCCATCTGACCCGTGGTGCAGAGCGGGCCCATCTGGGTTTCTTCCAGCAGCGGGTCGCCGATGCGGATCTCGCGCGCCATTGACGTCATCTTGTCGAGGAATTCGTCGGCAATGGCCTCCTGCAGATAGAGGCGCGATCCGGCGACGCAGCTTTGCCCCGTCGCGCCAAAGATTCCGGCGATGGAGCCATTGACCGCGCTTTCGATATTGGCGTCGTCGAAGACAATGAAGGGTGATTTCCCGCCGAGTTCCAGCGATACTTCGGCGAAGTTTTCGGCCGAGTTGTAGAGTACCTGCCGCGCCGCGCCCGGCCCGCCGGTAAATGAAATTCGCGCCACGAGCGGGTGCGACGTGAGCGCTTTGCCGCACGGGTCACCGTGACCGGAGACGATGTTGACGACACCAGGTGGAAAACCTGCTTCCTCGACAAGGCGGCCAAAATCCAGCATCGCCGCCGACGCGTGTTCGGACGCTTTGAGGACGACCGTGTTGCCCGCCGCCAGAGCCGGGCCGATTTTGACGGCGACGAGAAACAGCTGTGAATTCCACGGCACGATGGCGGCGACAACGCCCAGCGGCTCGCGGTCGGTAAAGACGAAGAGATCGGGCTTGTCGATGGGCAGGGTCTCGCCGCTGATCTTATCGGCACAGCCGGCATAAAATTGAAAGAACTCAGCGATATATTTTGCCTGCCAACGGGTTTCCTTCAGCATTTTTCCGGTATCGATGGTTTCCGTCCGGCCCAGATCTTCGGATTCTTCCGCCAGTAAGTCCGCAAGACGGCGCAGGCACCGACCACGCTCCGTAGGCGTCATCATCGCCCAGGGCCCCGTCGTGAAGGCGCGGTGCGCGGCCCGCACAGCTTTGTCGACATCCTGGGTGGTTGCTTCGGGAACCCGCGACCAGACCTCGCCAGTTGCGGGATTAACGCCGTCAAAGAGCGCGCCGTCCGAGGCACCGACCCATTCGCCGTCGATGAGCATCCGGTAATCGCGGATATTCGTCATTGGGCACGCGTCCCTTTAGCTGTTTTTCTTACGCCAATCCTCGATGTATTCGATTACGGCATCGGCACTGGAGATGTCCGCATAGCGACGGCCCACGTCACGGAGATTGTCGTTATGCGGCCCTTCGTCATGATCGCCGACACAATCCTCGGGAATAATGGTCCGGAAACCATGACTGAAGCTATCAATCGTAGAGGCGCGAATGCAGCCGCTGGTGACGCAACCGGTCATTATCACCGTATCGACCCGCTCCTTGGCGAAGAAGGAGGCCACGGGTGTCTCGAACAGAATGGACGGGCCGCTTTTGCAGATGCCCATATCGTAGGACTCGTCATAGATGCGCGGGTCGAGCTCCGTACCGGGGGCGCCGTGGATGAATTGTTCACGCACGGCCTGAACCTTCCAGTGCGGCATCTCGCGTTCACTCTTGTAGCTGGTCCAGCAGTTGGCGATGGGCACACCGGCGCGGCGGGCGACATCGAGCAGACGCGCAGAGTTCTGTACCCCGCGCTCAATTAGTGGCGCGCCGCCGAGCGGAAAATTTGGATCCGTAAAGGCGGTCATGTAATCGACGACGAGGATGCCGGGCTTCTCGCCAAACCCAATCTCTCCGCTGTTGTAGGTTCGCTCTTCGTAGATATCCGCCATGTTCCCTGCTCCCTAGCGCACAAAATGAATGCCGCGAGGCGCGCGGCCGTGCCTCGTGGATTATAAGAATGCCTCGGCATTCGTCGTTACGGAAGGGTTTTCGGTGGAATACACGGATTTGGGGAACACTGGCTTAAGGGTCAGTGTCGCGGGACTTGGCTGTGGCGGCGGTAGCCGGCTTGGCATGAACCGCGGTTTGAGTACGGCAGAGTCGGCCAAGCTGGTCAGGATTGCGATGGATCTCGGTGTCAATTATCTCGACACGGCAGCAGTCTATGGCACTGAAGGTATTGTTGGCGATGCAATCAAGTCGGTAAAGCGAGACGAGATCTATGTCGCGACAAAAGCGACGATCCGCAAGGGCATGGAACTGCTGCCCGTTGAGGATGTGCTCGCCAGCCTGGACAATTCACTGCGCACATTGAACACGGACTACGTCGATGTTTTCCAGTTCCATGCGGTGCCGCCGGCGCTCTATGACCGTATCCGCAAGGAATATGCGCCGGCCCTGCTGCGTGAGAAGGAAAAGGGTAAGCTCCGCCATCTCGGCCTGACGGAGACGCCGCCGAACGATCCCGCAGGCGAGATGCTGATCAAAGCGTCGCGAGACCCGGTCTGGGAAGTCATTATGCTGGGCTTTCACATGATGCATCAGGTTGCCCGGCGAAATTGCTTTCCGGGTACGTTGGCGAATGGCATCGGCACTGTACTGATGTTCGTTGTGCGCAGCATCTTCAGCATCCCGGGCCGGCTGGAAGAGACAATGAAGACACTTGCTGCAGAGGACAAGGTACCGGGCTGGCTTGGCGAGTCCGACAACCCACTGGGGTTCCTCATACATGAAGGCGGTGCTGAAAGCGTGATCGACGCCGCATACCGATACGCGCGGCATGAGCCAGGTACGGATGTCATTCTGTTCGGTACCGGTGTCGAAGAGCATCTGCGCACCAATCTCGCATCGATCCTACGGCCACCTTTGCCGGCGGAAGATGTGGCGAAACTGGAAGAATTATTCGGATACCTCGAGGGGGTCGGGCTCGACCTGCCGGAAAAACGGTCCTGAACGTATATTAGGGGAGAATAATAAAATGAAACTGATCACTTACAGTGACGGTAAAGGCGAGACATACGGCGTTGCGACCGAAGATGGTGTCATCAATGTCGGGCGCGGCCTGTATTACGCGAATTTACGCGCTGTGCTTGAAGCGAATGCTTTGGATGAAGTGCGCGAATTTGTGGAAAGCCATGATGTGGATGCAGCACTCGATTCAGTCACGCTGCTGCCGCCGATCCAGAACCCGGACAAGATCATCATGGTCGGCTTGAACTACGCGACCCATGTCGCAGAAGGCGGGCGCGATACACCGGAGTATCCGATGTTGTTCCCACGCTACGCCAACTCGCAGGTAGGGCATGGACAAGCAATGATCCGGCCGAAGGCGTCTGAACGGCTCGATTTCGAAGGCGAGTTGGCGTTCGTTGTGGGCAAAGCGGGCCGCCACGTTGCCAAAGAAAACGCTTACGATCATGTCGCCGGTTACGCCTGCTATAACGATGGCAGCGTGCGCGATTGGCAGCGCCATACTGGCCAGTTCATGCCAGGAAAGAATTTCATGGGGACGGGCGCGTTCGGGCCTTGGCTGGTGACGACCGACGATATTCCCGATCCCGAAGTCATGTCCCTCGTCACGCGGCTCAATGGCGAGGAGATGCAACGTGCGACGATAGACGATCTGATCTTCGGTGTGCCGGAACTGATGGCCTATATCACCACCTTCACGGAACTTGTTCCGGGCGACGTGGTGGTCACCGGTACGACCGGCGGCGTCGGGGCCTATCGGACCCCGCCGGTCTGGATGAAGGACGGCGACACGGTCGAAATCGATATTTCCGGTATCGGCGTATTGCGCAACCCCATCGTTAACGAATAGTCGGGGTCGCGCATCATGGAGTCACCAACAACCCTTCCCGAGATCTGGGATGAAGAAGCGGATCTCGTCGTCGTCGGGTTTGGCGCTGCCGGATTCGCGGCGTCAGTAACGGCCTATGAACTTGGCGCCGATGTACTGATCCTCGAGAAGGCACCCGAAGGCAAGGAGGGAGGCAATACAAAGGTTGCCGGCCAAGGTTATTTGAACACGTCTTCTGAGGAAAGCGCGATTGCCTATTTGACCGCGCTGTGTGGCATTTACAAAGTACCGGAAGAGATGGTCCGTGTCTGGGCGCACGAGATGTGCCTCAACAATGATTGGCTCAGGAGCCTGGGTGCCGATCCGCAGGAGCACCAGCATCCGCCGGAAGGGATCGAGTTTCCCGAACTGCCGGGGTCGGACTGCGTACATAAATTCCATGATGGTCCAACCTACGGCTATTCGCTGACCTGGAACCGCTTTGAACGTCTCGTCAAGGAACGGCCGATCCGCATCGCCTATGAAACGCCGGGGCGGAGCTTGATCCAGAACGGAGTGACCGGCGAAATACTGGGCGTTCGTGCCGAGCGCGACTGCAAGACAATTGCCGTCAAGGCACGCAAGGCGGTTATTCTCACTTGTGGCGGATTTGAAAACAATCAGGAAATGATCCGCGATTATCTGCCGGATATTCCGTACTGCTATACATCCGGATCACCCTACAATGAAGGCGATGGTATCTCGATGGCCTTGGCCGTCGGCGCCGATCTCTGGCATATGAACAACTTCGCCGGGCCTACTATGGCGTTCAAGGCGCCGGAAGTACCGACATCCTTTTCGATGCAGGCGTTCCATTTCAGTAAGGAGATGGCGGGCGGCGCGATTGCTGTCGGACCCGATGCAAAACGCTTCACCGATGAAAAATACAAGAACCGGCACGGCAAGGTACCGCTGCACGGCACCTGGAAGAAGATGCCAACCCCGTGCCCGATGCAGATGATTTTCGATCATACGCATATGACGGCAGGACCCTTGTGGGACAAGGCGCCGAAACATGGCTGGACGCAGTTGGTAGAAAAATATCCCTGGAGTGACGACAACGCTGCCGAACTGGCGAAGGGCTGGATCAAGCAGGCCGACACGTTGGAAGAACTCGCTGAGATCGTCAATCTCGACCCACAAGCGCTCGCGGGGACTGTCGCGCGGTGGAATGAAGGGTGCGCCGCGGGGAGCGATCCCGAATATGGCCGTTCGCGGATGCTCAACCCGATCGAGCAAGCGCCGTTCTACGCGATAGAGATGTCGCCCTCGATGCTGAACACTCAAGGCGGTCCGCGTCGAAACGAGAAAGCGCAAATTGTGCGCCCCGGCGGCGCACCAATTCCGCGGCTTTACAGCGCGGGCGAATTGGGATCGATATACAGCTATCTCTATCAAGGGACGGGCAATATTGGTGAATGCCTCGTCTTTGGCCGCATCTCCGCGCGCAACGCCATGGCGGAACTGTCCTGGGAGTAAGCCTATGACCCGACATTTCGGTATGTTGATTCCTTCGACCAACACGACGGTTGAGATCGAATACACGCGGCTGTTGCCGCCAGGCCTGCAAGCACATTATGCGCGCCTTGGCAAAGCCGGCGACACACCGTTCTCGCCGAGCCAGGGCACAGATCTCGCCTATCAGTCGAAGATGCTGGGTAACGCAAAGGTCGAGGTGATCGCCTTGACCCAGACTTCCGCCAGTCTGTTTGACGACGATTACGATGCCACGGCGAAGCGGCAAATGAGCGCAGGCGCGGGTGTTTCGGCGATAACATCGGCGGAAGCCATCGGCGAGGCGATCCAGGCGTTGGGCGCGACGCGAATCGCGTTGGTGTCTCCGTACTCCGAAGAGGTGATTGGCCGGGCGAAGCGCTACTACGAAATGCGTTATGGGTTGAACGTCGTGGCAACGGAAGCCTTTGGGGCAACGGACTCCTACGCTATCGGAGGCTTGTCCGCGGAGAATGCCACTGATTCCTTCAAGCGCATCGACCAGCCGGAGGTCGAAGTGCTTGTCGTACCGGGCGGTAATTTTCCGACGATGAAGTTTGTTCCCAATTGGGAGCAGCAATTCGGCAAACCCGTTATTACGACGAACCAAGCTGTCATCTGGGCGGTGATGATGGCGCTGGGTATTTCGGAACCTTTGTTAGGCCTGGGAAGGCTTTTAGCCGAGTTGCCAGGCAATGCTGCGGTCTCTTAGTTTCTAAGAGACGAGAATTCCAATTTTTCCAACATGATTTTTGTTGGCAAACGCTGTTTGCGCCGCTTGCATATTTTTTAACGAAAAGGTTTCCGCGATGAGGGGGCGTATCTCGTTGCGTTCGATATAGCGGATGACATCACGCAAAATGTTGTCAGGCTGAAATGTCGTGCCGAATAAGGTCAAGTCCCGCAGGTACAATGTGCGAATATCGAATTCGACAATCGGACCTGCAATGGCGCCCGCCGTGACGTACCGGCCGCCACGGTGAAGCGAATCGATCAATTCCCCCCAACGCGAGCCCGCCACAAGATCCAGGACAACGTCATAAGCGCTTTTGTCGATCGCATCGCTGCGAAGGCGCGTCTCGTCGGCACCCAGTTTGAGGATCGCATCCCGTTTGTCTGCGCTTGTTATGGCGGTCACATGCGCGCCTCGGCGTTTTGCCAATTGAACTGCCGCACTGCCGACGCCCCCGGACGCGCCCGTAATAAGGATGTGTTCATCGCGTAATTCGACCCGCTGCAGCATTCCTTCGGCCGTTGTGTAGGAACAGGGAATGGACGCCAATTCGACATCGCTCCAGGCTGAATTTACCGGGAGCGCATCATTGGCAAAGGTTTTCGTGTACTCGGCAAAGGCGCCGTCACATTCGGAACCGAAGGTCCAGGTTGCGAAGGGCACGCCCTTAGCCCCAGTCTTCTGCAGCGCCCGGACCAGGATGCGTTCGCCGATGCGCGGCGAACTGACGCCTGCTCCGACGGCGACAATCACGCCACAGCAATCCGCACCCTGAATTCTCGGAAACTGGATCGCCTCCCCGGACCAGCCGCCTTCTTTCGTGTCCGCTTCGGCGAAACCGTCGGTAGCGCCAGCCTCTGTGCTGCCGCGCACCGATTTTGAATACCAGGCAATGCGCGTGTTGATGCCCGTGTTGTTTATCGCGGACGCGCCGACTTTAATAAGTACCTCGCTGGGTTCCGGGGTGGGGACAGGCAAATCTTCTCGCCAGACCAGTTTGTCGAGCCCACCATGGCCGGTCAGAACAACGCCTTTCATCAACGATCCCATCGTATCTTAATCTCCGATAACGACCTTCGGATCGACAACGAAGCTTGTTACGGTCTCGATGAACAGCGTGCCATCATTGAACATCGCTTTCGCCTCAGGGCTGGCGAGCGCTTTGTCCATGGCTTCACGGTCTTCGAATAGCATCTCGACGATGCCATCGATCGACTGTGTGCTTGGCGGCAGATCGGGATGTTGGACTGCCTCTGTGATGTGGTTTTGTACATAGCGCAGGATTCCCGGCACCTTTTGCGCCAGGGGACCGTGGATTTCGAACCAATGTTTGCGGAAGGCTTCCGATGTGAATTCCGGTTTTCGGGTCAGGATTGAAATCCGCTTGATCATCGGAAATCGAAACCCTGCGCTTTCAACTGCTCGCGCAAACTGTCACGAAGCGGCGGGTGGAACTTCTTGTCCATATCGTGTGTCCAGGAATCTGGCGTCGTCGCCTTGCCGATCGTCTCGTAATGTTCGGCGAGCGCGCCGTCATAACCGTTAAGCGAGGCGAGTGTCGCTTCGGCGTCGTATTTTTCGTAATGGATCGTCGCGCCGATATCCATGCGCGGCTTCTGGGGCGGTTGTTCAGCCGGCCAGCCCAGGCACATCCCGAAGAGGCAATAGACCCGGTTCGGCAAGCCTAGGATCTCCGCGGTCGCCATCGCGTCGTTTCGCACCGCACCGATCATCAGGCCACGCAAACCCAGCGACTCCGCGGTCAGATAGGCAGACATGCCGACAAGGGCCGCGTCGACGCTAGAGACGAGACCGACCTCCATATTGTTGTCGCGCAAATTATGCTGATGTTTCATCAAGGCATATTCAATGCGGGTCAGATCCACGCAGAAAGCGAGGAAGACTGGTGTATTCGCCACATGCTTTTGATTTCCTGTGACGACGGAGAGTTTCTGTTTTGTTTCGGGGTCGCGTACGACGATGGTCGTATAGGACTGGATATTAGACGATGTCGGTGCGCGGTAGGCGGCGCGCAAGACGGCTTCGATCATTTCGTCGGGAACCGGTTCGTCGGTGTATTTGCGGATGCTGACGCGGTTTTCCAGCAGACGAATTGTTTCGCTCGTGTAGGGCTCGGTGACGCTGTCGGGCATTCTTACATTCCACAATTTGCGATTGAGGGTGCCACTTCATAGCATGCTCGGCGGGGGCAGGTATAATCGCCGCCATCGCAAATGAATGGAGATGAGGGCATGAGTGCGGTTCCCGCGGATGTGATGGATCTGATGAAGCGGTTCGGTAAGGCTTTCAACAAAGCCGATGTCGATGGCATTCTGACCTGTGTTACTGATGATTTTGAATGGCGTTTGGCTGCAGGACCGGACGCGCCCGATGGGAAGATTGTCATTGGACGCGATGCTGTGCGACAGGCATTGGCGGATCGGGATGCTGCGCTGGGCAGTGTCCGGATCTCGGAAGCCGAGGTTGCGATGGCGGGCGAACGCGTGCTTGGCACTTTCCGGGTAACGGGAACCTACGCCGATGGCGCGTCGTTGGATGTGCGTGGTGTCGATATCTACACGCTGCGCGATGGATTGATTGCGACCAAGGACAGTTACTGGAAACGTATCGATTAAGGGCTGTATTCATAATGACCGGATCTCAGGATAACGACACGATGCCGAAAGCTTTGGAAGGGATCCGGGTGCTGGATTTCACCTGGGTCCGGGCAGGGCCGTGGTCGACGCGATGGCTTGGGGCGCTCGGGGCGGAGATCATCAAGGTCGAATGGCCTGCCAATGAGCGGGGGCGAATGACGGCTGTCACGCCGGAAGGGATCGAAGAGAGCCTGAATTCCTCGCCAACCTTCAACGATACGAACCCAAACAAGAAAAGCGTCACGGTCAATATGCGCAGCGAGGAAGGCCTCGCCGTCATCAAGAAGCTTGTTGCGATATCCGATGTGGTGACCGAAAACTTTAGCCCTAAGGCGCTGCGCAGTTGGGGGCTGGGCTATGATGTCCTGCGCGAGATCAAACCCGACATCATCTACATTTCGCATTCCGGTCTCGGACATACGGGGCGGCATAGTGAGTACACGATGATGGGACCGACGGCCCAGGCCTTTTCCGGGATGACGTTTCTGTCGGGCCTTCCGGACAAACCGCCGGCGGGTTGGGGATGGTCGATCCTCGATGATCTCGGCGGCACCAACATCGTTGATGGCGTTTTGGGGTCGCTCTACCGGCGCAACCGGACGGGTCTGGGTCAGCATATCGATCTATCGCAGATGGCGATCGGTATTACCTTGAACGGTCCGGCACTGTTGGATGCGACCATTAACGAAAGGGGCTCCCGGCGTGCGGGGTTCCCGTCGGGCAACCGCGCGCATTGGCCGGGAACGCCGATTCTGAATAACTACCGTGGCCCGACGGTCGCACCGCACAATGCCTACCGCACAAAAGGCAATGGCTATAACGACTGGTGCACGATCGTGTGCCATACAGACAGGGAATGGCGGGATCTTGTGTCGGCGATGGGACGTCCAGACTGGGCAGCGGACGAAAAATTTGCGCTGCTATCGGGGCGGCTGGAACATCAGGAGGAACTGGACCGGCACATTGAATCATGGACTCGGAGCCTTGATAAATATGCGGTTATGGAAGTTTGCCAGGCCGCAGGCGTGAGGGCGATGCCCGTGCAGAGCAGCCAAGACCGGGTCGAGAACGATCCTCAGCTGCAACACCGTGCCCTCTTCACCGAGATGGACCATCCGGTGCTCGGCCGCCGAAAATTTCAGAACGCGCCCTTCAAGCTTTCCGAGACCCCTGCGGTCCATACCAGTGCCGCGCCCCTGGTTGGCGAACATACGCAGGAGGTGCTTGAAGGATTGCTCGGTCTGCCGCACGAGGATGTCGTGAACGGCATCGAAAACAATATCTTCTGGCCGAAAACCGTAGACCGGTTCGACTATATCGACGCAATCGCGCAAAGCGGACCCTGGAAAGATGCCGGAGTCGCCGAACCCAAGCCCCGTAACGTCGATGTGGACGCGAAGAGCGATGGCGCGGGGCCGCTGACGGGTCTTCGTGTTCTGGAGCTGTCGGACGAAAAGGGGCAGTTCTGCGGCAAGCTGATGGGCGATCTGGGCGCGGACGTGATCAAGATCGAGCCGCCGACGGGGGAAAATACGCGGACCGTTGGGCCGTTCCTGGACGACCATCCGCATCGTGAACGCAGCCTCGCCTTCTGGCACTACAATACCTCGAAGCGGGGTATCACGCTTAATCTGGAAACTGAAGATGGCCGCGATCTGTTTCGCCGTCTCGCGGCGAATGCCGATGTCATTCTGGAGACCTTTGCACCCGGCTATTTGTCCGGGTTGGGCGTAGGGTATGAGACGCTCAAGGCCGCAAACCCGAAACTCATCGTTTGCTCTTTGACACCCTTCGGTCAGACAGGCCCGTGGAAGGACTACGTCGGCAGCGATCTGACCCATCTGGCGGCGGGTGGCTTCATGGGCTGTTGCGGTTACGATGAAGCGGACGATCCGGAACAAGTTCCCATTGCGCCCGGCGGAGGCAACGCCTGGCACACCGCCGGCAACTTCGCCTATATGGGAATTCTGGCCGCCCTGTTACATCGTGATAATTCGGGCGAGGGTCAGTATATCGATGTGTCGGTGCATGATTCCTGTGCCGTAACCACGGAGATGCATATCCCGACCTACATTTACCACGGCAAAGTTGTAATCCGGCAAACCGGGCGGCACGCGCAGATGGCGCCGAACGCCTCTGCACAATTCCGTTGTGCCGACGGTGGTTACGTGAATGCGCAGGCCAACCGGGTTCCGTTCCGTAAATTTCCCGACCTTATTGCTTGGATGAAAGAGCACGGCCTCGAAGAAGATCTAGAAGACGAAAAATATGCGACACCGAAGGGATTCACCGAAAATGCCGAGCATATCGACGGCGTGATCGCGCGATTTGCGGCGCACTTGCCGCACGATGAGGTCGCCCACGGTGGCCAGGCACGGCAATTCAATTGGGGGGCGGTCCGGGCGCCCGATGCGCTGATCGACGACGGGCATCTTGCAGATCGCGGTTTTTGGGTCGATGTCGTGCATCCGGAGCTTGGGCGAACGTTCAAATATCCCGGTGCCGCCGCCATTCACAATGGTTCGCCCTGGAAAATTTCCCGGCGCGCACCGTTACTCGGCGAACATAATCAGGAAATCTATGGCAAAGAACTCGGTCTCGATGCGGCCGTGTTAACCTATTTGACGGAAGCGGGTGTGTTGTAGCGACCGTTAAATTGAAGGTAAAGAAGGCGGCGGACAGCTATGTCAGGGAACTACCGTTCGGACTTCAGTTCACGCCCGCCTCGCAGTTAATCCCCCGACGCTTCAGCTTCTTTAGCGGTCGCCTTTTTGCCAAAGCGGCCCCTGAAACCGAAATGCCAGATGAAGAAGATGGTCAAGAGCAGGAAGACGGCCGAGATGGGCCGCGTGATCAGTATCGTCAGGTCCGTTTTGTGCATCAGCATTGTCTGACGCAACGCCATTTCCAGCATTGGTCCCAATAGAAAACCGATCACCAGGCAGACGATGGAGAAACCGGCCTTGCGCATCATGTAACCGATGCCGGCGAAGACCAGGAGCAGCCCGACATCGAACATCGAGTTGGACGGAATGTAGACGCCGAGGACGCAGAAAACCGTGACGACCGGCAGGATGATCTTCTTCGGAATCAGGACGAATTTGACCCAAATCGTGATGCCGATACGGCCGATGACCAGATGGGCCAGATTGGCCATCAGCATCGAGGCGAATATCGAATAGACCAGCGCGCCATGCTCGACCATCATCAACGGTCCGGGCACGACGCCATGGATCATGAAGGCGCCGATCAGCAGCGCGGCGGCGACATTGCCTGGGATGCCCAGCGCGATGGTCGGGATCAAGTTGGAACCGACGACGGCGCTGTTGGAGGCTTCGGTTGCCTGGATACCCTCGATGGTGCCCTTACCGAATTCCTCCGGGTTTTTCGACCCGCGTTTGGCGGCGCCGTAGCCGAGGAACGCGGCGAGCGAGACACCAAGGCCGGGCAGCATGCCGACGCCGGTGCCGATGCAGGCCGAACGCAGCAAGGTCTTCCAATTGCCCCAGAACTCGCTTATCAGCAGTTTATTCTGATCCTTGAAACCCAGCTCGGTCGTGACTTTTTTCGGTTCGCCGGTCTTCTTCAACGCGAAAATCTGTGCCAGCACCGAACTAAGCGCGAGTGTCCCGATCGCCATCGGGGTCAGCGGAATGCCATCGAACAGCTCGACCGTACCGAAGGTCATGCGCTCCGAAGCGTCGACCGGGTCGAGGCCCCAGCTGGCGAGGAACATGCCGACAGCCGCGGCCATGATGCCCTTGACCAGGGACTTGCCGGCCAGTGCCGCAATCAGTGTGAAGGAGAAGATGATGATCGCGGTGAATTCCGGCGGCCCGAAGGTCAGTGCAATTGCGGCAAACGGCGCGGCGAGCAGGATCAGCATGCAGTCTGAAAAGGTATCGCCGCAGACCGAGGAATAGAGCGCCGTCTTCATTGCCTTCAGCGGCTTGCCTTTCTGCGCAAGCGGATAACCGTCCAGCGCCGTCGCAGCCGCCTCCGGTGTTCCAGGCGTGTTAATCAGGATCGCCGGTATGGCGCCGCCGGATGTCCCGCCCTTATTGACGCCGACGAGAAATGCGATAGCCGCCAGCGGTGTGAAGTAAAAGGTGATCGGGACGAGGATCGCCAGCGCAGTGACGGAACCTAAGCCCGGCGTCACACCAAAGATGATGCCCAAGGTCACGCCACCGCAGATGAACAGCATGTTTTTCAGCGTGAACGCAGCCTCGAACCCTGCGCTCAGATGCGATGCCATTTCCAGCAGCGTTTCCATAGATTGATTCCTTATTCCCGCCAGAAACCGGGCAGTTCCGCCGTGAAGACGTGCCACGCGAACTGCGACAGGATGATAGGGGTCGCGATGGCGAGGATCGCCAAGAGCCAGTAATTCCGCAGCCCGGCAAAATACAGGCCCGCCGCCAGCAACACCGTCATCGTCGGTTCGAAGCCGACATAGGTCGTGCCGAACCACGCGATGATCGACGCGCCGATCCAGAGCCCGAGATTCTTGAATTCGGTCCAGCCCATGCCCGAGGCTTCCGCCCCGAACTCTTCGTGCTCTTCGTCTTCCGTTTTGCGCGAGAAGAAGGCCCCGGCACTCATGATAATTGCGAGAAGCAGCGTAACGGTAATCGCAAGTGAGGGGATGAAGCTCGGCGCCAGATCCAAATGACTATCGGGCGGCGATGTCTGGGTCGGGATAATCCAAAATATGAACAATAGCGAAATCGCGCTGATTACCACGCCCGACCAGATGTGCGTTTGTCGCAATGGCCATCGCCCCTAGCTAATCTGTGATCTTTTGCGCAACTGCGATAGGCAACCGATTTGCGAGCGGCGCGGAAGAATTTACGGATGGAGCAATTGCGCTCCATCCGTAATTCATTTGCTACTTAATGTAACCTGTCGCCCGAGCGACCTTGTCGAGGCTGACCAGTGTTTGATCGACGACCTTCTGGAATTCAGCAGAAGACAGGTAACGCTTCGGGAACTTGATCCGTTCCAGAATTTTCGTGAAGTCGGGATCGTCCATGGACGCTTTTACAGCGGCTTCAAGTTTTGCGCGTGCGGCTTCGGGTATGCCCTTCGGCGCAACGATTCCGTTATCCCCCGGCATTGCAACACCATACAGCTCTTGCGTCGACGGTGCGTTCGGTGCCAGCGGATGGCGGTTCGAAAGGAACGATGCAAGCACGATCATCTTCTCGCCATATTTCTGATGAACGCCGCCGCTAAAGGCGAAATCTACTTTATTACCGAGCAGGAACGGCACCATTTCGCCGCCACCGCGTGTCGGGATCGCCGTCCAGTCGACGCCCTCTTGCTGCGCGATAAAATTGACGAATGCCTTGGACATGCCACCCATATCGGCCACGTTGATGCCCGGATTGGCCTTGGAATAGGTTACCAGTTCCTTCAGTGTCGTGTAGGGTTTCCCCGGTACGCTAACGAGCCCCATCTGATATTGGCTGACGCCGGCGACGAACTGGAAGTCGGAGGTTTTGTATTTGACCGACTTTTGCGTCATTGGAATCCAGGTCAAAGTCGAAATGCCGACGAATTCAATCGTATAACCGTCAGCCTTGGATTTCGACGCGACAGTTGATCCGACGGCACCGCCACCGCCCGGCCGCGTCTTCACGATGACTTTCTGGCCAAGCTCCTTGCCCATGGCCTTCGACAGTACCTGGCCCATGGTCTCCGTGGTACCACCCGGTTTCCACGGAATGATCATGGTGATCGGCTTGGACGGGTAATCCGCCGCGAAGGCGCCGGAGATGACGCTACCAACAAGTGCGATGGCACCTGCTGCCGCTAAAAATTGACGTGTCCGCATAGTCTTCCTCCCAGAACAATTGTCGCAAAGTTCATTTTTTGACTGATTTTCTTATATTTCGGGCAAAATACTAAGCTTCTCTCTTCCTATTCGGGAAATACTATATTGATATAGCCGATATAAGAGAAACTTATATAATGATCTAACGAGGCTAAAAATCGGAGGGCCCATGAAGGTCAATCAGTTGAGTTACTTTCTGGCGATTGTCGAAGCGGGAAGTCTTTCCGGAGCGGCGCAAAGTTTGGGTGTTGCTCAGCCCGCCTTGAGCCAACATATCGCCAACCTGGAACAGGAATTGGACGTCGCTTTGCTTGAACGCTCTTCGCGGGGCGTGTCGACGACCCCGGCCGGGGATTTGCTGTACGAGCACGCTCGTACGATTGTTCGGCAGATAGAACGGGCAGAAACAGATGTGCGGCATCTCGGTCAATCGCCGAGCGGTGAAATTGTCGTCGTTCTCGCGGCGTCCGTATCGCAGATTATTTCGCCGGTGCTTGCGACGTCCGTGGCCGAGCGGTTTCCAGAGGTCAATCTCATCATTCAGGAAGGCATGAGTATTAACATCGCCAAGCTGGTTGAAAGCGGTCGCGCCGATCTCGCTTTTGTACCAAGTGCGATAATGCCGTCTGGCGTGGAATCGGAACATATGCTGGTCGAAGAACTCGCGTTAGGTGGCGCGAGAGGAAGCGAAGGAGACACCGATGAGCCTATTGACTTCGAACTCGCCTGCGAGTTCCCCCTAGTTCTGCCGTCGCGACCGCATTACATCCGCAACACGCTTGAGCAGGTCGCGTTTGACCAGGGACTTCGTCTGAATATCAAGGCTGAACAGGACTCGCCGCGTTTGCTTCCACGGATGGTGGCTTCTGGATACGCCTATTCAGTACTCCCGGAGAATGGATTTTCCGAGGTGCCGGATCTCGGCAGCATCTTCATGCGGAAAATTGTGCACCCTGATTTTTCGCGCTCGCTGCACATCATTTGGCCAAGAGTCGCAGCGCAAGACCGGCTGACGATTGAGGTCAGGGCGATCTTGCGCGATGTCATTGCGGAATTAGTGTCGACGGGACACCTTCGGGGTCACCTGAAGAAAAACTAAGACGGACGCCTGCAAAAGTCCGCGATTTTTATAGTGCGGTCAGCGGAACCTGGGTTTCCATTCCGGGGACGACGACGCCGCCTCTGTCTCCGACCGCCACGCTGCCATACCTTTCGGCAAAGGCGCCGGGAAGCGCCAAGCCGTCCGGTGGCGACAGCCAAAGTCTCAGCAGATAGCGCCTTCGCTCCGGCTCCGGCCAATCTTCGTAGGCCGTGCGATTGTGCAGGATCTGATGATTGTGGATGAGCTGGATGTCGCCGGGCTCGAAGTCCATGGAGAGGAAGAGTTCCGGATCGTTTGCGAGGTCGGTCAGCATATCCAGCGCTTCGACCAGTAACGGGTCGAAGGGGCCGACATCGGGATGGTCCTGGGCTTCGTCGATGAATTGGCGCAGGAAGCTGATGACCAATCGCCCATCGCAATAATTGAAAACGGGAAGATCGTACCAGGGTCCTTTGCCTTCGGGGATTTCCTTGCGGCGATTTCGGGGCACGGGCCCATACAGAACCTGCGCGAGATCGGGTCGCCGTTTCCACATTTCGTCATGGATCGTGTACGAGCTGACAATCGTGCTTAGTCCGCCGCTTTTTGCCTGATGAAGACATAACAAGGATACCATATCGACAGAGTCGCTGTGATACAGGAGATGGCGGTTGCTGAGATAGCCTCGGCGGCTGGGGTCGTCATATCGGTCGGTAATATCCGTGACATGACCCAGCAGATGTCCACGAGCATTCTGGGAGCGGGCGCTGCCCATATAGGTTCCGAAGGCCCAATACATCGTCGCAATTTCTTCAAAGCTGAATTCGTCGACGGGAAAATTCCGAAGTAAGACGAAACCGCGGCCATGAAGCGCCTCGCGGCGCAGATCTTCCAGAGTGTCGCCGAAGGAAGGCATTTGGAAGTCCGCCTTGGTCATCTTTCCAATGCCGTCTTTTCTGGCGCGTGCGCGCCGCATCGCATCGATCATTTCCGAACGTTCCGCATCCGACAACGGGTACATCCATTCGGTCGAATTCTTCAACGCGGACCCATACCAGACTCCGGGGCCGCCGACGGGGCCATTGGCTGGCGGTGGATGATTTGGCGACAATCTGTTACCCGCAAGGATGCTCATGATCTCTCCGACAACTGCAATAGGATGGTTTAGTAACGCTATTGAATACGATATTCTTACCCGGTTAGCACGTGCGAGCGGAAGACCTGTTCGCAGACTCAGCGAAAAGGAGAAGCATTAGAATGTTACAGTTAGGCCGAAAAATGGCTGTTTTCGGGGGCTTTTGTTCGGTCTTTGCGTTTGGTTGGAGTATCGCAACAGCGCAGACCCCTTGTCCGGCTATCGCCGACTATCACCTAAAAATTTTCGACAATGAGCGAATGGAAATAGAGGATGCGACGGAGAACATGGAAAATCCGTGTACCGGCGTTACCGAGGTTGTGTCGATCGATTTCAAACCGGGCCTTGGCTTTGTGCAGAGTTTCACCAATGGTGACATTTACGCGGAAGTCGATCCGTTTGTGTTGATTCAATGTGTCGACGGCCGTGCGATGGTCAAGAACGCGGAAGAGAACAAGCTCATCTGCGATACGCGCTAGGCGCGCTACTCGGGCCAGTTCTCCAACAGGTCCACCGGGTCGCCGAATTTTTCTGCCATCGTGACGACAGAGGGCGCGCGTAATGCCGTCAAAAAGCCTTCGTCGATAAGCGTTGCATTTCCGGCGGTCACCGTCGTGTCGTAGCTGATCAAATCCATATGCACAGGTGGTTCTTCCCACTCCGGCATCACGCGGCGGATATAGTCGGACGGTTTCGCCAGATCGATGCCGTAATGCAGGGCGCCGGGCGAGTTCGAGCCGGCGGGATAGACGGTGTGGCGCGGCGCCTTTGGGTTGAAGCCGCAGCCGAGTTCAATGATCTGACCGCCGATCAACATGTCGCGAAGAATGGCCGCATCCTCGCTGTTGCCGTCAACGCCGGTCACGCGGTCGTCCTTGAACTGCACCTTGATATTCTCCTCGAACGGTTTTTCGAATCCAACCGCCCAGAAAGGCACAACCGTTCCATTGAGCGAAACGGGTACGGAATCGTCATTGTCGACGGATGTCCGGTCGTAGAGATTGGGCCCGTGCGTTGGCAGGTAATGCACATAGCAGCCGGGTTCGTCCGCCGCCATGTTGCCGCGCCAGCGACTTGACGAAAGCAAGTTTTGCCGCATCGCCGCGGTAAATTTGATGGTGAGATCGGTCCCGCCCGCGTTCGCAAAATGGAGATCGAAATCACCGGATTCGGGATATTGGGCGGCTGTTTGACGGATGATTTCGCCAACGATATCGATGGGAAATCTTGCCTGATCAGTATCCAATAAATCGAGATTTCGGAAATAAGTGATTTTGACCCAACGTTGTCCCTTCGCGCGCTGCGCGATGCAGAACGGATCGATGATTGAGCAGAACCAGGAGGAGACCACAAAAGTCGCCTGCTCGACAACGGGACGAATTTCCTTAGGCACTTCGGTGTGCTGCGTCGTATCGCTCATGATGACCCAGGGCTTGATACCGCGGGATCTTGCGAGGCCGCAGACGGCATGAATGACGCGAGGGTCGAGCTTGCGGTCGGCCAGAATGACCAGCCTGTCTTCCGGGGTAAAGGCGAAGGTCCGCGCGAAGTTATCCAGTGCTTCGAAACGCAAACCCGTGAGCACGGTATCCAATGTACTGTCGGTCGGCAGGCCGACGCCCTTGAAGTCGTTCATGCTAGTCATCCTATTCTCCCATCGCTTGGGAGAATACTACGTCATTCTTCCCGCCGGTAGCGATACGCGTGCCAATCGAAACAAATCAAGCCGGCTTTTCGAGAAGTTTTTGAATGGTGTTGATAAGCTGATCCGATTCAATCGGCTTGATCAAGACCTCGACATTCTCGATATTAAGAGCGCCGAATGACGGAGACGTGTCTCCGGTCACGAGAATCGCGGGAACCGATCTGCCGGCACGTTTTCTCACGGCTTGCACGATGTCGATGCCGGACTCGTCGTACTTTAAATGAAAATCCGTCACGATGATGTCCGGCGATTCCGCGAGGTCTTCTACCTTCGCATAAGCCTCCGGCGGAGAGGTGGCTGGAACCACTTCATATCCTTCGACCTCAAGTAGGATTTGTGATGCTTCGAGCACCGAGACTTCATCGTCGATCAATAGTACGATTTCGGTTCTGGTCGTGGAAGGTTCAGCGACGACAGCGGGCGAAGTGGACCCTGCTGGGATCGCTTTACCGACGGGCAACGTGAACGAAAACGTCGACCCTTTTCCAACTTCCGTTTCAACCTCGATCCCGGTGTCCAAAATTGCGGCGATACGCTGAACGATCGCGAGTCCCAAGCCAAGTCCAACATTGCGTTCTTGCGGGTCACGCTCGAGCTGATGGAACTCGGTAAATATGTTGTCCAGTTCATCTTTCGGGATACCGATACCCGAATCCGTAACCACTAGCTTCAGACCGTCGGCGTCAGGCGTGCTACCGAGCCGAACGAAACCCTTTTCCGTATAACGAATTGCGTTGGCGACCAGGTTCTGTATGGCCTGCGAGACCAAATTTGCATCAGAATAAGCGACGGCATCGGTCGGTTCTATCTCTAGGTTCAACCCTTTTGCCCTTGCCTGTTCGCCGAACTCCGCCGAAACCGTGTCGAATATTTCCTGTAGGGGCACGCCAGTAAGGTGTGGCGCCACCGAACCCGATTCCAATTGGGTAATGTCGAGCAACGAGTTCAGCAAGTTCCGCATGCCGGCAAGGGCTTCTCTCTGCATCGCCAGCATTTTTTGAGCGTCTTCATCGGCAACCGTTTTGCGCAAACTTTCGTTCAACAAGTTCAGGGACTGCAATGGTTGCCGCAAATCATGACTGGCGGTCGCGAGGAACCGAGACTTCGTCTCGTTGGCCGTCTCGGCACTGCGGATCGCTTTGCGAAGGGCATCCTCGATCCGCACGCGCTCGGTAACATCGCGGACGGCGGCCGCAATGGTTTTGCCGTCGATGTCGTTGATCGGGCTCAAGCTGACTTCGATCGGAAACTCGGTACCGTCTTTTTTCAGCCCTGCCAGAAGCGCTCCTGCGCCCATCGTTCGGGGCGCCATATTGGCGTTATATTTGGCGCGGTGAGCGACATGGCGGCCGCGAAAGCGTTCCGGCATCAGTTGCTCGACCTTCATGCTGGAGAGCTCGCCCTTGCCGTACCCGAACAGGATTTCGGTTTGTGCATTGGTCTGGACAATTGTGCCGTCCAAATTGTGGATGATGATGGCGTCGGGAGCGGACTCCAGATAGGCGCGTGCCGTCCCTTCGCTTTGCTGTAAGGCGGCTGCGGTTTTCAGCAACTGCGTGACATCGCGCTCCGTCGTCGCGAATAGCGACGTTGATCCCGAATCATCGCGCAGCAACGTGGCGGCGACGAGAATGTCGATAGCACGGCCATCCTTCGTGATGCGGTGGGTTTGGAACGCTTCGACAATTTTGCCTGAGGCAAGTTCTTCTGCGAATGCCAAGGCACTGGCACGATGAAGTTCCGGGACGATATCCCGGATGTTCATTGCGAGCGCTTCCCGCTCGGTCCAACCAAATATGCGCTCCGCACCTCGGTTCCAGGCAAGGATATTGCCATCGAAGTCCTGTACCGTGATGGCGTCGTTGGAATCTCGGACCACCGCGGCAAGCCGCTGGGCCTGGACTTCCGACCGTTTGCGTGTGGTGATATCGATGAAGGTGATCACGACGCCACCGATGCGGTTGTCGCCGGTCCGGTAGGGCAGTACGCGGCGAAGATAGTAGGCGTCGTCATCGGTGCTGACCTCACGCTCCACAGGCTTAAGGTCCTCGAGCACGTTGCGCGCGTCCGCAAGTAAATCGCCATCGCTGAATTTTTGCCGGATATCCGCCAGCGGGCGACCCTCGTCACTCGCGATGAGGTTCAACAACTTCTTGGTTTGCGGCGTGAAACGCCGGATTCTCATCTCGGTGTCGAGGAATAGGATCGCGATATTGGTATTGTTGAGCAGGTTTGCCAGATCGTCATTGGTCGCACTTAACTCGTCTACCTTGTCCTTGAGCTGGCTGTTGACCGTGGTCAGCTCTTCATTCATGGACTGCAGTTCTTCCTTCGACGTTTCCAGCTCCTCATTGGTGGACTGGAGCTCTTCATTCACCGACATCACTTCTTCATTGGCGGCCTGCAGCTCTTCGTTGGCGGATTCCTGCTCCTCGATATTGGTCTGTAGTTCTTCGCGGGTAGATTTGAGTTCGTATTCGAGCTGTGTGATCAACGATTTTTCGGTTTCAGGTGTCGTCGCCGGCGATTGCGCCTCTTGCACACGGGACGGCTCCGGCCGATCCTCGAAGATGGTCAGGCGTAGACGCTCGGATGTGCCTGGCAATGTCACAGGTTTTATGGTGACTTGCACCGGGATTAGCAATTTGTCGCGGTTGACATGCGCATCGGCGATCGTAACCGGTTCCGGGTTATCGGCCATCCCGCGCAACGCTGCTCGCAGCTTTGTCCGTAACGCTGGCCGGACCAGACTCAACAGATCTTGTGTTGGCGCGCCCGTCGGTTGATCCAAATAACGCCCCGTTGGGCCGTAAAAATAAAGCGCTTGATGTTTCTCGTTCACCAAGACCGCGGCAGGCGCGTAATCGGCAAGCAGATGCCGTTCTGTCACCTCACCCATCCGGACTTGATCGGTAAGCATCGCAGTCTTTTGATCGCCGACACGGATTGGCCGCGGCCGTGCCCTCCCAACCGGAAATTCAACCGGCAGGTGCCGGGCGACGCTTATATGTTTGAGGATGCGCCATTTTTTAACCACCGGCGCGAACAAATCTTCCTGCTGGCCGACCGTTTCGGAATGGCCGAGGAACAGGAAACCGCCTTCCCGGAGGGCAAAGTGAAACAGTGCGATAACCTTACGCTGCACGTCCGCGTCAAGATAGATGAGCAGGTTGCGGCAGCTGATGAGGTCGAGTTTCGAAAACGGCGGATCGCTGATCAGATTCTGTTCTGCGAAGGTCACCGAATCGCGCAGGGGTTTCGTCACGCGATATACGCTGTTTTCCTTCTTGAAAAAACGCCGCAACCTACCGGCTGGAAGCGTTGCGGCGATATTCTCGGGATAGACGCCGGTTCGTCCGACGGTCAGTGCTTCCTCGTCGATATCGGTGGCGAATACTTGCAATGGGCAGTGTTTGTCCGCTGTTTCCAACTGCTCGGTCAGGAGCATGGCGATCGAATAGGCTTCCTCACCACTGCTGCAACCGGGCACCCATACCCGGACAGGCTCATCCGCGTTCTTTCGCGCCACGATCTTTGTGATGACCTCAGCGTTAAGTGCGTCGAAGGCGTCCGGGTCGCGAAAGAATGTAGTAACGCCGATTAGCAAATCCTTGACCAACTGCGTGGCTTCATCCGGATTCTCCCGCAAATAGTCCAGATAGCCCGCCATCGTCTCGATACGATGCAGGCCCATTCGCCGCGCGACTCGGCGACCTATCGTGCCTTGCTTATAGACCCGGAAATCAAAGCCTTTGCGATTTCGCAGCAATGTCAGGATGTCACGAAGCTGGCTTTCCTCCTCAGCTTCACCAAGGACCGGAGCGGACCCGTTCGCCTGCTGCATATAAGGGTGCCGGAGGTACTCGATAAGAACTTCAGGCATGCTTTCGACGGGCCCGACATAGTCCACCAACCCGGTCGCAATGGCGCTGCGCGGCATGCCGTCATATTGGGCGCTATCCGGTGATTGCGCCATGACAAGACCGCCATTGCCCTTGACCGCGCGCACGCCGAGGGTTCCGTCACTGCCGGTTCCCGAAATGATGAGGGCAATTGCCTTTTCCGCTTTCTCCTTCGCCAACGACCATAGGAATGTATCGATCGGCATGCGGATGCCGTGCAACAACACCGCTTCGCTCAAATGGAATATGTTGCCGCTCAGGGTCAGATAGGCATTTGGCGGGATGACGTAGACGTGGTTTGCCTCTGCCGTCATACCGTCACTTGCTTCGATCACGGGCATCGTGGTCGAGCGTCCCAGGATTTCAGCGATGAGACTCTCATGTTTGGGATCCAGATGCTGGATCAAAACGAAGGCCGCACCACTATCGGCCCGCATCGTGCCGAGCAAAGATTTTAATGCTTCAAGGCTGCCGGCCGAAGCACCAATGCCGATTATGGGGGAGTCCTGTGTCACTATGTGCCCGACTCCGTGAAGCGTGAATGCTTCAGTCATCTGCTTTGCAGAAGATCAACCAAACGTACCGTACTCAGGTGGGGCAACAATTCAATGCGCTACATCATTATTACGCGAGTAAAATTCCAACAATTGGAGTTGGCCGCTGGTCGAAAAGAAAATCAAATGGCTACTTCAACAGTTCGCGAAATCCAACATCCTCGTCGGCGAGTTCTGCTGCCGTCGGTGTCTTCCCTGCCGTCATGAGACGCTTTATGAACCGCATGTCGCGCGGCCGATTGAGACCAATGGCACCGACAATCGTCTCGCCGACGCGTTGAAATAACAGTCCGTCCCGCGCCGAAATATCGCCACGCGTGACGACATTGTCCCACTCGTCCGGTGCTCCGCACATCTGCAAGTTGACGTCGAACTGATCCGACCAAAACCAAGGCACTTCCGTGAAAGGCGTATTTGCCCCATTCATGTTCTGCGCGGCGGCGATGGCTTGATTCTGTGCATTTTGCCAGGACTCCAGCCGAATGTGCCGCCCGGCGAAAGGGTTGGGATGCAGCGTGACATCGCCTGCGGCGTAGATGGCTGGATCGGAAGTGCGGCAATACTCGTCGACGACAATACCATTATCCACATCCAACCCCGCTTCGGACGCCAAGGCCGTATCTGGCACAATACCAACGCCGACGACCACGCCATCCGCTTCGATCGTCTCGCCGCTTGCGGCGACGACGGTTTCAACCTTGCCGGCGCCTTCGATGCGTTCGATTCCCAAATTGAGGCGGATATCGACGCCATTTTGCCGATGTAGCTCGGAGAAAACGTTGCCAATCTCTTCAGGCAAGGCACGCCCCATAAGCCGGTCTGCTGCCTCAAGGACCACGACGGCGCAGTCACGAATTCTGGCGCTTGCGGCAATTTCGAGACCGATAAACCCGCCACCGACCACGACGATGCGCGTGCCCGCCACCAGCATCTTGCCGATGGCCAAGCTTTCTTCGACGGTCCGCAAATAGTGAACGCCTGCGAGGTCACCGCCGCTAATATCTAAACGGCGCACGCCCCCGCCCATCGTGAGCAATAACTTGTCGTAAGCGACCGTCTGGCTGTCTCCTATGACAACCCGCTTTGCGTCGCGGTCGATGACAGTCGCCGGCGCGCCGAGATGCAGCGTGATGTTACGCTCTTCGTACCAGGCTTGGTCATGCATGAGCTCGAAGGGCGCGGCATCGTCGGCGAGCAACTCTTTCGACAAGGGAGGGCGTTCGTAAGGAAGGTGCGTCTCCGCTCCAATAAGATCGATGCGGCCCTCAAAACCGCTGGCGCGCAGGGCTTCGACCGCGCGACCGCCAGCCTGCCCCGCGCCGATGACGACAAAGGATTCCATGGTACTGAATATACGACGCATCCCCCGAAATAACAGCCCGGGTTCATTCGTAGTTTATTACTTGCGACGCCCTTCAGCGGGGATTTTAGCCGGCTTTTCCGGTTTCTCCGGCCCCCAAACTTTACTGTAATAGGAATCGGCGAGCTGCAATGCGCCGACGGGATTGTGCGCCAACACTCTGTCCTTCGCGACTAGCGTCGTCGCCAACCCTTCGGAGTGCTTGAAGAACAGGCTGTCATGGCCGACGCACAGGCCGAGCACGACATTGAATTCGCAGCCGGCGCGGTTCAGTAATTCGGCCTGTGAAACAGGGTTGCACATCGACTCATGGCCGCCGGGGCGGATTTTCTCGATGTCGTCGAGATCGATGTTTTCTTTAGCAACACCGCCATGTTTGCAGGCCACCGAAGCGACTTCGAAACCGTGGCTCTCCAGAATGCCACTCAGGGTGTTGGCCATATCGACAAAGCTGATACAGGTGGCAATTCCGATCTTGCGGAATCCCATCTTTTTCGCGAACTCGCAAACTTCCTCAACCCGGGTCCAGCGGCAATAGCCTTCGCTTTCGACACGTGCCGATTCTTGCGCGACACGGCGGGTAAAGGGATCGGTGTAAAGCGAGTAGGCGCTATCGATGCCGTCCTGATCGACCTTCGACGGACAGAAACCGGGCCCTCGGGCTTCGGATTCGCCTTGCCGGCAGGCACGGACACTCGGCGGGCAATAAGCGCAACCCGGGTCATGATAGCGGGATTCGGCGGGCGGGTTATCGTTCGGCATTTGGTGGACTCCAATCGCTAGGCGCAAGATCACTCGTCCAACGGTAAGGCTGCTTTCGTCGAGTGCAATGATCTGGATCAATTCTGGCAAACGCTCGACTCTTGCGGCGCGACGATGATAATCGGGCAACTTCGTTGGGGTCGATCGGATAGCGGCAGAAAGCGGAAGCAATGTGTAAAGTACGAAACATTCTGTTCATCATGACGGATCAGCTTCGAGCCGATTATTTGTCCTGCGCCGGGCATCCTAGTCTCGATACGCCTCATATCGACGGGTTGGCTGCGCGCGGCGTCCGCTTTACCCGCGCCTATACGCAGTCGCCGATCTGCGGCCCCTCGCGAATGTCCTTCTATACAGGGCGGTATATGTTCAGCCATGGTTCGAACTGGAACAACGTGCCTCTGAAGCTCGGTGAGCTGACAATGGGAGACTATTTGCGGCCCCTGGGACTGCGAACCGTGCTCATTGGAAAAACCCACTTTATGGCCGATGTCGAGGAGATGAAGCGACTTGGCCTCGACCAGGCCTCACCCGATGGCATCCTGATGGGAGAGTGCGGGTTTGAACCGTACGAGCGCGATGACGGCTTGCATACGCAGGTCGGCTACGATCCGAACCTTAGTTACAATGTCTGGCTGCGGGAACGCGGGTACGAGAGCGACAATCCCTGGCACGATTTTGCCAATTCTGCGGAGGGTCCGGACGGGGAAATCCTGTCTGGCTGGCATATGAGGAATTGTCATCTGCCGACGCGGGTCCGCGAGGAACACTCGGAAACAGCCTATATGACCGATCGTGCACTCGCCTTCATGGAAGAAGCTGGCGATAAGCCCTGGTGCGCGCATCTGAGCTATATCAAGCCGCATTGGCCCTATATGGCGCCGGCTCCTTATCACGCGATGTACGGATCAAACCATATTCTGCCGGCGGTACGGACCGAGGCGGAACGCGACGCGCCCCATCCGGTTGTTGCTGCGTTCATGCGGCATGAGGAAAGCGAGAACTTCCAGCGTGAGGAAGTGCGGCAAAACGTGATTCCGGCATACATGGGGTTGGTGAAGCAGATCGACGATCATCTCGGGCGGCTTTTTGCGGCGATGGAAGATCAAGGCCGCATGGACGATACGATGATCGTCTTCACCAGTGATCATGGCGATTATCTCGGCGATCATTGGCTGGGCGAGAAGGAACTTTTTCACGACGCGTCAACGCGCATTCCGATGATCGTTTACGATCCGGACGGCGCGGCGAATGCCACGCGGGGCGTTACGGACGATCGATTCGTGGAAGCGATCGATCTGCTGCCAACATTTGTCGATGTGCTCGGCGGTGAAGCGCAACCACACCGCCTTGAAGGGCGGTCGCTGTTGCCGTTGCTCCATGGTGGCAAGGTGGACGATTGGCGCGATGCCGCTTTCAGCGAGGGCGATTACGCATGGCGCCACGCGCGGCTTGATTTGGGGCTTGAGCCACACGAGGCACGTTCTTTCATGGTTCGAAACGAACGCTGGAAATATATCCATTACGAAACCTTCCGCTCCCAGCTGTTCGATCTGACGGAAGACCCTGACGAACTCGTTGATCTCGGTGAGAGCGACGCGCACGCCGAGGTTCGGGCGGAACTGCATGAGCGCTTGTTTACATGGTTACGCGCGCGTAGATCCCGGACAACGCTCTCCGACGCGGAAGTTGCTGCCCGTACCGGGTCGGGTAAGAAGCGCGGATATTTTATCGGCGTCTGGTAGGTCTGATTTCGGTTGATCAGTCCCCCGAGGCCGCGACTTCCTTTACCGGGCTATCGCGCTCCCGTTCCCAATCTCTGAATTGGTGCCGCCGTTTGGTCATGTAGTCGCGTTTGATTGGCACCGCATCGCGTTTGTGGGCGAGCTGTATGTGGAAGACCATCTGCGCACCGGTTCGGAACATCATCTCAGCGCTAATGAGATAGAATTCCCACATCCGGCAAAACTTCGCGTCGTACATGGCCTCGACCTTGTCCCGGTTTGCCTGAAAGCGTCGGTTCCATTCTCGCAGCGTGTCGGCATAGTGCACACGTAAGACTTCCACGTCTGTGACCCAGAGACGGTTCGGCTCAACAGCCTCGAAGACCTCCGAGAGTGCCGGCGAGTAACCGCCGGGAAATATATATTTGCGTAGCCAAGGGCTGGCGATACTCGGTGGGCTCATGTGGCCGATCGAATGCAATAAGGCAACGCCGTCTTTGTCCAGCAGCTTGTTTATCTTGCCGAAGAATTCGTCATAACGGTGAACGCCGACATGCTCGAACATACCGACAGAGACAATACGGTCGAAAGTCTCGTCCAGGTCCCGGTAATCACGCAATTCGAAGCGCACCCTGTCAGCGACACCAGCGACGCGGGCACGTTCGTTCGCGAGGGCACATTGCTCGCGCGAAAGCGTGACGCCGAGAACTTCAACGTCAGCCAAGGAAGCAAGATAGAGCGCCATACCGCCCCAGCCGCTGCCGATGTCGAGGATTTTTAAACCTGGCTCAAGATTGAGCTTGGATGCGATAAGCCGCAGCTTGTTGCGCTGCGCTTCTTCCAGTGTGTCGTCCTCATTCTCAAAATAGGCGCAGGAATATTGCATGTCTTCGTCAAGGAAGAGTTTGTAGAACTCGTTTCCGAGATCGTAATGGTGGGCGACATTCTTCTGCGCCTTGCCCTTTGCGTTGTTCTGCTGAAATTTTCTGAAGGCTTTGGAAACTTTTCGGAGAACATGCTGTAGCGGGTAACTGTCGAGCGCGCCTGTATTGGCCGAATAAAGTGTTAGAAAGTCCCGCAGGTCGCCATCTTCGAAGGAAAGCCGTCCATCCATATAGGCTTCGCCGGCATTCAGCTCGGGATTGAGAAAGAGTTTGTAATACAGCGAAGCATCATTGAGCCGCATTGTCACGCTAGGTCCGGGTTGACCCGCGAACATATGCGCCTTGCCTTGAGCATCGATCACTTTAAGAGCGCCGATGCGCACAAAGGACTTCAACATATTTGACAAGGGAAACATGAGCCCGTCCTCTTCTTCTCCAATCACTTTTTTTGTCGCGGCCCGGCTTCCTCCGCGCGGCGTGGTTGTAAGAATAAGTCGAATTTGGTGAAAAATGCAATTCATTGCATTGATGCATGTCACGTGCGTTTGGGAGGTGATGTTGTGTGATCAATACGCACGACATAAGGTGCGGAAAACATTGTGTGATTATGAATTCAGAAGGGGGGTGCGATGAGTGCGGTTTCGAAGAATAGGCGTCTGTCGGTAAAGGATATCCGCGCGCGTAAGGGTGGTGAACCTCTGGTTTGCTTGACGGCTTACACTGCTCCTGTTGCAGCAATCCTGGATTCGAGAATGGATTTGTTGCTGGTCGGGGACTCACTTGGCATGGTCGTCTACGGCATGGATGACACCCTCGCGGTCAGCCTTGAAATGATGATTGCGCATAGTCAGGCGGTGATGCGCGCGACCGCTTCCGCATTCGTGGTGACGGATTTACCGTTCGGCAGCTACGAAGAAAGTCAGGAGCTAGCCTTTCGAAGCGCCGCACACTTGATGTCGGAATCGGGCTGCCAGGCCGTTAAACTCGAAGGTGGGGTTGAGATGGCGGATACGATCCAGTTCCTGACGGCACGCGGGATCCCGGTGATGAGCCATATCGGCCTTATGCCGCAATCGGTTCATGCGACCGGAGGATTTCGCGCGCAAGGACTTTCCCAAGAAGACGCGGAACGCATCGCAGCAGACGCCGACGCGGTGCAGGAGGCTGGTGCTTTTACCGTAGTCATCGAAGGGACTTCAGAATCTGTCGCGCGCCGTATTACCGAGCGTCTGACGATTCCGACCATCGGCATCGGTGCATCGCCGGCCTGCGACGGGCAAATACTGGTAACCGATGATGTGCTTGGCCTGTTCAGCGGATTTAAGCCGAAGTTCGTAAAACGCTATGCCGAAATCGGGGATGCGATTGCGAACGCCGCGGATGCTTATGCTGCAGAGGTTCGCGCACGGGAATTCCCGTCGATGGCGCACTGCTACGGCGTGCCAAAAAAAGCATAGACAGCAATTCCGCTTGAGATTTGGCAGCACACGCCCGCCCGGCTTATGCTTGGTGGCGCAAATAAGGAACGGTTAGGGAGATAGGAATGGCAACGCCACGGACGATGTTCGGGAAACTTTGGGATGCGCATGTCGTGCTCGAACGCGACGATGGGCAGACGCTGCTTTATATCGACCGGCATCTTTGTCATGACGGTTCCCGGCAAGGGTTCACGAAACTGAAGGCGCAGGATCGCGTGGTGCGGCGACCTGACCTGACCTTTGCATCGCCCGATCATTACCGCCCGACCGACATCAAATCGGTTGCGGAAATCAAAGATCAGAAGATGCGCGAAATTCTTGAGGAACTCGCTGCCAACGCGGACCGGTTCGGCATTCATCATTTTGGTCTCGACAGCGGGATGGACGGTATCGCGCATGTCGTCGGGCCGGAACTCGGCATAACCTTGCCGGGGATTTCACTGGTTTGTGGCGATAGCCATACGGCAACGCACGGTGCGCTCGGCGCCTTCGCATTCGGCATCGGAGCGTCGGAAGTCGCGCATGTGTTTGCGACTCAGACCTTGTGGCAGAAGAAACCCAAGTCGATGCGGGTCAATGTCGATGGCAAGCTGGGCTTTGGAGTTTCGGGCAAGGATGTGATCCTCGCCATCATTGGTCAGATCAGTGCCGCCGGTGCGACGGGGCATGCAGTCGAATATGCGGGATCCGCGATCCGGGGCCTCGATATGGAAGGCCGTATGACGGTCTGCAATATGACTATCGAGGCCGGCGGTCGCGCCGGCATGATCGCGCCGGACGAAACGACTTTTGCCTATTGCGAAGGCCGCATGTTCGCGCCGAAGGAAGCAAAGTGGGACAAGGCGCTGGCCTATTGGAAGACCCTGCCTAGCGACGATGAGGCCGAGTTCGACACCGAAGCCACGGTCGACGGAAATGCCATCGCACCTATGGTTACCTGGGGAACGAGCCCGGAGAATGTCGTGCCGGTGACCGGCGCCGTGCCGGACCCAGCAAGTGAAAGCGATCCCGTGCGGCGCGCGACACAGGAACGTGCGCTCGATTACATGGATCTAAAGCCGGGCACACAGATGACGGACGTTGCCGTCGACAAAGTGTTCATTGGGTCGTGCACCAACGCACGGATCCAAGATTTACGGTTAGCGGCGGCTGTCGCGAAAGACCGGCGCGCGCAAGTGCGTACACTCGTCGTGCCGGGCTCACAGCAGGTTAAGCGCGAAGCGGAGTCCGAAGGGCTCGATAAAATCTTTACCGACGCCGGCATGGAATGGCGCGAACCGGGATGTTCGATGTGTGTTGGCATGAATGGCGACTTGCTCGAACCGGGTGAGCGCAGTGCATCGACCTCGAACCGGAACTTCATGGGCCGGCAAGGCGAGGGCGGCCGAACCCATCTAGTCGGGCCAGCGATGGCAGCTGCCGCCTCGGTGTCAGGCCACTTCGCCGATGTCCGCACCTTGATGGAAGGGAAAAGCTGATATGGAAGCCTTCACGAAATGGACCGCCAAGGCAGCACCGATCGATGCTGCGAATGTCGATACGGACCAGATCGTCCCAGCCCCGTTCCTCAGCCGTATTCGGACCGAGGGATATGAAGGGTTGTTGTTTTACCGCGTGCGGCGCAACGCGGACGGTTCGATGAACCCAGATTTCATTCTCAATCAGGACGCCTTCAAGGATGCCGGTATCCTGGTCGCCGACCGCAATTTCGGCTGCGGATCTTCACGGGAGAATGCGGCCTGGACGTTATGGGACAATGGCATCCGGTCCATCATCGCGCCCAGTTTCGGCGACATTCATTATAATAATGAGATGAATAACGGCATGGTGCCGGTCATTCTGTCAGCGGAAATCTGCGCCGACCTTCGCCAACAACTTCATGACAACCCAGGGGCGGAGATTACGGTCGACCTGGAAAACAATGTCGTCATTGCACCGGATGGCACGAAGCATGGCTTCTCTGTTCCGGAATTCAATCGCGAACGACTCCTGAACGGTCTTGACGACGTAACGTTCACGCTCGAGAGCGAAGCCGAAATCAAGGCTTATGAAGACAAGCGACGGTCAGAGGTAGATTGGCTTTACTAGTTCCGGTCAGTCATCCTCTTCGAAATCGCTACCGCCCCATTGCCCGACTCATGCGACGTGGGTCGGCGCCGCCTTCGAGGATGCCGGTTTCCAGGTCCGCTGTGATGGCGCAGACGCCGGACGTCTTATACGTCATGTCGGGCAGGCGCTCGACGGCATGTCCCTTTGCCGCGAGGGCATCGCTGGTCGCTTCGTCGATGCGGCCCTCGACCGTCAGTTTGCCGGGATAGGCGCCGTGCGGTTCGAAGGAATCCGGCTGACTGTGAGTCATGAAGCGTGGCGCTTCGATGGCGTCCTGCAAGCCCATGCCGAAGACCTTCACATTGAGCAGAACCTGCAGCATACCTTGGGTTTGGGTGTCGCCGCCAGGTGTGCCAAAGGGCATCGCCCATTTGCCTTTTTCGATAGCGATGGCCGGGTTCGGGGTTAGCCGAGGCCGCTTGCCGGGCGCGACTGCCGAGGCATGGCCGGGGACCGCCCAACTTTGTGAACCGCGAGAGGACGGGCAGAAGCCGGTGCCGGGGATAATCGGCGATTCCCAGGACACGTCGCTTGGCGTGGCGGAGAAGATGTTGCCGACTTTGTCTACAGTGCAGCAATAAGACGTGTCGCCTGATGGCGGTGGGCTGCCCTCAAATCGCATCGCAGCCACAGGCGTGCCCCCATACTGAGAGCCAAGCTCGCCTGCCGGCGGCATTTCCGGCCACGCCTCGTCGACACGGATTTGTTGCCGGCGTTCGTCGGCATAGGCTTCGGACAAGAGCGTATCGAGTGGCACATCAACGAAACGCGGATCGCCGTAATAGCGTTCACGGTCGGCCATGGACAGTTTCATCACTTCGGAGACAAGATGAATGTAGTCGGTGCTGTTATGCTCGAACGTATCCAGATCGTAGCCCTTCAGCAGGGAGATCATCTGCTGCATGACAGGGCCCTGGCACCAGGCGTCGCAGGTATAGACATCCATGCCGCGAAATTTCATGCGCACCGGTGCTTCGATGGCGGAGGCGTAGCCGGCGAGATCTTCCGCAGTAAGCCAGCCTTCGTTTTCGCGATGGTAATCGACGATCATCTTCGCGAGGTCGCCTTTGTAAAACGCATCACGGGCGGCTTGTAGCCCAGCTGTGCGGCCTTTGCCCGAGGCCGCCTTTTCTTCGTCCACCATGAATTGAATGGAGCGTGCCAAGTCGGTCTGAACGAAGTTCTCGCCCACATCCGGCGGCCGTCCGTTTGGCAGGTAGATCGCCTTATTGGACGCCCATTGCTCATAGGTGTCTTGATGCGCGACGATGTAGTCGCGCATGACGTAATGCATGGAGAAGCCCTCGCGGGCGTAACGGATCGAGGCCGCCGCAACGTCGCCAAAGGACATTGTGCCGTAACGTTCCAACGCCAATATCCACGCATCGGGCGCGGCCGGTACGACGGTTCGCAGCAGTCCCAGCGGCACCGTGCCATTAAAGTCTTGAACGAACCGGTCGATGGATGCCGCCTTGGGCCAGCCGCCAAGACCGCTGATGGTCAGGACTTCATCGCGCTCTTTCAGGTAGATCATGATCGGTGCGACGCCAGCAAACTGTACCATATCGCTGTGCACGATACCGAGTGCCAAGCCCGCTGCGACACCGGCATCGACGGCGTTGCCACCTGCCTCCAGGATTTCGAATCCGGCCTGGGTTGCGAGGAAATGTCCCGCGGAAACCATATGGCGCGTTCCATGAATTGTCGGCTGTAAAGGCATGTCGCCGTTCCTCCAAATCTACAGAAATATCGCCGGTAATTGGTGCCGACTACAGCAAGGTTAGCGGCGGTTGATGGCGCTGTCATCCCATGCGCGTGATTAGACGGCGTCGCACTGGATGGTGTACTGTTGCGGTACTCTATCGGGGAACAATTTCAAGAGGGGATTGCGATGGGTGGACAACCGTTCGCCATGGTGCCGCTTCCTGCTGGCCGTAGTACCGAAAAGCCACGCCGCAAGGGCCTGACGATGATGATGGATTGGGGGCTGCCGTTGAACAACCAACGGGATTGGCTCGACCTCGTCGCGCCCTATGTCGATCTGGCGAAATTTGTGGTCGGCACGGCGCGTCTGTACGAAGAGGAGTACCTGCTGGAAAAGATCGCGCTTTACAAGAAACACGACGTGCATCCGTTTATTGGCGGCCAGTTTCTCGAATATGTCTACGCAACGCAGGGATTGCAGGGCGCGCGACCGTATTTTCAGGAAGCCAAGCGGCTCGGTTTCGATGCGATAGAAGTCTCGGACAATTGTGTGCCACTGGACAAGACCGCCCGGCAAACGCTCATCCGCACCGCGGTTGATTGCGGGCTTGAGGTCCATGGCGAGGTTGGCTCGAAGAGCGACGAAACAAGCGCCGATACGCTGATCGCGCAGGCAAACGAGTGCTTCGAGGCGGGGGCGGATGTCGTCTTGGTCGAAGGTGCGGAATTGCTGACCGGGGGCGAACCGAACCGGCCCTTGATTCAGGCGCTTTGCGATGGGCTGGACGTAAGCAAAATCATCTTTGAACTGATTGGGCCCTGGATCCCGGAAACGCAGCTTTGTGATGTTTATCAGCTAAAGAAATTCTATATTGAAGAGTTCGGGCCGGATGTGAACATCGCGAATGTGATGCCGGACCAGATCTGGGAGACGGAGGCGCTGCGTGCGGGATTGAGCGTCGTTGGCCCAACGGAGATGGCGCCGGCGGCAGAATAAGCGCGGATCCGGACGTTAATCAACATTATACGGTTATCTTTTAGGGTGTTGGTGCCAAATTTTTATCGGGTTAGGGTGTTGGTCTGGACTCTCAGCGAGCGTTACCCATATTGGGGACTTCAACAGAAGAAAAGAAATTAGAAGAAATGACGGAAATTCCGGAAAGCGCGCGACCGAGACAAGAAGACCTTTCCTATGATTTAAAACAGGCTCTGTCGGCCATTGTTTCGGTCCGTACACAGATTCCCGAAGACGCGATGACAGCACGAATGCTCGGTACCGAGCGAGCGGGACACGGCGTCGTCATCAGCGACAAAGGCCTGATCGCTACTATCGGGTATCTCGTGACCGAGGCGGAAACGATTTGGATCGTAGACGGAACA
>JAJFJB010000107.1 GCA_021774435.1 Alphaproteobacteria bacterium
GACAGGAGATAGGCGGATATGAGTACCTCCGTCACAACCAGCTTCGCGAAACAGTACGCCAAGGACGTTCACGAAGCATTTCAACGGCGCGGATCGTTCCTTCGTGGGGCGGTGCGCTTTGAACCGAATGTTGTCGGTGAAACCGTCACGTTCCAGAAAGTCGGCAAAGGCGTTGCCACATCGAAGGCCCGGCATGGCCAAGTCACGCCGATGAACCAATCGCATAGCGCGATTTCAGCGATGCTCGACGACAAATATGCTGGTGATTGGGTGGATAAGCTCGATGAAAACAAGCTCACGATCAACGAACGTCGGGTCATTGCGCAGGGCGGCGCTTTCGCTCTTGGTCGGGCGATTGATGCGCAAATTATCGCGGCCATGAGCGGGTCCACCAACACTGTGGGCACCACGACCACGGCTTTAACGCGTGCAACCTTACTACAGGCCGTGGAACAGCTCGACTCGGTGGATGTGCCGGACGATGGCCAGCGCTGGGGCGCGTTGTCGCCTCGAACTTGGTCAGCTGCGCTGACTATCGATGAGTTCGCTTCAGGCGACTATGTCGGCGAAGATCTACCATTCGTGGATACCAATCGGGTTCGTGAATGGATGGGTGTCAAATGGACCAAGCACACTGGCGTGACGAATGTCGGTGCGGTTGGTACCGAAAATCTCGTCTGGCACATGTCCGCCATTGGCTTCGGTATGGGTGCGGATGTCACGGCTGATATCACCTGGCACGGTGATCGGGCGTCGCACTTTGTGAACCACTTCTACAGTGGTGGTGCGGCGCTAATCGACGGGGAAGGTGTCGTCAAGTTGCTCACGGACGATACCAAAGCCATCCCGGCAACATAAGGAGGACTGATAAATGGCATATGATGCAGCAGGCCTTCAGGTCGTTAACTTCGCCGGAGCGATCGGTTCCGGCAGTGGTTCGGTTCGTCGTGTTCTGACATACATCACGAATGATGCGGATACCGTGGTTGAAGCGAATGGGTACTTTGATGTGACCGATTTGCTGAAGGGCGATATCCTGTTCGCGGTTGTCGATGTTGATGGCACGATTGAGCTTAAGAATTACGTTGTCAGCGCCGGAACTGGGGACCTCTCCAGTAATGACGTGACTGTGAAATTACAGTCGACGACGTAGACCGGCTAACCAAGACTGGTAGGGGGGCGCTCGCTCCCCTACCGAGTCGCTGTATTCACCTAAAATTTTCAGAAGGCGATATATGGGCTTCCGATGTCAGGCGCATCGCTTGATGCCGCGTGCGGCGATCGAGCGGTTCCAGGAATGGGTCTATAATACCGATCATCCGATCGAAGCGCTGATCTGCGAAAACTACTTTCTTGGCGTACGTGACAGGTTGCTGAAAGGCGACGTCGTCGAAGCCTATTCAGTTAGCGTAACACGCGCACTACATTTACGCCTTTTGGTCGCCTGTTCGGATCGGCAATTCGTTCGCGTTACGCCGTTCGTGGAATCGCACAGAGTGGAGGGCTTCATAATTCAGGAAGCCTCGCTCCAATGGGCCTCGTCGGTGCTCGTTAATGCAGCAGATAAGGTTGATGAACCTTTTAGTCTGGAGCTGCAACACGTTCAGCAGGAGACGTACCGGATTGTCAGCCAAAGAGGGGAAGTGATGATCGGCGGTATTAACGGGCATGCGCATGGTGTCGAACTCTTTGAACGTATCCGGCACGGCAAGATCTCAATTGCTGAGGCACGCGACGAAGTTAAGAAACGCAGCCGGGCTGTCGGCAACAGGTCAAACCAAACGGATTTACGGAGTACCTAGATGACTTCAAATGTTGAAATTTGCAATGTTGCCCTGACGCGCATCGACCGCAAGCGCATCACTGACCTGTTGGATGGGTCTACGAGCGCAAATGATTGCAGCGCACTTTTTACGCCGACGCGACATGAGTTATTACGTGGTCATGATTGGAACTTTGCGCGAGACAGACAGAAACTTGCGCAACTCGGGGCCGCACCGACTTATGAGTTTGGCCACGCCTATCAGCTTCCGACGGATTGGCTAGCGACCCGCAAGGTGCATGACAATCAAATTGGTGCCAGTAGTCCAAAATTTCGAATTGAAGGAAAAACGATTTTGAGCAATGCCGATGATATTTATTTGACGTACACCAGGGACCTTAGCGACGCCGCAGCGATGCCGGCGGATTTTCGCAGTTTGTTTTCATATCGTCTTGCAGAGCAGTTGGCGAAGACAACGACCGTGCGCGACGAAATGTTCCGTGCCGTACTAAAATTCGATAAGCGTACCAAGTCGGCAGATGCCATCGAAGACGACACAGAATTGCTGCCTGCTGGTGGTTGGGTGACGGGAAGGGGGCGGTAATGCCACGCGTCGAACCCCTTCAGCCTGCATTCAACGCAGGAGAGTTCGGACCGCGCATGATCGCCCGCGCGGATTTTGCGAAGTACCGCAATGCGGCCCGTAAGTTCGAAAACCTGATTGCGCTTGCGCAGGGCGGCGCTATGCGGCGGCCAGGTAGCCGGTTTGTTGCGGCGACAAAGACGGAAACTGCTAAGGCGCGCCTTATCCCCTTCGAATTCTCGACCGTACAAGCTTATATGATCGAAGCGGGGAACCAATATCTTCGTTTTTACCGAAACCAGGGGCAAATTCTTGTCCCCGACACGGACGCGTCGATTTCCAACGGTACGTTTTCAGTCGATATCGCAAACTGGAGCGACGTTAGTGCGGGGACCGGCACGATTTCGCATGACGCGGTGAACGGGCGGCTGAACCTGAATGGAGATGGCACGCCATCGAACCAGGCGCATGCCGAGCAGGAAGTTATAAACTCAACAGCGGCGGAACATGTTTTGCAATTTCGTGTGCTCGGCGTAGCGGGCGACAAGATTAAGGTACGGATCGGGACAACGACTAAGGGGTCTGAATTGCTGGCTGACCTAGAGTTGGCCGTCGGCTTCCATGCCATAGCGTTCACGGCGACAGCCGCTAATGTTTTTGTGCAGTTCATTAATGATGCATTCGATAAGATTCTTCAAATCGATGATGTCGTGCTGCTCGACAATCAAGCCTTTGAATTGGTGACGCCTTATCTGGCGTCCGAAGTTTTCGATTTACGCGGCACGCAATCTGCCGACGTTCTCTATCTCTGTCACACGGCGCACCCAGTGATGAAACTAGCCCGCCGCGGCCATACGATTTGGTCGTTAACTGAAGTCGATTTCGATGACGGGCCTTATCTTGAAATTAATACGGAAGACACGACGCTGACAGCCGGTGCGACAACGGGTTTGGGGATTACTCTAACAGCGTCGGCAACGGTTGGAATTAATGATGGCGACGGGTTCAAATCGTCCGATATTGGCCGATTGGTCCGTAAAGGTAATGGCACGAATTGGGGATATGGAGTCATTGTCGATGTTACGAGTACGGCGGTCGTCACGATCGATATTAAGCGAGATTTCCCTGCTGCTACGGCGCACAAGGATTGGCGCCTTGGTGCCTGGTCGGAAACCACGGGCTATCCGGCGGTGATAAATTTTCACGAACAACGGCTTTGCTGCGCGAATACGACGTTGGACCCCGATAAATACTGGATGAGTCAGTCCGGTGATTTTGAGAATATGCGAATTGACTCCGATAAGGACGGTGGCGGCGGTGTCGAAGTGCAGGACGATGACGCTTTGGATTACCGGATATCGTCCGACCAAGTTAACGCGATTCAGTGGATCCGGTCAGCACAAAGCTTCGCGATCGGAACACGTGGTGGGGAGTGGTTGGCCCGCTCGGATGGCCCCATCCTGACGCCGACCGACGTGGACACCAAGCAGCAAACAACGATCGGTTCAGCTTTTATCGATCCCGCTCAGGTTGACAATGCAATTCTGTTTCCACAGCGTGGCAAACGCCAAATCCGTGAGTTTGCGTTTAACTTCGAGGCGGACGGTTTTCGATCGCCCGATATGACCATTCTTTCCGACCATATTTTAAGAAGCCGGCTTTGCCAAATGGCATACGCGCAGGCGCCAGACAGCCTTTTGTTTTGCTTGCGTGAAGACGGCCGTATCGCCGTGCTGACCTATAAGCGCGAGCAAGATGTAATCGGTTGGGGACGCTGGATACTTGGAGGCGCGTTTAACGGCGGTGTTGCCGTTGTCGAAAGTGTTGCGGTGATCCCTGGCAACAACGGCAATGAGCAAGTCCTCGATTCGACCGAAAGGGACGAGAGTTGGGTGATTGTAAAACGTACGGTCAACGGAATGACGCGCCGCTATATCGAGGTGTTCGAAGAGGCGTTCGAAGGGCCAGACCGAAATGAATTTTTGACGGTCGAAGCATATGAAAGTGCCGTATTGGCCGCGCAAAAAGACGCGTTTTACCTTGATAGCGGTATTACATACGAGGGAACCCCGGTGACGGCGATTAGTGGGCTGTCGCATTTAGAAGGCGAGACGGTAAAGATACTAGCCGATGGTGCGGTTCATGCCGACAGAGCTGTTTCAGGCGGGGTGATAACACTCGATGCGACGGCCAGTAAGATCCATGTTGGGCTCGGTTACAACCACGATATGGAGCCGCTGAAGCTGGATTTTGGCAACCCTGCAGGGTCGGCTATCGCGAAAGATAAACGTATCCGACAGGCAAGCCTCGTTCTTCATGAAACTGGCGCGCTGCGGGTTGGTGCGAACCGCGCCAATATTCGTGCAGAATCTTTGCGTGAGGTCAAAGATCTAATGGATACCGCGGTACCACTCTTTACAGGTGAGTTCGAGGCGGAAATCGAAGGTGATTTTGAGCCTGACCCACGCTTGATATTGCGCGGAGATGATCCAACGCCTTTTACAGTGCTGGCGATCGTGCCCGATGTTGCGATTGCGGCGGGGTAGGGCCACTCTATGGACCTTGTTCCCTACGAGCGAAAACATATCGGAACCTTTCTGCCCGGCCCCAAAGATTCTGCGCTAACCGTGTGTTTATATTGCGAACAAGTCTGGGAGGGGAAAGCGGTTTCAGTTCTTGAGAATGGAAAGACGCTTGGCATTGTTGGCGTCGCCGTGTTGCGTGATACGGCCTATGTCTGGACTGTTCTGAGCCAGGAATTGCGTAGGAGGCCCCTTGCTCTTTGTCGAATGGCGCGCGCTTCTCTGAAAAATGTCAGCGAGTTGCCGGGTGTATTGCGAGTTGAAATATCGATAGACCCATATTTTTCTGAGGCTCAACGCTGGGCTGAATGGCTTGGATTCAAGTCGGTTAATTCAAGGAGAATGGTTTATGGCGGGACCTCCAAGTATTGCAAAAATTGCGTCGATGGCAGCAAGCGCAGCAATTCAAGCTGTCGGTGTAATCAGTCAGGGCAGAGCTGCAAACAAGGCGGCAAATTTCGAGGCTAGTCAGCTTCAGCAGCAAGCTGAGCGCGACCGGCGCCTCACCGCACAACAGGCCAGCAACCTTCGCGATGCGGAAGCACGACGACAAGCCACTCTGCGGGCAAGAGTGGCCGGCAGCGGTACATCATTGGAAGGGTCGCCGTTGGCGATACTCGGCGATCTTGTCGGAGAAGCAGAGTTCCAGGCGCTCCGCACCACAGTGAGTGGCGAAACGGCAGCAAACCGTGCGGAAGGAAAGGCTGCACTACGTCAATTCGAGGGTCGGAACGCTCAGCGCGCCGGGTTTATAAAGGCCGGCTCTACATTATTATCATCCGCCTCGAAATCGCTAGATTCAATATAATGGTTATTGAAAACAATGTGCTTCGTGGGATAGCAGTCCAGTTGTGTACGATGTTGTGCGGAAATGCATCTATTTTAACGTTACAAAGTGCTAAGCAACTTGCAGCGTATTGTCAGAGGCATTTGCAAGGTTAAACAATATCGAATTCAAGCACTAAACAAGGCTCGCCATGGCGGGCCTTTTTCTATGAGGAATCATTATGACAGTAAGCACTTCAACTGCGACTAAGACTTATAACGGCGATGGGTCCACAGTAAGTTTCCCGACAGAGTTTGCATTTTTTAACGCAGCCGATATTGAGGTGATAGAGCGGGTCGTCGTTACAGGTGTGGAGACAGTAAAGGCACTGACGACCGACTACACTGTGACTGGAGGAGAAGGTATCACGGGCACTGTCGTTGCCGTCGTGGCTCCTTCGGCTAACGTGACCTGGACAATCCGACGAGCAGTCGCTGAAAATCAGGAAACCGATCTTCCCGTTGCCGGCAGTCTGCCATCGACCGCAATTGAGAAAATGATTGATCGTGCGGTTATGATGGTGCAACAGCACAGCGACGAGTTCGGGCGGACTTTGACATTTCCGAAGACCGATTCAGACACTCTTGATCCGACAGTTCCAAATAGTGTTGATCGTGCCAACAAACATCTAACTTTCGATGCTTCAGGGAATCCGACCGTTTCGTCATCGTCTAGTACGCAGACTTTGGTTGCGGCACTGCTTGATCTTAAGGATCAAACGCATAGTGGTGATGGCAGCACAACAGCGTTTAACTTGACCTTTGCCCCTGGATCCGCGCAGGGACTTATTATTACGGTAGATAATGTTCTCCAGACACCAATTACAACGTACACGGTTAGTGATAATACACTTACATTCACGAGTCCGCCGCCATCTGGCGCCAGCAACATCTATATTCGTTACTTAGGTTTGGAGGCTGAGACAGCAGGGTTCGGCGATGGATCCGACGCTTCCCCTTCTGTGTTTTTTTCAAGCAATGCTAGTACCGGTCTATTCCTCAATACCGCAGGCAACATTGGCTTTGCAAGCAACGGTACAAAGGTCGCGAATTTTAACGGTGGTCAGGCCGAGTTTCTAGATGGAGGTGAATTTTCTCCAGGCATTAGCTTCCTCAATGATCCGGATAGTGGAATATTTCGGATCGCGGCCAATACGTTAGGTATTACACTTGGCGGCAATAAAGTGGCCCAGTTCAACACGAATCCTTCGGCTATAAACTTTGTCGATTTTACTGCTCAGGGAACTTCCGGCGCAGCCGTCGTGCGGGCGCAAGGCGAGCCGAACTCCAGATTGTCACTTTCGTCAAACGGCGTCGGCAATGTCGAACTAAGAACCAATAATACCAGCGATTTGCAAGTGATGATTACCCATTCCGCCAGTGCCGTTAACAATTGGGTCATAACCGGATCTGCGACTGGCTCTCCACTTTCGATAGGCGCATTTGGCGTTGATGTTAACATTGGTCTGCAGATCAGTCCAAAGGCACTAGGCAATGTTGGAATAGCGGGCGTACCGGATGCGCAAGCTATTGTAACAGCGTATAAGTCAAACTCAGACGCTATCATAATCGCACGTGCCTTAACTAACGGCCATGCTGCCGAACATAGGTCGACCGCGAATAATGCGGCTGGAGCGCTTGCCAATTCATTTTCGAGCTACATCGGTAATACGCTCGATTGGCGCATTAATGGTGGAGGCAACGGCGCTCCGGCAAATAGCATCAACTTTCAAACTGGGGCAACTGGCGCATTACAGGTGCGGGTCTCCCCAATCGCAAATGCCGTCAACTACTGGGATTTAAGCGGCAACATTGCGACCGGCGGGATACGATTAAAATCACTTGGAACAGATACGAACGTAGATATGTCGCTGATGAGCAAGGGGAGCGGTACAATCTGGTTTAATTCACACGGGGCCGACGGGACACGGAACTTTGCGGTAAAGGCGACATCAGGCGCCTTAAACTACTTACAGGCAACCGGTTCGCCGAGTGGAACGCCATCGCTTGTCGCAGTTGGTACGAGTTCCAACATTGGCATCCAGTTTCAGGCCAAGGGTACAAGCGGTCTGCTATTAGACGCGGATACAACATCAGTGCGAACGAGAAGTGGGTCGAGCATGGCGATTTGGGGGGCCCAAGCAAATGGGACCAATATACTTAAAATGTTTGATGGTACGGCTCCGAACATAAATCCAAATGGAGGTGGCTTTTTATACAGTGAGGCAGGAGCCTTAAAATGGCGTGGTTCATCTGGAACAATTACGGCCATTGCGCCTGCATAATTCAACATCGCCAACTGGGGTACAGTTTGCCTTAAAGTGCCTCTTCGTATCCACGGGCCAAATAAAGAGCCACTGACGTAAGGTGAGTCGAAATTCCTATGAACGATATGGTAACCACGGAAAAGCGATTAACTACAATTGATCACGAGGCACGTCGAATCGCGGAGCGTGCGGAATTTAAGGCCGATTCCGTAGGAAAAAGGCTCGACCGTATCGACGACGATATCAAGGACGGTTTTCGCAAAGTCAGCGATTCCATAACGCGTGTTCATAGTCGGATCGATAAACTACTGTGGGGGGTCC
>JAJFJB010000108.1 GCA_021774435.1 Alphaproteobacteria bacterium
GCCCGTTCGGCGCAAAGACGATGGTTGGCGGCTGGTCGGCAACCGCATTGAAGAAGCTGTAGGGCGCCAGGTTCAGAACCCCGTCGAGATCCATGCTGCTGACCCAAGCGATCGGGCGGGGCGCGACAAGCGCCTTGAAGGGATTGTGCTTCAGATTGTGTTTCTTCGGATCGTCATAAAACATATCGAGCCTCGGGTCCTGTTTGTGAGCCTAGAAAGAAGAGCAAATCAGCCGAGCAGGTCGCCAACAGCCGAAAGCGCGTTAAGGGCACGTGGAAATCCAGTATAGGGGCCGGTCTGCATAATCGCTTCGATTATCTGTTCCTTCGTCAATCCCGTGTTCAACGCAGATTGAGAGAACTTGGCAACCTGCGCAATATGATCGATTGATGTAAAAGCCGCGACGGCGCAAACCATGCGCTGGCGGTGATCAAGATCGGGACGGTCCCAGATGTCGCCATAGCCATAGGCGATCGCGGTTGGATACATTGCGGCTGTCGTACTGTTTCCCGGCGCCGCATATCCTTTCTCCGCCCGATCCCCATGCAATTTTTTCATTGTCTCCCGTCCCAACGCCATCAAGGCATCGGCATCGAGATCGGGCATTTCGGTGTCCGGAACGCCGATCCCTTTCTCCGCAAATACTTCATTCGCGAGCCCGACGGAATTCAGGATTGTCGGAAACCCCGAATAAAGGCCGCAATGGATGAAAACTTCCTGGATCGTACGCGGCGGAACGCCGATATGCAGTGCTGCACCGATATAGCGGCGCAACTGCGGCAATCGCTGTTGCGACGTCAGCGCCGACAGAGTCGCCAGCATGCGGTCTTCCAAGGCCAATCCGGGCCGCGCCCAAATCGAACCCCAGACCGCTTCTTCCGCCAGGCGGTCCAGACCTGGCGCCAACTCCGTTTCGGGGCTGTTCGCTGAAAAACCGAGCTTTTGGCGCATCGCCGCGCCGGCCGACCGCAATTCGTCCCGCGTTGTCATAGCGTATTTCTCCCTTGCCCATTCATTGCTACAGGCGATTTTGCACAATTCATGCGGCGGTGATAGAGAGGTTGGAAAATTCCATCCGTCAGACGAAAGGTGAGTATCCAATGGCGACAGCACAAATGGGAATTTTCACAGAAGGATCGACCGCACATTACGCATTGGAATTCAGCGTCGCGACCGACGCGCCTTTGACCGATGCCGTGCGGCAGGCCCGGGCGAACGCCGGCGCAGTCGCCGGCACAAACATTGTCACCGCATTCTCCGGACCGGCCTGGCAACGCCTTGGCGGAACACCACCCGAAGGACTTCGGCCGTTCGAAACAATTGGCGCCGCACCAGGGCCCGCCGCAGCGGCGACACAACGCGATGTTTTTTTCTGGCTGCATGGAAAGGCGCATGACGACCTCTTCGACGCAGCCCTCGCGGTCGGCCGCGCGATGGCACCGGTCGCGGAACCGGCACTCGATCTACGCGGATTCATGTATCACGACAGCCGCGACCTGATCGGTTTCGTGGACGGGTCCGCCAATCCGAAAGGCGACGCACGTCACGATGCAGCATTGATCAGCAAAGGACCATGCGCCGGCGGCGCCTATGTGTTGAGCCAACAATGGGTCCACGACCTGGAATCGTTCAATGCCCTTGATGTCTCAGAACAGGAAGGTGTGGTCGGCCGAACCAAGCCCGATTCGATTGAGCTGGAAGGCGACGCCATGCCAGCGGACTCCCATGTTTCACGGACCGATGTTAAAGTCGACGGCGTGGCGATGAAGATACATCGCACCAGTTTCCCTTACGGTACGATTGGGGCAAAAGGACTTTACTTTCTGTCCTTCGCCTGTGATCTCGCCCGTTTCGATATTCAGTTGCAGCGGATGTATGGCGTTACCGAAGACGGGATCCGCGATCGTATTACGGAGTTCAGCGCCGCGGTGACCGGTTCCTATTGGTTCGCGCCGTCGGAAGACGATTTGTCGGCCGTCCTGACATAAAACTCGCGCATAACGAAAAGGATTACAGATGGACCTGGGACTAAAAGGCAAAAAGGCGATCGTCACCGGCGGCACGAAAGGCATCGGCCTGGCAATCGCCGAAACGCTTGCCGGCGAAGGGTGTGACATCGCCATCTGCGCGCGCGATGGCGCTTTGGTCGAGCGGACGGTTGCTACACTTGCTGAAAAAGGCGTGCAATCTATTGGGTCGTCGGCCGATGTCACAAGCAGCGACGCCTTCCGCGCCTGGATCGCCGAGGCCGCAAGCGATCTCGGCGGCCTCGATATACTGGTTGCGAACGTGAGCGCGTTGGCTGGCGCGCCCGATGAAGAGGCCTGGCGCGCGGGTCTTGAAACCGATGTGCTCGGTACGGTGCGGGCCGTCGAGTCGGCGCTTCCCTTTCTGGAAAAATCTGATAACGGATCGATCATCGCCATCGCCAGTACGGCGGCCCTGGAAAATTTTTTTGGTGTTCGTGCCTATAACGCAATCAAGGCAGCCGTCATCGCCTATATGTCCGCGCTGAGCAGCACGGTCGCCGAAAACGGTATTCGTGCGAACACCGTGTCCCCCGGCACGATTTTTTTCGAAGGCGGCGTCTGGGATCAACGGCGCGCGGAAATGCCCGAAGTTTATAAGGCCGCGCTCGCCAAGAACCCGACTGGTCGGATGGGCACACCACAAGATGTCGCGAATGCCGTCGCCTTTCTCGCAAGCCCCGCCGCGAGCTTCATCACCGGTACGAATTTGGTTGTCGATGGTGCTCTAACACAACGTGTTCAGTTCTAGCACCTAGAACATGGGGATTGGATCATGCCTGATCTGACCATCACACCTTTGCACTCATCCCTTGGCGCAGAAATTGCCGGGCTCGATTTCCACAAACCCGTGGACGCGGAAACGAAAGCGGAGGTCAGCGCGGCACTGTCCGAGCATCTGGTGCTCGTGTTCCGCGACCAAAGTTTCACACCGCCGGAGTATCTTGCCGTCGCCGACGCGTTCGGCCCGCTGATGCGCCAGCATTATTCGCAACACAACATGCCGGACCATCCTGATATCGGCATTATCCTGCACCGCGACGGCCAAAAACCGGCCGCGATGTGGCACACCGACCACACCAATCGGGAACGCCCGCCGAAGGCGACATTATTGTACGGACTCACAGTGCCGGAATCTGGCGGCGAAACAAGTATCGTCAACATGCGCGCCGCCTTCGCCGCCTTGCCCGAAGCGGAACAACGGCGCCTCGAAACCTTGACCACGCTCAATACTATCGACGGACACCGCACCGACGTGCTGCCGGAAGACAAGGAGAAATACGGCAAGCCCGTCGCGCATCCCATGGTGCGAACGCATCCAGAGCACGGATCGAAGGCCGTCTATTTTCACATTACCAAAGCATACCAAATTGAGGGCATGACTTCGGAAAGGAGCCATGCCTATATGTCCGGCCTGCTCGACCGAATGATCCAACCGGAGATCGTCTATACTCATAATTGGCGCAAGGGCGACCTGCTTGTTATCGATAATCGCGCCACCATGCACCGCGCCCACGGCGACTACGACCGCAATCAGGACCGCGAGCTATGGCGCCTGATCGTCCAAGGCGACCGGCCACGATAGCGGCGTCACGTAAAAACCGAAATTCCAGGAAGAACCATGAACGACGCCGAACTACTGGCAGCCTGCCTCACCGATGCGGAATTTCCGGAACTGCCGAATTTTCAGCGCGGCAAGGTACGGGACTCTTATGACCTTCCCGACGGACGGCGCATCATGATCGCGACTGACCGGCAATCGGCGTTCGATTTCGTACTGGCGGCCGTCCCCTACAAAGGGCAGGTGCTCAACCAGACGGCGCGGTTTTGGTTCGAACAGACCGCCGACCTGTGCCCGAACCATGTCATCGACTATCCCGACCCCAATGTGATTATCGGCCGCCGGCTCAATATGCTGCCGGTCGAAATGGTCGTGCGCTCCTACATGACCGGGTCGACCAGCACGAGCATCTGGCCAATGTATGAACGCGGCGAACGCCTGCTGTACGGACATACTTTTCCCAAAGGGCTGGTCAAGAACCAGAAACTGCCCGAGACGATTATTACGCCGACGACGAAAGCCGATGCCGACGCCCATGACGAACCGACGACCGCGGAAGCACTGGTCGCGAGCGGCGCGATAACCCAGGCGCAGTGGGATGAACTCGCGGCAACCAGCCTGGCGCTATTCGCCCGCGGACAAGAAATCGCCGCCCAGAACGGCCTCATTCTTGTCGATACGAAATACGAATTCGGCGTCGACGACAACCGCGTCATTACGCTCGCGGACGAAGTTCACACACCTGATTCAAGCCGCTACTGGGTCGCGGATAGTTATGAGAGCCGGCTTGCCAAGGATTTGGAACCGGAGAACCTCGACAAGGAGTTTTTGCGTTTGTGGATCAACGAACGCTGCGATCCCTACAAAGACCCCTTACCGGATATCCCCTCGGAGACTTTGCTGGACTTTAGCGGTAAATATATCCGCCTTTACGAACAAGTAACGGGCCAAAGTTTTGAGAAACCGCCCCTTGGCCAATTGGTGCGCGATCGCGTTCTGAAAAACCTGAAGCGCGTCGTGCCGGAATATTTTAACGGCTAGTTTGATCCCAACGAATAAACCGCCGTAACGCAATAGTATATCTTTAACTTTCTGTGTTAGACGGGCGTTATGAGTGGTTCTTGCCATCACCATGACGTGCCGACGACGGCGCGTCTGCGGCGCGTTCTGATCGTCGTTCTGGTCATTAACGCCGGTATGTTCGCTGTGGAAATCTTCGCCGGCCTTGCGGCGAAATCGGTTTCCCTGCAAGCCGATGCGCTCGACTTTCTCGGCGACGCGGCAACCTACGCCATCACCTTATTTGTTATGACCATGCCAATCCGATGGCGCGCGGGCGCAGCCTTGCTGAAGGGCGTTTCGATGGGATTGTTCGGCATCTTCGTCATCGCGGCGGCCATCTGGCAGGCCATCAACGGGACGTTGCCCGGTTTCGAAGTCATGGGAACGATCGGTTTCGCCGCGCTCGCCGCCAATGTCGTTTGCGCACTCATGCTGCTTGGATTTCGCGAGGGTGACAGCAATATGCGCTCTGTCTGGCTCTGTAGCCGTAACGACGCCATCGGCAATGTCGCGGTGATGATCGCCGCGGCCGGCGTATTTGCTACGGACACGGGATGGCCCGATGTCATCGTTGCGGCCATCATGGCAGCGCTCGCCCTTACCGCGTCCTGGCAGGTCGTGCGTCACGCGCTCGAGGAATTGCGCGGCACCCAGACGGTTGTCGCTAGCCGAGGCGCGTGAGACAGGCCGAGGCCGCCGCATCCAGGATCGAGTCTTCGTCAATACCGACAGCCCGATAGAGATCGTCGATATCGGCGGACTGCCCAAATCCATCGACACCAAGCGCCGTTACTTTTTGTGTCCCTACCGCGCCGAGCCATGAGAGCGCCGTGGGATGCCCGTCGATCACCGTGATCAAAACAGCGTCCGGCGCAAGTTGATCCAGCATGATCTCGATTTGCGCGCGCGCATCACGCTCACCCGCACGACGCCGGCGTTTGGCATCCAGCCAATCTTCATGCAGCCGGTCGGGAGAGGTTACCGCAAGCAAGCCCGAGCCTGGAATATCGTCAAGCATCGCCGCATGTGCCGCCGTCGCCTCCGGCGCGACCGTGCCGGCATAGATGATCGCTAGTTCCGCGCCGGCGGAAGGCTGAGCCAGCCAATAGGCGCCGGTTGTGATCGCGTCCTTGTCCGCCTCTGTCAGCGTGCGGTCGGGCTGCGCGATCGTCCGCGTCGACAGGCGGAGATAGACCGACCCGCCATCGGCCGCCTGCATATGCTCGAAGCCCCACCCCATAATCGTCGCGAGCTCATCGGCGTAGGCAGGCTCGAAATAGGTGAGACCCGGCATCGACATGCCCACCAGTGGTGTGTTGACAGATTGATGCGCGCCGCCTTCCGGCGCTAACGTCACACCGGCCGGCGTACCGACCACCATGAAACGGGCATCCTGATAACAAGCGTAGTTCAGCGCATCGAGGCCGCGATTGACAAAGGGATCGTACAATGTCCCGACCGGCAACGTCCGCGCGCCGAATAACGGCTCGGACAACCCAAGTGCACCCAACATCAGGAAGAGATTATTCTCCGCAATGCCGAGCTCGAAGTGCTGACCGGACTGCGCCCGGACCCACTTTTGGATCGACGCCACGTTTTCCTCACGAAACACATCCGGCCGCTCATGCCGGTTGAAGAGTCCCCGCTGATTGACCCACCCACCGAGGTTGGTCGAAACGGTCACGTCCGGTGATGTCGTGACGATCGCTGTGGATATCTCTTCATCCCCGCGGCCAAGTTCATGCATGATTTGGCCGAAAGCCTGTTGCGTCGACGCTTTGTCAGACGGTGGCAATGCCAAGTCCGGAACGGATACGGGCGCCGCCGTATGGCGGCGCGACGGTTCCTGCGCAAACGGCACGGCGTCAAGGAAGGCCTGCAGGTCGTCCGGTTCGATGTCGAGACCGGCAAAACGGTCCCATTCCAGACCTTCGGAAACCTGCATCGTCCGGCGGAACCCGTCCATCTGGTCCTGGTTCATCATGCCGGCGTGATTGTCCTTATGCCCGGCCAATGGCGTACCGTAGCCCTTGATCGTATAGGCGACGAAACAGCACGGCGCATCGCCTTCGACGCCATGGAAGGCTTCCAGGATCGAGGTCATGTCATGCCCGGCGAGATTGGTCATCAACCCATGCAACATCCCGTCATCGTAGCTGTCCAAGAATGCCCTAAGCCCCGAGGTACCGGACAGATCCGACTTAAGCCGGTCGCGCCAAGAATCCGCACCCTTAAAGGTCAGCGCCGAATAGAGATCGTTCGGGCATTCGTCGATCCATTGCAGAACCGCTTCGCCGGCCGGGCCATGCCGCGCCGCTTCCAGCTTTTTGCCGTACTTCAACGTGACGACATTCCAGTCGACCGTACCAAAGAAGGACTGGATTTTCTGGAACAGCATGTGGTTGATAACGCCGTCGAGGCTCTGCCGGTTGTAATCGATGATCCACCACAGATTGCCGACATCGTATTTCCAGCCTTCGAGCAGCGCCTCGAATACGTTGCCTTCGTCGAGTTCGGCGTCTCCCATCAAGGCGACCATGCGGCCGGGCTTGACGCCCTCGCCCATGCGACCGTTCAGCCGCGCGTAATCCTGCACCAAGGCAGCAAAGAGCGTTTCGGCAACACCGAGGCCGACCGAACCCGTCGAGAAGTCCACGTCGTCACCATCCTTAGTCCGCGACGGGTAGGACTGCGCACCGCCCAGGCTACGAAAATCCTGTAGTTTCGCCAGATCCTGACGACCCAGCATATGCATCATGGCGTGATAGACCGGACTGGCATGTGGCTTTACCGCGATCCGGTCTTCCGGCCGCAGCACATCCATATATAAGGCCGTCAGCAATGTCGCGGCGGACGCGCAGGAGGCCTGATGGCCGCCGACTTTCAGCCCGTCGCGGCTCGGCCTTATATGATTTGCATTGTGAATCATCCAGGACGATAGCCACAGGATCTTGCGCTCAAGCGCGCTCAAATAGGCGAGCCGGTCCGCGGAAATGGTTCCGGGGTGATCATTCTCGACAACGCGCAAGGAAGCTCGCTGGGTCATTCTCTCAATTTCCTCGGGCAAAGATTTAGGTGTAAACGGAATTATATGTTTTTCTTCGCCAACGATCCTTTCGAATTTTGCTCTATTACACTAGTTTTGAGCATTATTATGCCAATTATTTTGAACTGAAGGAATATTATGCCTGAATTGGCCCTGGATCAGATAGATCGGCGTATCCTCGCCGCATTGCAGGAAAATGCGCGTATCTCGAATGTCGATCTGGCCGGCAAGGCTGGGATTTCCGCATCGCCCTGTTGGCGCCGGGTACGGGATTTGGAAGAATCGGGAGTCATTGCCCGCTATGTCACATTGGTCGAACCGACGGCGCTTGGTCTTCAGGTCAGCGTTTTCGTCCAGGTCACCCTTGAGAAGCAAGGTGAAGCGGCTCTCGAGGTATTTGAAAGCGCAGTTTTGGCTCGCCCCGAGGTCATGGAATGCTACCTGATGACCGGCGACGCCGATTACCACCTACGCATCGTCGTTGCCGACCTGCAGGCTTATGAAAGGTTCCTCATGGACCATCTGACACGGGTCCCGGGGATCGCGAATATTCGGTCAAGTTTCGCGCTGAAGCAGGTGAAATACACAACAGCATTGCCCCTCAGCATGCCGGATTAACAAAGGGATTCCATCCCCAATTCTAAAAGAATGCCAGAAAACGGTTGTTTTCCCGTAGCGTTTGACCCATTTTCAGCGCACAAATTGTCGCAACAGAAAAGGATGATCCGTGGCAAAAGAAGAACTTATGGAGTTTGATGGCACTGTGACGGAGGTGCTCCCCAACGCAATGTTTCGCGTGAAGTTAGAAAATGACCATGAAGTCCTGGCCCATACTGCCGGGAAAATGCGCCGTTTCCGCATTCGCGTTCTCGCGGGTGACAAAGTCACTGTCGAGATGACGCCTTACGACCTATCGAAGGGTCGGATTACCTATCGCTTCAAATAGCCGCCGCGCGGACTGTCGACACCGCTTCGTCGTTGTGTGCGACGAAGCTTAGTGCCTCTTCGACTACGCTAATATCCGCGCCGGCGCGATAGGCGTTTTCACTCAGGAAGCGCCGCCACTGCCGGGCGCCCCGAAGTCCATTGAACAACCCCAAAATGTGACGCGTCATAGCGTGCAGCGGCACGCCTTCGGTCACGCGTGCGGACAGGTAGGGCATGAAGGACCGAACGGCTTCCACTCGCGAGCACAGAGGATCGAGTTCGCCAAAAATTCGGCTATCCGCCTCGGCTAGTATCCAAGGTTCCTTATACGCCGCGCGGCCAATCATGACCCCATCGACCCGACCTAGATAGGATTCGGCAAGTGCGAGGGACGGGACGCCACCGTTTAGAATGACCGTCAAATCCGGAAACGTCTGCTTGATCCGATAAACGTAATCGTATTTCAGCGGCGGAATTTCCCGGTTCTGCTTCGGACTGAGGCCAGAAAGCAATGCCTTGCGGGCATGGATGATAAAGGTCTTGCATCCACTTTCCGCAACGCAAGCGATGAAACCCTGCAAATCTTCGTAGGAGTCCTTGTCGTCAATGCCGATGCGCGATTTGACCGTGACCGGTACCGCCGCCGCTTTTTGCATTGCCGCCACCGCATCCCTCACCAACGCCGGTTCTGCCATAAGACAGGCCCCAAACCGGGCGGCCTGAACCCGATCGCTCGGGCAACCAACATTCAAATTGATTTCGTCATAGCCCCATTCCGCGCCCATTGCCGCGCATTCCGCCAAAGCGGCAGGGTCGGCACCACCCAATTGCAGGGCAACCGGATGCTCGGCCGTGTCAAACCGCAAATAACGCGCCGCATCGCCATGCAAAAGCGCGCCTGTCGTAATCATCTCCGTATATAGAAGTGTCCGACGGCTAAGCAGACGCAGAAAATAGCGTTCGTGCCGGTCGGTCCACTCCATCATTGGGGCGACAGAGAGTGTATGAGTACTTATTTGCGCCAAGCTGCCGTCTTTCCATCCTAAAACGGGCATGATTTCTCACGAAATCATTCATAAGGCCAGTAAATCCAAATCCCAAATTGTTTTGTTTTGTCACTGACGCCCAACAACGTCCCAGAAATCCGCATTCAGCAATTGAATCCGAATTCTTCTATCGATATGTTGTGGTGCATATTCAACCTACAACCATATCTTGGAGTAGGTTTAGGGTACCGTTTACGAAGGTAGGGTTTTCATGATGCGTTCCCTGTCGCGTTTCCTCGCCATTGGTGTCCTTGTCGCCGTATCGGGTTGCTCGACATCTGAGTCGATCGATCTGGTATTCGCCGACCCGGTGTTCGAATCCAAGCCGCCCATCGGCACAGCAGAGATGCCAACGTTTCGCATTGGCGATATTTTTCGCTACCGCGTCGGTGAGTCGCTTGTCGCCGAAACCGTCGAGGACATCAATCCCCAAGGAGTCATGTGGCGCGACAGCATCGGCCGCCGCTGGTTCGGGAGCGACAGATCGCTGGTGCCCGCACAGGCGGTAGCAAACTCAACCGGTAAGCCGCAAATCATTCAGGCGTCAATCGAAAGCACCGGAGACCTGTTCCCCCTGGCGGTTGGGAAAACGGTCGCCTATCGGTCGACAAAAGCAAACTGGCTGCAAGGCACCGTGTCGCAAGGCCGGTCCTGCACGGTTCAGGATTTCGGCACGGTCAAGGTTGCAGCCGGGACTTTCGATTCATTCAAAGTAAAGTGCCAATACGATAGCACGGTCCGGTACAATTATTATGCGCCAGCCCTGGGGCGCGTTGTTCTTCAAACAACAGATACTTTGCTCGATTCGGTTAAGCGCGAACTGATAGGGTTTGAACAAGGGTCCGGCACGCCGCTCCGCACCGCCTCCGGACCAATGGCAAAGCCCACTGACATCGCGAAGAAAATGCCTCGCCAGGCGGCAAAGAAACCGGCTGGCCGATATGGCGTTCAGTTGGCCGCCTATCGGTCTTCGAAAAAGATCAAGCAGGTCTGGGGCTGGATTAAGCGTAAAGGCGGGCCTTTGCTGGCCGACGCGAAGCCGAATGTCGAGCGCCACGAGAAAAACGGGAAGTCACTTTACAGGCTTGTTGTCGGTGACTTCGCGACCAAGAACGAAGCCCGTGCGCACTGCCGGTCCTTGAAGCGCAAAGGCGTCGATTGCTGGCCGCGCGCGCATAGCGGTAAATCTTCGTCAGGTCCCGTGGCCGCTATAGGCTCCGGCTCGACCGTCAATATCGTACGCCGCTAGCGCGGGACTCAGCTCCGGGAAGGTAATTCGACGACGCCTGTACCGTGGATGGAAAGTTCACCATCCTGATTCAGGGCCTGATGTTTGATTTCGATTAGGCGAGCACCGTCCTTTTCTGACTTGCCCGTCACTTCACCGTCGATAAACAAGGTGTCGCCTTCCGGATTGTGGCGACGGATCTGCGATTTCGACTCACGTAGGAACCCATCATCACCCATCCAGTTGGTCATATGATGTGTCATCCAGGAACATCTCTCCGGCCCGTAATCATATGCCCCCGGCGCGCCAACCATGGTCGCGAAATCGTTTTCCCAGTGGACCCGCTCCGGACAATCCGGAATACCGAATTTATTCTTGATGCCGAGACCCGGATGGCGGTGATGCTGGTTCCAGGCAAGTTTGTTCGCGCGGATATACAAACCGCCCCAGCCCTGCGCGAAGGCGATAAAGCCGGTGACGGTCATTGGTCCCTTGACCATGGTCGGCAGTTTGTCGCCAACTGAAACGTCCTCGAAGTAGCGCGTTTCCGCGCCTCGGACCTCTTCCTCCGCGTACTTGGCATAGATTTCCGCAAGTTCATTGTCGTCGTACTGGTGAACCGCCTTCTGCTTCAACTCGTCATACTTCGTACCCGACTCGCGCGCCTGGTCACGGTCGGTCCGGAAACACCAGCTATCGGCGCCCGCGACCTTGTCACCGTGCTGATTGAAAAAGTCGACATGGTAGATCTGCTGCACGGCCCGACCAGAAAATTTCGTGTCATGCAAGATGAGATCCTTGAGCCAGGCTTCGGTTGTAATCTCATCGTTGCGATGGACCGGTTTTTCCCAGCTCCAGTCCGCACCGGCCCACATTGCGTGAACGCCTGGCAGGCCACCGACATAACCGGAGACGATACGGTCGCAGGCAAACAAAAATGACGGCGGTGCGACGATGCCACCAAATTTTGTTGTCGCCGCATAATCCGGGTCGCACCACAGCGGGTTGTCATCGCCGATCCCGTGCGCGTAATGACGGATATTGTCTCGCGTTGCTTCATGGCACCAGGGTTCGAGTGAGTTTTCGATATGCACGCCGATTCGGGTGCGAAGCTGATCCAGCCCTCGTTCCGTAATCTGCGCAAATTGGCGATCGATATCGTCACTCATTATTTGCCCCCTTTGTTCGGCGCCGACTCCGCGTCGCGCAACATTTTTCGGTTTACTTTCCCCGCCGGAGTTTTTGGCAGTGCATCAACGAAGTCGACTCGGCGGGGATATTCATGGCGGCTCAGGCGGTTTGCAATATAGTCCTGCAACTCTTTGCTGAACGCATCGCTTCCGTCACGGTCGGAAACGATAAAGGCTTTCACCACCTGCCCGCGCTCGTCGTCGGCAACGCCGATAACGGCTGCTTCATCGACATCCTGATGTTTCAGCAGGACGTCTTCTATCTCAACCGCGCTCATCGTATAGCCGGCGGAAATGATAACGTCGTCAGCGCGACCGCCATGATAGAAATAGCCGTCCTCGTCGACGCGCCCAAGATCTTTGGTCGGATACCATTCTCCACGCCGCCGCATAACGATTTCACCGGTCACATTCGGTGGACAAGGTTTTCCGCTCGGGTCATGAACCGCCAACTCGACACCCGGCATCGGACGGCCAAGGGAGCCCGGCTTGACACGGTGGTCAGCCGCTCCTGGGTAATCGGAGAGAATGACACCGATCTCCGTCGTGCCATACATGCTGCAGACTGGCACCCCAAACGTCGCTTCAGTCCACGCGGCCGTATCCGAGTCAATTGGTTCCCCGGTGAAGGAAAGTTTCTTGATCGCAAAGCGGAATTTCGCTGCCTCTCCGGCGTTCTTCATCATTCGGTAATGTGTCGCAGCAGCTGAGATATTGGTGATCTCGAAATCCTGGATCGCCCGCATCAAACGAACAGGGTCGAATTTGCCGGCGTAGCTCGCGGTCGAAACGCCGAGTGCCAGCGGCGAGATTGTTCCGTGCCACAACCCGTGCCCCCAAGCGGGAGACGAGGGGCACATGAACCTGTCGCCTAGCCGCACCCCGGTTCCATATAAAGCAGCAATAATGACGGTGACGACGGAACGATGGCTGTGTTTTACAGCTTCCGGCAGTTCTCGCGTCGTGCCCGATGTGTACTGATACATCGCGATATCGGTCGCCGCAGTCGTTGGCGCAAAGCTGGCGCTTTCTGTCTCGAGGTTGGAAAGAAACGCCGCGTCCGCAACAACCGTTTCAAGATCCGGAATCTCAGCCCCCAAAGGGGCCAGCGCCGCATTGGTCACAAGCATCGCAGGGGTACAATCGTCCACCCGCAAGCGCAGCCCGTCCGGACCGAACAATGTGAACAACGGTACAGCGATACATCCGGCCTTCATGGCGCCAAACAAGGCGATATAAAAGGCTAGCGACGGCTCCAGCATGATCGCCACACGTTCACCTTCGGCGATACCGCGTGTTTGGAGCATATTTGCGAACCGGTTCGAACCATCGGAAAGCTCACCAAACGTAAATGCTTCATCGTGCCCATCGGCATGGGCGATCCGGACAGCGGTTTCATTACGGTCATGCCGGTCGAGACATTCATGGCCGATGTTCAGCTGTGCCCTGTCGCCATCAAACAATGCCCACAGGGCATCCTTCGAGAAATGGCGGTGCGCGTCGGCGTAACTTGTGAAATCGGTCAGTCGAGACATTTCAGGCACATAAGTTGTTGTGTCTGAGAACGATAAGAGATTGTTTGATAATTGTCTATATGCAATAATATTGTCTATTGACAATAAATGGATCAAGCCGTGCGATCGCCGAGGTCTACCCTAAAGAAGCCTGTAACGGCAGTAAGCCGCGCAGCGGAAATCATGCGCCATCTTGGCAAGGCAGGAATACCAGTCGGTGTCAATTCGATCGCGCGCGACCTGAACATCGTACCAAGTACGTGCTTGCACATATTGCGGACCCTGACGCACGAGAACCTGACAGCCTTTGATCCCACAACAAAGCGTTACCGGCTTGGACCCGCACTTCTCAGTCTGGCCCGGGATGCGTTGGACGGCAGTGATTTTGTCCGCGAGTCCCGGCCCCGTCTAAATGATCTGGCGGAACGTCACGCCGTGACCGTTACCGCGACGGAACTGGATAGTGCCGAACGGATGGTGGTCGTCGCCATTGCCCGAGCGCGGCAAAATTTGAGTATCCATGTTGATGTAGGAAGCCGCTTCCCAGCCTTGATCAGCGCCAGCGGCCGTTGCTACGCCGCCTTGAGCGACTGGACAAAAGAGGAATTGCGGGTTCGTTTCAGCGCGCTGAAATGGCAGGCTCCACTGCGATTCACCGATTGGCTCAAGGAAGTCGAAGCCGCGCGCCAAGACGGTTTCGCGATAGACCGCGGCACCTATATCCGGGGAATCGTCATCGCGGCGGCACCCGTTTTCGATAGCCAAGGGAAAGGGACCCGCGCTATCGCGGCGATCGGCTTCTCCGAACAGCTGGCCGGCAATAAGGAACTCAAACTGGCGCGCGATGTAAAACGTGCCGCCGATTCCCTCTCGGCTTAAACGACATTAAGGGCGCAGGCGAGGGTCTTTCAGCACATCCGGGTTCACGACATTGGCCGGCGATTCTCCAGCATACGCTGTAATCTGATCAAAGATATCGCTGAACTGGAGTTGGTACTCTTCGCGAGTCACATAGCCAATATGCGGGGTGCAGACGACGTTATCCATTCCGATAAGGGGATGGTTGGTATCGCGCACGGGTTCTTCTTCATAAACATCGACGGCGGCCATACCAGGGCGCCCTGCCCGCAGCGCATTTTCCAGCGCCCCGAATTCAACTAATGGAGCACGGCTCGTATTCACCAGGAGCGATGTCGGCTTCATTCTCGCCAGGTCGCTCGCCGTAACGATACCGCGCGTCGCATCGTAAAGCCGCATATGCAGCGAGAGGATATCACACCGCTCAAAGATATCGGCTTTGTTTGCTGCAACTTCATATCCATCCGCGACGGCACGCGCGCGAGATTCCTCCCGCGCCCAAACCAACACGTTCATCCCGAACGCGACACCATAACCGGCAACGACCTTTCCGATGCGGCCATATCCATAGATACCGAGCGTGCGGCCGCCAACCGTATTGCCAACAGCCATCTGCCACGTTCCGGCCTTAAGCGAATTCATCTGCTGCGGGATCTGGCGCATCGCCGATAGGATCAATCCCCAGGTCAGTTCCGCCGTCGCAAAAGACGGCGTGCCGGCATGCATATCCGACGACACGATAATGCCAAGCTTGGTGCAGGTATCGATATCGATATGGGGATAGACACTGCGCTGACTGATCAGGCGCAGGTTCGGCAAGCGTTCCAGCAACGGTGTGCGGATCTTCGTCCGCTCCCGGATCAGAACGAGCGCTTCCGTGTCCGCTAACCGATCTGCCAGACCATCCACATCCTGAAGGTGGTCGTTCCATATGGTGACGTCATGGCCGTCGAGCTTTTCAAAACAGGCCAAGCCCCGAATTGTGTCGTGATAATCGTCCAAAATGGTGATTTTCAATGTTTTAGTCCTTGTTATTCGGCGACCACACCCGTTTCTAGCAACGCGTCAATCTCGGAGTCCGCATAACCGGCCCCGGTCAATACGGCACGCGTATGTTCGCCCAACCCGGGCGGCGGCGTGCGCACGGTCTTGCCCTCAAAGGCATCCATTCGCAGCGGGTTTGCGAGCTGTTTAATTCGACCCAGCTTGGGATGGTCGACTTCTTCAACCATGTTTTGGTGCACAACTTGCGGATCGGCAAAGACTTCATCGACGGTATAGACGGGCCCGGCGGGAATAACAATTTCCACAAGCTTATGCGTCCACGCGATTGCCGTGTCGGTACGAAAGCGCTGGTTCAAGATTTCGCACAGCGCTTCCCGGTTCTCCATTCGCTTGGCATTGTCGACGTAATCGGGGTCCTCAATGAGTTCATCAAGACCAAGCAAATGGCAAAGTTTTTCCCACATGGGCTGCGTCGCGGCGCCAATATTGAGCTGGCCATCACTCGCCTCGCAGGTGCCATAAGGATAAGCCGCCATATGATAATTCCCAATCCGGCCGGCAATATCGTTGGCGGACAGATAGCGTTGACCCTGGACATTGAGCATCCCGACCAGTGACGCCAGAAGCGACGTTTCCACCCGTTGCCCGACGCCTGTCTCATGCCGCTGCGCGACGGCGGCGCAAATACCCATCGCGGTCCACATGCCTGCCGCCACATCGCCGAAGGGCACGCCGGTGCGGGTCGGATCGCCATCGGCATAGCCCGTGAGGCTCATAACACCGGACATGCCCTGCGCAATTTGATCAAACCCCGGCCAGTCGCCATAGGGGCCCGAGCGTCCAAACCCGGTGATGCTCGCATAGATGAGCTTAGGATTGGCTGCGCGCAGCGTGTCGCAACCAAGACCCATTTCATCCGCACGGCCCGGCTTGAAGTTTTCAACGACAACATCGACATCCGCTGCAAGCCGGCGCAGGATTTCTAAACCCTTGGGATTCCGGAAGTTGACCGCGATGTCGCGCTTATTGCGATTGATCGAAAGGTAATATGCGGCAATGTCTTGATCATAAGGACCCCAGTTTCGGGTCATGTCACCTTTTGGTAGTGACTCGACCTTTATGACGTCTGCACCGAAATCCGCGAGACACATCGTACAGAAGGGGCCAGCCAGGGCGCGCGTCAGATCAAGGACTCGAATGGATTCAAGGGGAAGGGGCATACATCTGGTCTTTCATTTTTTGCGGACGGCTGTGGGCAACAAACGGGAAACTAGCAATCGCGGCGGCCGCCTGTACAGCAACCGGGCGATAGTCCCTGCGGCCTAGCATCGCTATGATGTAAATAATGAGCCAGCAGAACCGCCTCCTTATTCCTGAATCACCAACGCTGATTGTCAGCCTTGCCGCGGCAACCTGGCTAAGCACGGACGGTGAAATCGAGGATATTGCATTAGCCGAAGCCGGGCGCCGAGCCAATGATCAGCAACCATTGTTGTGCCACGCACCCGCTGTCGCAAGGCGGCTGAATATCGCGCGCTTTCCTTGCTTTGATATCCTGGAACTCTTCGCGTTCGTTCGTCCGGCAATGTTCTGCGTCCCCACCGCTCTCGGCGTTGCGGAAGCGCTAGATCTTGCGCGGCCCAACGATGCCGTGGACCAAGCGGCAACGCTCAATATTGCGACCGCGGCCTTGTTGCGTGAACTGATTTCCCGACCGCGCGACCGCGACGACCTGCCGGTCGCATGGGCCATGGCGAGAGGCGGATGGTCCTGGGGTGTTTCCGTCCTCGCCGCACTGGGCGAGGAAGCGGGTGAAACGGAACGCGCGCCGGCGGCGGGCCTCGATATCTGGCGGAATCTTCCTGAGTGGCAAGAACATGCGCCACCGCCGCCGCCAGGAAACGAAACGGTTTCCCCGGCTGAGAGCCGCTCCCGTCTCGCGTCACTTCTTGGGGAGGGTTCGGAGTCGCGGCCCAGTCAGTCAGACTACGCATCTGCAGTCTCGCCAGTTTTTGCGCCCCGTAACGAAGCGGACATGCCAAACATTGTTCTGGCGGAAGCGGGTACGGGCGTTGGAAAGACGCTGGGGTATATTGCGCCTGCCAGTGTCTGGTCGGAACGCAACGAAGCACCGGTCTGGATTTCGACTTATACGAGGAACCTGCAGCACCAGATTGACCAGGAACTCGACAGACTTTTCCCAGACCCTTCGGTGAAACGGAACAGGGTCGTCGTCCGCAAAGGCCGCGAGAACTATCTGTGCCTGCTGAACTACGAAGAGGCTGTCCGGGGTGTCGCGGTTCGCCGCAGCGATGCGGTTCCACTTGGTTTGATGGCGCGCTGGGCCGCGCGGACCCGCGACGGCGATATGAACGGTGGTGATTTCCCTTCTTGGCTAAGTGATGTCCTTGGCGCGGGACCGACCACCGGACTGACCGACCGGCGCGGCGAATGTATCTATTCGGCCTGCGCCCATTACAGCAAATGCTACATAGAACGCGGCATTCGGAAGGCGCGCCGGGCAGACCTTGTGGTTGCCAACCATGCGCTCGTCATGATTCACGCCGCCCGAGGCATGCCGGAACATTTCGGACGTCCAACCCGCTTTATCTTTGACGAAGGGCACCACGTATTCGATGCCGCGGACAACGCCTTTTCCGCACATCTTACCGGCATGGAAGGTACCGAGTTGCGCCGTTGGTTGCGGGGCGCGGAAGGGCGGAGGAGGAGTCGGTCCCGTGGCCTGAAGACCCGTGCCAGCGACCTGCTGGGCAACGATACGGAAGCGGAGGCCGCCCTTGAAGCTGTAATAGTCGCAGCCGCTATTTTGCCCTCGGAGGGCTGGCGGCAGCGCTGCGCCGACGGACTGCCACAAGGACCAACCGAAACCTTCCTCGCCGCTGCCCGCAGCATCGTCTACGCCCGCGTCGACAACAATGAGAGCCCGTTCGATTTAGAGGTGAGTGTGGAGGAACCAACCACGGAGCTCTTGGCCGCAGCCGCCCGGCTACATGGGTCATTAGGTGCGCTTTCCGCACCGCTTCGACAACTTCGCGAACGTTTAATGGCGCGCCTAGACGACGATGCCGACAAATTGGACACAGCAACACGAAGCCGGATCGAGTCGATCGCCCGCTCGCTGAAATTTCGTGGCGAGGATATGGTCGAGGCATGGCGGTTTATGTTGGCAACGCTGCCGGAAGGAACGCCGCCGGAACATGTCGACTGGTTCTCAATCGATCGCGCCGACGGCCGGGACATCGATATCGGCATGCACCGCCATTGGACGGATCCGACACTCCCCTTCTCCGAAGTTGTGCTCAATCAAGCGCAAGGGGTGTTGATCACCTCGGCCACATTGACAGATGGATCCGGAGATGTAGATGCCGACTGGCAATCTGCGGAGACGCGAACCGGGGCGATCCATCTGGCCGCGCCAGCCATTCGTTCCGCCGTGCCGTCGCCGTTCGACTACAAGTCGCAAACCCGCGTTTTCGTTGTTAACGATGTTCGAAAAAACGAGTTGGAACAGGTCGCCGCCGCTTATCGGGTTCTTTTTTTAGCGGCAGGCGGTGGGGGGCTCGGTTTGTTTACAGCAATCGGTCGCTTACGTGCCGCACACCGGCGCCTACTTGAACCGCTCGACAAAGCCAACATTCCGCTCTATGCGCAACATGTGGATGCACTCAATTTGGCAACCCTGATCGACATCTTTCGGGCCGAGCAGAATTCCTGTCTGCTGGGCACTGATGCGGTACGCGATGGCGTAGATGTGCCAGGAGACGCCCTTCGGCTAATCGTTTTCGATCGAGTTCCGTGGCCACGGCCTACGATCATGCATCGCGCGCGCCGAAAGGCATTTGGCGCGCGGGCGTACGACGACATGCTTACGCGGTTGCGGTTGAAACAAGCTTACGGAAGGCTAATTCGTCGCGCGAGCGACCGTGGGATATTTGTCCTACTCGATTCCATGATGCCGTCACGACTTGCGGGCGCTTTTCCCGATGGCGTGGAAATTGAGCGCGTCGGCTTGGCCGAAGCGACAGCGGAAACAAAACGGTTTCTTTCCTAATAGGCATCGCGCTGCGGCAAGGTGTCCAAATTGCTGCAAGTGCGAACGTGTGTCTTGACGACGGTGCATCGCAACATGATGTATACAACTCGTTTGCCGCGCGTTACCGGCCCACGCGATAGATTGCAGAGGGAATAACAATGGTCAGCACCGAAGCCGCCTTGATTTACACCATGGTGATTGTATCCGCCTCCGATAACGACATGACGGATTCTGAAATGGCTGCAATTGGCGACGTCGTCCAGCAGCTTCCTGTATTTGAGGAATACGAGCCGACCCTGTTGCCGGAAACGGCGCGATCCTGTGCCGATATCCTCAGTGAAGAAGATGGTATGGCGACGGTTTTGGGAATCATTGCCGAGTCCATTCCCACCAATTTGCGCGAGACGGCGTATGCGCTCGCCGTCGAAGTTGCGGCGGCCGACGGCAGCGTTAGTCAGGAAGAATTGCGCCTACTGGAACTGATCAGACATGGGCTAAACATCGACAGGTTAATTGCCGCTGCCATTGAACGCGGCGCGCGTGCGCGTTTTTCACGCCTGTAACAAGGTTTCAGGCCGTGAAAAGGCCCAATACGAGCAGTAGCCAAAAATCATCGCCATTTCCGAAAAATAGTCGAATCGGCACGCTAACCCAGTACCGCTTTCACGCGCCGTCGCGGCCTGACACCCGCAACCAATCTCAGCGCATCGCAGAACATATCCTTTTCCGCGCCTAGCGGTGCGTGGAAATCAGTGTCCGCGTCGGTTATTCCTCCCTCCGCCTGCCGCACGAGGTCGGCGCCGGCGTCACTTAGGGCGACCGCGAAGGCACGGCCGTCTTCAGCGTGCGCGCGCCGCTGAACAAAGCCGGAGTTGACCAAAGCGCGCA
>JAJFJB010000109.1 GCA_021774435.1 Alphaproteobacteria bacterium
GTGATAGGACAGATTGCCGTAAAACGCGGTCGAGGCCATGGAGATTGGCTGCAATCCTTGCTTCACCGCGGCGATTGCCATGCCGGCGCGGGTATGGGTGTGCATGACGCATTTATGTTCATCAGAATTCGCCAAATGCACGGCGGAATGAATAACGAAACCGGCCCGGTTGATGGGGTATTCGGTGTCGTCGATGATGTTGCCGTCGCAATCTATCTTCACCAGATTTGACGCGGTGACTTCGTCATAGCTCAAACCGAACGGGTTGATCAGGAAGTGCGCTTCGGGACCCGGAACGCGCGCCGTCAGATGACCATAGATCTGTTCCGTCCAACCATAATAATCGACCATGCGATAAGCGGCGGCCAGTTGCACGCGCAAGCCCTGCTCCGCTTCTTCAGGGGGCAGCGCGTAGAGATCTGTTTCGGGTGTGATGCCGTCCATTTTAAACTCCTTGGTCTCTCAATTCGTGTCGTCGCGCCTTAGGCGCTTTGAAAAAGGTCTGGTTGGGTATCGCGCCGGTATTCGGCGGGATTTTCCAATTCCAGCAATTTTTGCTTCGTCTCCAGCCCGCCGCCAAAACCCGTCAGTCCCCGGTCCGACCCGATAACGCGATGGCAGGGCACGACAAGCGGCAGTGGATTGGCGTGATTGGCAGCCCCGACCGCCCGGCTCGCTTTCGGACGCCCAATGGCCCGCGCGAGCTCGCCGTAGGAAACAGTCGTCCCGTAAGGTACGGCCCGCAACGCCGTCCAGACATCTTTCTGAAAATCGGTGCCGTCCATTTCAAGCTGCATGGTGAAATCCACGCGCTCGCCGGCAAAATACTCGCGCAGCTGCTGTTTGGCTTCGGCAAACATCGAGTCGTCGCGCACCCATTCGGGTCTGGGTTGCTGCGCCTGACTGCCGGTCGGAAAATTAATCAGCATCACCACATCGCCGGCCCCCGCGATCAGCAACGACCCTACCGGACTGTCCAGATAGGTGTAATGCGTTATTGCGGGCGATACGCGTTTGGTGTTGCGTTTGATCGATGCATCATTCATGCCGCGATTGTAGCGCGCAATATGATCATGCGCTATCGGCGCGTGGTGTGCCCGTATCCGTGGAGCGCCGCAAAATCGCTTACTGCGCTAACCGTCACCCCCGGCTTGACCGGGCCCCCATGGTGATACCTCACCGGCCGTCGGCAAAGTTCCGGCACGGTTTTAAATCTCGGCCTTGGCTTGGCGCCTCGGTCCGACATGGATCCCGCATCAAGTGCGGGATGACAATTTGGAGTGCCAGAGATGGCAGGTCTCGTGGGCTGCTAACGCTCCTTATTATTCCGCGACTAAACCGTCAGAGGCTGAAACCGGTCCATGAACGCAAGCACCACAGCCTCCTCTTCCGTCGGCAGACGCAGAATGACCCGGTCCGCACCGCAATCGAGTGCTTCACGTACCATGCCTTCATCGGTGCCCGGCACGAGAAACAGAATCGACGTCGTGAGTTGGGACGGGTCGCGGCCATTGGCTTCCATCCGGTCTCGCACATCGGCCATGCTGCGTTCGGTGCGCTCGAGATCGAAGGAAATCGGTATCCAGCCTTGCGCATGGCGCGCCACCCGCTTGCGGCCTAGCGGCGTGTCGAACACGCCGAGCAGGATCGGCGGGTGCGGCTGCTGGATTGGTTTGGGATAGGACCAGGCACGTTCGAAATTGACGTATTTGCCCTGAAAGGTTGCTTCCTCCTCGGTCCAGAGCGCCTGCATCGCCTGCAAATTTTCCCATAGGCGTGGCCAGCGGTCTTCGTACTCGACACCGTGATCGTTCATTTCCTCGACATTCCAGCCCGCCCCAACACCGAACAGAAAACGGCCATTTGAAATCCAGTCGATCGTCGCGACTTCCTTGGCGAGCGTGATCGGATCGTGCTGATTGATCAGACTAATCGCCGTGCCGATCTTGATCCGCTCTGTGACGGCCGCCGCCGCGGCGCTGGAGGAGAAGGGATCGGCCATATGCGCATATTCGCGCGGCATCTTGTCGAGGCCCGGGAACGGCGTTTTACGGGAGGACGGAATATGCGTGTGTTCCGGAAACCAGATCGATTCATAGCCCCGATCCTCGGCGGCTTTCGCGAGCGTGTCTGGCCGAATGCTGTATTCGGTGTTGAAGCTGAACAGGCCGAGCGCCATGACGTTTCCTTTACTGCGTGCGGAAGCCGGCCGGGTTCATGTCCAGCTGTTTGGCAATGCCCTTATATTGGTCGCGAATATAATCACTGGCCGGACGCGGCGTGAAGAATTTGAGCCAGAGCCGCACCACATGACGCTTTTGCCGCTCGTCAGGATCGTCGGTGAACGCGGTACGGCCATGCAGAATCGTATAGTTGTTGACGAATTGGATGTCACCGGGTGCCAGTTCCATTTCATAGACCAGCGACGGGTCGTACATGGCCTCATCGATGCAGGCGAGCGCCGCCGCTTTCTGCGGCGAAATTTCGACACCGGGCGCCTCAATCGCTTTCTGGATGGTGCCGCGGCGGAACGAACAACTCAAAACGCCATCGGTCACATCGAACACAGGGCCGTTCCAAGTCTCCATCGTACCGGCAGCCTCCGTCGTGATGTAGGGCAGCCCGTCATAAAGCGGCGGTAAATGTTCCGGGTGGTCGGCAAGAATTCTGTTATAGATCGACATCGAACTGACGACACGGCTGAGGCCGCCGGACCGGCCCTGACGTAAGCACAAAAGAGAGGTCATATCGGCCCGGTCGACATGAAAATCCAACGACGCATTGGTCTGGTAACCGCGTGTCCGCACCGCCTTCGGGTCATCCTTGCCGTGGTCGAACACATGCCCCAGCATATCGCCGTAAGTGTTCTGGGAAATGGCCCGGCCCAAATAGGTGCCGATCCCCCATTTCATGAGGAACACATCGTCGGCCTCGTAACGCTCCACGGGAATGCCGCGCAGCAGAAAGAAGCCCCGGCCGGCGCGGACATCGCGTTCGATCTCGGCCAAGCGCGGCCCCAGCACCGGCAAGGGAAAGTCGTCCTGCGTAATATCCAGCAACGGGCCTTCCCGACCCCGCACGGCTTGCAATGCCGTTTCCAGGTCATCGACCTCGGCACGGGTCAATTCGTGAAACCAACTGTTGTCCGATTCGATATCCGCGCGCGTCCAGGCACCGGCGCCGGTGATGGGATTATCGTGGATATTAATCATTCAAAAAGCCCTCTCTCTCGGAGTCTCCAATGCGCGTTCAACCGTGTTGCGCACCAAATGGACCAGCGCGGCGCAGGATTCGGCGGGAATGCCATCCGTCGCGGCAACCGCCCCGCCACCGCCGCCATCGATTAATCCAAGCCCAACCCCAACATGATGCAGCGCCATCTCAACCTCCGGATCATGACACAGTGTCGCGTCTTCGCGCAGCAGCGCCAAACCCGCGACAACACCAGTACAGCCCAAATTGGAACTATTCGCGACAACCAGCGCATCGCAACTGGTCGTACTGATGATGCCGCCGCCGCAAGGCGTACGTTCAGCCAGGTTGAGGTCGGGCAACTCACGGAGCAGCGCGTCGCGAATTTTACCATTGCCGATTTCATTGCCGCCGTCGGTGACCGACACGGTCGGCTTGCCTGCCGCCTGCATCAGGCGGAAGCATTCGTCGAACGCGTGGTGTTGCTCGGTCAGTGGAAATCCGTTCATGCTGTAGATATTGCCATTGCCGTTCTGGCCCAATCGCTCGACAGCGACGATGGCGTCGAAGTCACGGGCAATGGATTCGTTGACCGTCGCATCCCCACGATGAACCGCTTCCACGTCAATATCGAGATTGAGATGACCGGCGAGGAAATCGATTGGCGGATTGGTTTCAGGATCGGAATAGATGGTCACGCGGTGCCCGATCCGCGCCAGCGCCTGCGCCAGAACGACCGTGCCGTAAGGACCGTCGCTTTCTCCGACCGGCATCTGTTCCGGCACCCATGCGCCGGTCACCAAAGCGACGCGCATAGGTTCGCCTATAAAAGGGCGTGCCGCCGCGAGGATGAGCGGCTCGTCATGGGCCGCACGGGCAATTTCGAAGATACGCCATTTGAAGCCGCGTGGAATGCCGCGCCGGCGCATTTCTACGGCGAGCAGCCTGTCAATATTGTCAGCGGCAATTTGCATGACACTCTCCCTATGAAGCGCCTTGGTCCAATCATGCCCGATTAAAACCGCTTCGCGCCAATCTTTTGGTTTTATCGAGGTCGTAAAACAAAATCCTTCGCGCTATGTTCTCCTTCATGAAGAGGGGAAATCGATTGGTTCGCGCGTTGTGCGCCGGCGGCATGTTGGCGCTGCTAAGCGCCTGTGCGGGGAGTGAGACCGACCTGCCGGCAACGGTGCGGCCGGCCGGCGCGGAAGCCGCGCCCGACTTCCGACCGGTCACGGACATCCCTATCCCCGAAGACGCCTCGCTCGACAACGAGCGCTCGCTGATTTTGAGCAGCCGCGATCAATGGACCGGCCGTATCGTGATGAAAGTCGGACAATCGCCGAACAAAGCTTATGCGTTCTATCAACGCGAGATGGCGGCCTTCCGTTGGGAGCCGGTGATGAGCGTCCAGTCCGAAATCAGCGTGCTGACCTTCACCCGCGATGACCGCGCGGCAACGATACAGGTTCAGCCGCGGACCATTGGCGGCGCCCTTGTCATCGTGACCGTGGCACCGCGCCAAGAAGGTCGGCCGGCAACGATCCGAACCGCACCGCTGACCCGCTAACGACCAACCGCTTATTGCGGCACGGCGACTGGGGTCATACTGTTTCCCACAATTGTATTCGTGATCGAAGCAAAGACGATAAGGGGAGGGCCACATTATGGCGCAACCGAAGGGACCACTTGACGGCGTAAAGGTCGTGACCTGCTCCACCGCGCAAGCGGGAACCGTGCCCTATATGCTCATGGCGGATTTGGGGGCGGACGTCGTCAAGATCGAAGTGCCCGGCATCGGCGATAACTCCCGAACCGCAGGGCAGGTAGAGGGGTATCCCAGCTCCTACTTCGAAACCAATAACCGCGGTGTGAAAAGCCTCACCTTGAATCTCAAGGATCCACGCGGTCAGGAAATCCTCTACAAGCTGATCGCGGAAGCCGACATCTTCGGCCAGAACTTCCGGCCTGGCGCGGCAGAGAAGAACGGCTTCGGCTACGAAGATCTGAAGAAGATCAATCCAAAACTGGTCTACGCATCCGTTTCCGGCTACGGTCCGGACGGACCCAATGCCGCGTTGCCCGGAACCGATGCGATGGGGCAGGCGCTGGGCGGAATCGCCGAGGCGTTTTCCACCCCCGGTCAGCCCATGCGGACCGGCATCGTTTCGGTCGCCGACGAGACCTGCGCCATTCTGACCTTCGGCGGTATCCTTGCGGCACTTCATCATGCCAACGCAACGGGAATCGGACAAAAGGTCGATACATCTTTGCTCGGAGGACAGCTCCGGCTCATGGGCTGGACGCTGACCACGACGATGTGGCGCGGCACCAATCCCGTTACGGGACAGGCCCGCATCAACGGCACGGCCAAACGGCCCGGCATGAGCGCAAGCTTCGAGGACGGCGACGGCAAACCGTTCGTCTTCCAACTCAACGGCAGAAAGTGGCAAACCGCGATGACCGCGCTGGGCTTCTACGAAGAGTTGGAAACCATCGGGTTGGGCGATCTTGGGGTCGCCGTGACCTCTGATGAGAAACGCGAAGAGATGCTAGCCAAGCTAGACGAATGCTTTGCACGGGACGGGCGCGACCGCTGGGTCGCCATCCTGCGCGAGGCCGATATCGTCGCCGCCCCGATCAATACATTGCTCGAAGCGGCAAGCGATCCCGACGTGTTGGCCAACGGTTACGTGTCCGAGATCGAATATCCCGAGCACGGTAAGACCGCCAAGGTACATGGCACACCGTGGAAATTTTCCGAAACGCCGGCGCAGATCGGCGTCGCACCGAAACTGGGTGAGCACACCGACGCGCTGCTGGCGGGCGTGGGTTATTCGGATAGCGAGATCAACCAACTTCGCGAAGATGGTGTTGTCTGAGTCCACATCGCCGTGTGCGGTAGGGTATACCTAGACTCAACGAGTTTTATTTTTGAAGGGAAGAGACATGGCTTTCGTCGAAACTGAACGCCACGGACAAGTCTTCATCGTTCGGCTGAACCGGCCGGACCGCATGAATGCCATGGGTTCCGAACTACGCCAGGGGATGGCCGAGGCCTTCTCCGAATTCCGCACCGACGCGGATCTGGAAGTCGCGATTTTTACCGGCACCGGCCGCGCCTTCTGCGCCGGTGAGGACATGAAAGAGTCGCTGGAGAAAGGCATCGTCGGCAGCCCCGATCCCGAACTCGAAGACCCGTTCATGAAGGGCACCTTGGAGAAGCCGGTCATTGCAGCGGTGAACGGCTTTGCCATGGGCGGCGGCTTCATGATGGTGGAGCGCACCGATTTGCGGGTCTCGATCCCGGAGGCGGTTTTTGAAATGTCGGAAGCCAAACGCTGGTTGCTTGGCGGCTACAATCACGGCCATGTCGCCGCACTGCCGCACCCTGTCGCGACCGAGATGGCGCTCGGCTTCCGCTTCAAGGCCAAGCGGCTGCATGAGGTCGGGTTCATCAATCGCCTGGCCGAACCGGACGAACTGATTCCGACCGCAATGGAGATGGCGGAGCACATGCTGACCCTGCCGCCGGCAGCGCGAGTCAATACGATCTACATGATGCGCCAGATGCGCCCGCAGGTAACACCGGAGCTGGCCGCCCTGGCCGACGCGCTGCACGAACATGGTGACAAATCCGACCGCGTTGAGTCGCGCGCTGCCTTCGCCGAGAAGCGCAAGCCCAACTGGAAAGGCTGGCTCAAGCCGGAAGACCGCTACAACATGCCGACATTGGATTCGGTCAAACGGGACGCCGCCGACTAACCACAGCGGCCGATCGCCATCACGCCGCGAATTGGCTTCGCCAACAACAGCCCGCCTTACAAGTTTTGAGCGGTTGAGCGAGCGAGGGGCGCTATTTTTGTGCAATCCCGATTGCTCTGCCTGGACAGGCCGCGGCCTTATATTTCGCTGCGGCAAACAGATACCTCGAAACTGCTTTAATTGTACTGTTAAACGCGAAATTGACGGGAGAGTGCCGAGGAAACGCCGATTCGGGCGACGTTTGAGCGAAATCAATGAAACGCAAATCGAACTGTGCAGTACTTCCAGAACCTCGATAGACGGTAGGGTGCCAACTCGCTCAAAAAACAGCGAGCAGATCGGTTCTAACTGCGAAATAAAGGCCAAAAAGTATGGCACTAGCGTTAGAAAATCAGAACACGGTGTCGCCCTCTCGAAGGTGGTTACGGCGTGTTCTTCTTTTCTTTACGCTGTTGTCCTTGATATTTGGGTCTGGCCTAACTTATGAGCATTGGAATCATAAAGAGAAGATCTATTCCGCTGAAAAATTTAGACTACTGACTCTAACTCGAAACGCATCGAAAGAAATCGGGAAAATCCTGCAGGCAGCAAAATTTTCGGCGGAAACGCTTGCTAAAGAACTTACGCAAAGCAAGGTCGGAAAAGACGCCATGCTGCTCAAACTAAGAAAGGTACTAGCAGATAATAACAACTTTTATGGCGGCGCTATTGCCTTTGCACCTTACCGGTTCGATCCCCAAACTCGGCTTCATTCAAGCTATTATTCGAAGTCCGGCACCAGTGGAGAGTTGGTGTTATCGAAACTTGAAGACATCTATGATTATACTGCCGAGGGATCTGGTTATGACTGGTATACGCGCCCCATAGCCGGAGGACAAAGATGGAGTGAGCCCTATTGGGACGAGGCTGGGCGAACTTATATGACCACTTACTCAGCCCCTTTTTTCGTTCGCGAACCAGGAACCAACAAAGAGCTGCCAAGCGGCGTTGTCACCATCGACATCTCTATGGCTCAGATAAAGAATATTATCGAGACTTTGGACATCGGTGCCAGCGGATTTGGTGCACTTGCAACGCGTGACGGAACTTATCTTTACCACCCAAATTACGACTATGTACGAAAACAATTGACCATTAGAAAAGTTGGGGAACTTAAGAGTGATCCCGATCGTACTCTAATTGCCGAAATGGCGGAAAACGTGGAAGCTGGCATAATAAACCATGTCAGCACAACGACCGGAGAGGCTTCGTGGCTAATCGTTGAACCGGTGCCCATCTCGGGGTGGTCACTGCAGAATACTTTCATCAAAAATGATTTGGATATAGATGTCGACATATTGCGGCATCAGATAATTTGGATTTTGGTTAGCGCCATTATTTTTCTAACCGCGATGTCTGCATCATTTCTTACAGTTAACCTGGACAGCTCCATAAGAATATCGGTTCTGACCTGTATTGTATCGTTCCTACTTCTCTCTGGAATCTATATTGTATGGAATTTGGCTTTAAACTATCACACGTCAGGAGACGCCCAGGAACTCAAGATATCCGACAAGGCAACGTTGAATGTACTAACGAGCCGCTACAAGAAAGTTCGGAGAGAAAGAAGATCGCCGGCGCCCTTATTTATACCCACAGGTTTGTATATAGACACCGCTAAATTTATAAGCGCGAACGACGTCATGGTGACG
>JAJFJB010000110.1 GCA_021774435.1 Alphaproteobacteria bacterium
CAATGTCTTCCGGTCGGTAATAGCGCCGCCCGCCGCCACGCTTTAATGGCTTTACTTGAGAAAATTTGGATTCCCAGAAACGCAACACATGCTGGGGGATATCCAGCTCCCGCCCAACCTCGCTGATGGTACGGAACGCCGTTGCGGACTTTCGAACTTCCGGCTGTACGTCGCCGACGGCCATCGTCAGATCCCGGTCGAGGCCTTACTGCCGCCAAGGTTGATGCGATTCTTAAGAACATGACTTGGCCGAAAAACCAGCACGCGGCGCGGCAAGATAGGCACTTCCTCGCCTGTCTTCGGATTTCTTCCAATGCGCCGCCCTTTTTGCCGGACGGCAAAACTGCCAAACGAGGAAATTTTGACCATTTCCCCCCGCGCGAGCGCATTGGATACTTCACCAAGAATCGACTCGACCAAATCCGCCGACTCGTTCCTTGAGAGGCCAACTTCCTGATAAACCGCTTCAGTCAGTTGCGCGCGTGTTACGGTATTCCCCATCCTGCCGTCCCCCTGTTTCACGTCTTTTGTTTTACGGTACCGTCCATCGGGAACGCCGTCAATTCCAAAGGGATCGCCCCTTTTCATAATCTATAACTTAAGTTTTAGACACGCGATCACCAACGGATCAGAGACGATCCCCAAGCGAACCCGCCACCCAACGCTGACAACGCAACCAAATCCCCCGGTTGTATCCGATTCTCATTTTGCGCGTGTGTTAGGGCAAGCGGAATTGTTGCTGCCGACGTATTTGCTTGCGATGCAACAGTGACGACAACTTTGTTGTTATCCACGCCCAATTTTCGGCCGATGCTCTCGATGATGCGAATATTCGCCTGGTGCGGAACCAGAAGGTCTATATCAGACAAGTTCAACCCATTGGCTTCGATCGCGATTTCAATTGATTCAGTCATATTATGAACCGCGTGCCGATAGACTTCCTGCCCCGCCATACGCAGGTGACCCGATTTTCCCGTCGAGCCCGGCCCCCCATCGACGTAAAGTGAATCGTAATGCGACCCGTCGCTAAAAAGGTGCGTGGACAGCACGCCACGACCACTTGCCCCGGCTTCGCTCATTCCCGCCCGCAGAACGATAGCCCCGGCGCCGTCACCGAATAACACGCACGTACCGCGATCTTCCCAATCCAGAATCCGGCTGAAGACTTCCGCACCGACGACGAGCGCCGTACGGACTTGCCCAAGCCGAATCATATTGTCGGCCACCGACAAGGCATAGACGAAGCCGGAACACACCGCCTGCACGTCGAATGCGACCGCTTGCTTGATACCCAATTGCGCCTGCACCCGAGTCGCCGTTGCCGGAAACGTATTGTCCGGCGTCGACGTCGCAAGGACGATCAGATCGATTTCGTCCGGCTCTATGCCTGCTTTCAACAGGGCCGGCCGGCAAGCCGCAACGGCGAGGTCCGATGTCAACTCACCGTCGGCGGCAATATGACGTTGACGAATTCCCGTCCGTTTGCGAATCCACGCGTCGGAGGTATCGATTCGCGTCGCCAATTCGTCGTTTGTAACAATTCGCTCCGGCAGATACGCGCCGCACCCGAGCACGAGCGATTTCTGGACCAAGCCGCTTTTCTCTAAAGGTGTAGTGCTTTCAGGATACTGCGAGCCCTTAGGTTGGGCAGTTTCTGTTTTCATTAGCATATTCGACACGAACCCAACTCAGGGCCCAGTTGCTTCCCGCAATTGCGCTTCCTCAACTGTACCAAGGCTGGCAAAATCCTGCGTCATCTTTTCCATAAATCCGTGCAAAACCATGTCGACGCCGACACCAATCGCGTTGGCGAACCCTAACGCGTCAGCGCCACCGTGGCTCTTTACGACGATCCCATTCAATCCGAGAAGCATCGCGCCATTATATTGCCGAGGATCGATACGTTCACGCAGCTTCTCGATTTGCCGCTTGGCGAAGAGATAGCCCAGTTTCGACATAAAGTCGGCGCGAAACGCTTCGCGCAGAAAACCCGCATAGAGGCGTACAATCCCCTCCGCTGTCTTCAGGGCAACGTTTCCGGTGAACCCATCCGTAACGACGACATCAACCGTGCCCGCAGCAATATCCGTACCTTCGATAAAGCCCTTGAACTCGATGGGCAGGTCGATCGCGCGGAGAATAGTCGCGGCCTCTTTTACTTCTTCGACGCCCTTCAAATCTTCGACACCCACGTTCAATAGCCCAATGATGGGCCGGTCGAGATTCAGAACCGTGCGCGCAAAGACTTCGCCCATGACCGCGAACTGAACGAGGTTTTGTGCGTTGCACTGAACGTTGGCACCGAGATCCAGCATGGCCGCCTCCCCGCGGGCGGTGGGGACGAATCCGCAGATCGCCGGACGATCGATACCCGGTAGCGTTTTCAGAACAAACTTCGCTATCGCCATCAACGCACCGGTATTGCCGGCAGAGATGACGGCGCTCGCTTCACCTGCGCTCACCGCATCAATCGCATGACGCATGCTCGAATTGCGTCCGCCCCTCAACGCCGTCGACGGTTTATCCTCATTCAGGATTACCCCATCGGAGTGGCGCAGGGTCGTTACGGCCGCCAAGGCTTCGTACTTGGCAAGCAAGGGCGAGATTTTCGCCTCGTCGCCGAACATCAGGAAATGAACATCGGGAAAGCGCTCACGTGCGAGCTCCGCACCGCGCACAACGATATGGGGGGCACGATCGCCTCCCATAGCGTCTAGCGCGATTACAACTGGCGCTGTCACCTGTACCATCTGCCCCTAATTTTCATTCGCCGACTAGTACGTGGAGGCTTCTACGACCTCTCGTCCGTCATAATGGCCACACGCCGAGCATACATGATGTGGCCGTTTTAACTCACCACAATTCGAACATTCTATCGACGATACTGTCTTTAATGCATCGTGCGACCGTCTCATATTCCGGCGTGACCGGGTAATTTTACTCTTTGGAACCGCCATAATTCTTCTCTTTCACCAATTAAGGCCCAAAAACGAGGGGACTTCATAAACAGAAACCTGCGGTACAGCAAGCATACGCTAATTTTGACTCTTCTTTAAAGCTGACAGGGCCTCGAACGGGTTCTTTACCCTTTCAGGAACGTCGTCGATTTCATCCTGGTATTGAGCTGGAATTTCCGCATCCGCCGCTTTTGGATACGGATTGACTGAAACACCAAGATACTGCGCCACAAGCTCGCCCAAGTCGATCAAATCATCAATGATCGGCTCCGGGGGATCAATATCGTCCATGGAAATTTCAATTTCTGCCGGCGTCTCGACGGGTGGTCCGAAATTTTCATCAATGATTTCGCCAATTTGAGCCGCGACCGGCGCGCTGGAGACGATGCAGGACTGCGTGATTGACGCCGCGACACGTCCTCGGACCCCAATCAAAGTTCCCCCTCCGATCCGCTGGACTGTCAAATCGGCTGCCAGAGCCTCGATCGACAATAACGCGAAGCGCTCGGCCAATGCGTCCCGCGCCGCCTTGTCTGCGACAAGATGCAGCAATTTAGGCTTTTCACCCAGTGTTTGAACGTTAAGTATCTGCGAAAATTCGGGCGGCGTCTTGCTGTTCATGATGTGCCCTCCCCTTCCAACGGCGCAAAATCGATCCGGCCCGCCGTCAAATCCTCGATATCTTGCAATGCAAGTGCGGCAACGTTGCGTCGAACATAGTCCGCGACCTTCAAAAGCGTATCCGTACCGGGTTTCGCTTCCGCATACAAATTTCGTTCGAGCACCTGTTGCAACATCTCGTCGCTTTCTTGTAGCGCCCTTTCATATGCCTCTGCCCGACCATAAAAACCTTCCGCGAGCTTTCTCACTTTCTTCCCAACGCTTAAGTCACCAATACCCATTTCTCTCAAATTCCGATCCATATCGTCGAAAATCGCACCGCAATAGCCTTCCGCGAATTGTGCCGCACCGGCTTCGCCCTTTAGCCGATGGAGAACAAGAAACGCGTGCAATGCGATGACGTCGAAACGACCGATCGCCGAATCGGGAACGTGCCAGTCGCGATAGAAACCTGGTTGGCGCGCTTGCTCGACGGTGTCCGCGTAAGACTGGCGCACCGCAACGTCGCGCGGTGAACGGCCAAACAGCGTTTTCAACGACCAACCGCTCAATGTCATTGTCCCCGCAAACATAGCGCCGCGGCCGCGTGAACTCGATTTGCGTGAATCTGCCTCATAACCATCTTATAATATCCTTACTCCTTGGCATTGACACGACTCATTACGAAGTGCGAATTTCGCGTCGACCGTGGAAACACAGCAATCCGGCATGAAACGACATGTCAATACGCTCGAATAAAACTGGTATCGCGCTGGCGCTCGTTCTGTCGTTGGCCATGAGCGCTTGCGCGCCTCGCGTAGCCGTTCGCGGCAATCTGCCACGCGATGAGCAACTCTCAAAAATCGCCATCGGCGAACAAAAACGAGACGAAGTTGCCGAAATCCTTGGCACGCCTTCGACGCTGGGCACATTCGATGACAAGGTTTGGTATTACATTAGTCGAAAAACCGAAAAGTTTGCTTTCCTCGAAGAAAAAGTCGTCGACCAACAGGTTATCGCAATCTATTTCGGCAGCGGTGACGTCGTCGAAGCGATTCATCGTTACAACAAGGAAGACCTCCGGCGAATAGAATTGGTCGAACGCACCACACCGACCGCTGGCAAGGATCTCTCCTTCCTTGATCAGCTCATCGGAAATCTCGGCCGGTTCGGCAGAACAAGTAACTAGCTGCGACGAACCGGCCAATTGGTAGAAATATTTTCCTCCTTAATGCGCCAGCATTGCGAGTAACAACAACGCGACGATATTGGTGATTTTGATCATCGGATTGACCGCAGGGCCCGCTGTATCTTTGTAGGGGTCGCCAACCGTATCCCCCGTAACAGCAGCCTTATGGGCTTCCGAACCCTTACCGCCATGATTGCCGTCTTCGATGTACTTTTTCGCGTTGTCCCAGGCACCGCCACCAGCGGTCATTGAGATCGCCAAAAACAAACCGGTTACGATGACGCCCAATAACATCGCGCCCAAAGCTGCAAAGGCGGCAGACTTGCCAGCGATAAGCAGGACGACGAAGAACACGACCAGCGGTGCCAAGACCGGCAACAGAGACGGTATAATCATCTCTTTAATGGCTGCCTTGGTCAGCAAGTCGACACAGGTTCCGTACTCCGGCTTGCCCGTGCCTTCCATGATGCCGGGAATTTCGCGAAATTGCCGGCGAACCTCAATCACAACGGCACCGGCTGCCCGGCCCACAGCCATCATACCCATGGCACCAAAGAGATAAGGCAACAATCCGCCAACGAAGAGGCCCACAACAACGAAGGGATTGGACAGGGAGAAATCCAAGACCACGCCCTTGAAGTAGGTGTAATCATTGGCATTGGCGATGAAGTATTGCAGATCCTGAGTATAAGCTGCGAACAAGACCAAGGCACCGAGACCGGCGGAGCCGATCGCATATCCCTTCGTCACGGCCTTCGTCGTATTGCCGACAGCATCGAGCGCGTCCGTCGTCTTACGGACTTCCTCGTCCATCTCCGCCATTTCAGCAATACCACCGGCATTGTCCGTAACAGGACCGTAAGCGTCGAGTGCGACAACCATGCCGGCAATCGCCAGCATCGCGGTTACCGCAACAGCAATACCAACCAGTCCCGCCAGTAAATGGGTAACGACAATCGCCGCACAAATGAGCAGGGCCGGCACCGCTGTCGCTTCAAGCGAGATCGCTAATCCCTGAATAACATTCGTGCCGTGACCCGTTTCCGATGCCAACGCGATCGCCCGTACCGGACGATACTCCGTGGAGGTGTAATATTCGGTCACCCAGATGATCAAGCCCGTGAGAATCAGCCCGACCAACCCGCAGTAAAACAGGCTCATACCGGTGAAGGTTTTGCCATCCGCGGTAAACGTCGTCCCCGTACCGAGCACCCATTCGGTAATCGGATAGAGCGCTATGGCCGACAGAACGGCGCAAACGATGAAGCCCTTGTACAACGCACCCATGATGTTGTTGCTTGACCCGAGCTTCACGAAGAAGGTCGAGATAACCGATGCGATGATGCAAGCACCACCGATCATCATCGGATACAGCAGGAACTGCTCTGCCTGTGCGCCTTCGAAGAAAATCAGCCCCAACACCATCGTCGCAACCATCGACACAATGTAGGTCTCGAACAAGTCAGCTGCCATGCCGGCGCAGTCGCCAACATTATCGCCGACATTGTCCGCAATAACAGCCGGGTTCCGCGGGTCGTCTTCAGGGATACCAGCTTCGACCTTACCGACGAGATCGGCACCGACATCGGCGCCTTTGGTAAAGATGCCGCCGCCGAGACGGGCGAAGATCGAAATCAACGATGCGCCGAAACCGAGTGCGACCAGCGGACCAATCAAATCCCGCCCGGTAACGCCGACTCCAATGAGCACCTTGTAATAAACCGCGATCGCCAGAAGCGCTAAGCCCGCGACCAACATGCCTGTAACAGCCCCTGACTTGAAGGCCAGATCGAGACCTTTATCCAAGCCCTGGCGTGCTCCTTCAGCCGTGCGCACATTGGCGCGCACCGAAATATGCATGCCGATATAGCCAGCGGCGCCAGAAAGCACCGCGCCAATAACAAAAGCCACAGCGGAGAGAACGCCCAAAAACAACCAGATCAGTATGGCAACCACCACACCGACGATTGCAATCGTCGTATATTGCCGATTCAGATAGGCTGCCGCGCCTTCCTGCACCGCAGCCGCAATTTCCTGCATGCGGTCATTACCCGCGCTGGCACTAAGTACCGCGCGGCTTGCATAAATCCCATAAAGTAGCGCGAAAGCGCCACAGGCAATGACGAACCAAAGCATCACTGACCCATCCCGTTCTTGTTTTAAGGAAACAACCCCGTCGCCTTACGTAAAGACCCAGATTACTGCTCCAGCTCCAGATAACGCTTCGGTAGCGGCTGCAAAATCGGCGGGAACATGCCAGAACGTTCTACGAAACGCAACCGGTGAACCCGCGAGCGCGCCAAATCAGAAACTTATCAAGTTGAAAGCGGCAAATATTGAAGTCAGTTTCTTGCTTGGAACGATAATTAGCGCGCCGATTCGCGCGCAATTCAGCCCATAACCGTGTTGCGGCGACTCACATATTTCAACCACAAAACCGCTACAAAAACCGCCAGCATGGGCGGAATCATGGCAAGATTAATCCAGGTCCAGCCGAGTTCGTATTGGATCTTGCCGGAGGAAAAGCTGCCGATCGCGACTGCCGTAAACACCAGAAAATCATGCAAGGCTTGCGTCTTTGCGCGCTCGGCCTGCTTGTAAGTTTCGGTCAGTAGAGTCGTTCCCCCCACGAACATACAGTTCCAGCCGAGCCCCAAAAGTACCAGCGCGCCCCAGAACTGTACGACCGATATCCCCGAAAGGCCGGTCAGAAGCGCACCGACCATCAGCAAAACGCCGAAGAAAATGATGTTCAGAGAACCGAACCGGCTAATAAGGTGGCCCATGAAAAAGCTGGGTGCAAACATGCCCAGCATGTGCCATTCGATGACAAATGCGGTGTCGTTGAACGCATGTCCGCATACCGCCATTGCCAGGGGCGTCGCGGTCATCACCATTGCCATGACCGCGTAGCCAAGCATGGAAGACAGCACCGCAACGATCAGCTTCGGTTGCCGCGCGATCGCACCGAGAGCGCGACCGGATGTCCCGCGTTCAGAAGCACTTACCCTTGGAATTTCAATGAACTGGAGGACCGATATCGAGATGAGAACGATCATGACGAAAGCGGCGTAGCTGCCGGCGAACTTTACCGGTTCGAATATATCGACACTTAGTTTTGCGACTTCCGGACCGACAACTGCCGCCACGACCCCTCCAGCCAGGACATAAGAGATCGAACGCGCCCGGAAAGCCTCGCTAGCCGTATCGGCAGCCGCAAAGCGATAATATTGCCAAAATGCATTGTGTACGCCGATGAGGAAGGAGCCGGCGACAAAAAGCGGAAAATTGATTTCGAATATGGCGTAGCCGGCAATCACTGCGCCGCACATGCCGAAGATTTGCCCGATCGAAAATCCAGCACGTCGTCCGATACGGCGCATAATTAGCGACGCAGGAATGGTGCTTAGCATCGTTGCCAGAAATTGACACGCAACCGGAAGTGTGGCGAGGCTCTTATCCTCGGCGATCATAAACCCCGCCAATGCCGCCACAGCCGCCAGCATCGATGATCCGCTCATCGCCAATGCTTGGCAGACCGCCAACAGAAACACGTTTTTGCGCGTCGGATCCCGGCGGATCGTTACCGCATCTTCCATCTCAGTCTTCCCGATTAACGGCGCGAGGCGCTCGCCGGAGCCAACACCGAGCCTGCCAATTCAGTTCGTTGGTTTCCAATCGCGCTCAAACACACTTTGCACCAATACATCTATGACAGCGCCTTTCCCAAGCGCTTTTTCACTATGCCGAGCCAAACGCTTTTTAATATGAGCCACATTCAAGCCGCTCTTGAGCGAGGGGAGATTGGTAAAATATTCATTCAGCGCATTTATCAAGACATCGCGAAGCTTGGGTATCTTTTTTTCCGCAAGGGCTCTCGCCTCCGCGTCGCGCATTTCCAACGTAATATCAAGGACAATGTATTTTTGAACGCCGCCACCGCGGATGACATGGACGCTTAACGTATCCAGTTTCAAGAAGATCGGATCAATGATCGGTGCCGGTTCTTCCTTTTCCTCGGCATTGGGATCGCCAAGGACAAAAAACCACGTCGCCGCGCCGCCACCCGCAACAATAACGATAACCGCAACAATTATGATGATGAGCTTCATGAACCGCCATAGACATTTTCGCCACGTCTTTTAGCAGAATCCTGCGATGGAGGTAATACCCGTGAGTAAGATAACAAATTTACGCATGCCGAAATCCGGATGTTGCAAGCAACACCGGATTTCCATCCTCATCCAAAATTTCAACACCAGAACCACGAGTTACTACGCCCAGCTTGGTTAGCGGCAATGAAAATTCTTTTGCAAGAGTTGCGACCGCACATGACAAATCGGGCGGAACGCAAAATATTAGTTCGTAATCGTCCCCACCGGACAAAATTGTCTCGATCAGCCTTGCGTCGGTGCAAAGGGCCGCGCGCGCTGCCGGCGAAAGCGGCACAGACGCGGCCTTTATCGTCATCGCCACTTCGGATGCCGACGCAATATGCCCAAGGTCGGCGGCGAGACCATCCGATACATCGGCCGCCGCATTTGCTAGCCCCGGCAGCCGCTTGCCCAGCTCTATTCGCGGAACGGGCTTCTGGTAACGTTCAGCGAGCGCTGTACGGTGCAAATCCGAAAGGCCCCCAAGATTGCCTTGCCGCGCGCGAAGCCCCAGCGCTCCATCCCCGATCGATCCGCTGACAAAGACAAGGTCACCCGGCCTCGCACCCGCACGTCTAACCGCAGCCCCGAACGGCACTTCGCCAAATGCGGTCAACGTGAACACCGGTGGCCCCGGTGTGCTGACTGAATCCCCTCCAATCAGAGTGACGCCGAACGTTTCCTGATCTTCCGCCAATCCGCGCGCAAATGCCTCCAGCCAAAGGTCGTCGATACTGCTCGGAAGTGCAATATTCAAGGTATAGGCACAAGGGCGAGACCCCATGGCCGCGAGGTCGGATAAGTTCACCCGTAACAATTTAGCGGCAATAAGATCCGGCGCTTCGTCCCCGATGTAATGAACGCCAGCGACGATCGTATCTGTTGTCACTACGAGTTCGGTGCCGTCGGCAGGTGCGATTACGGCGGCGTCGTCAGTTAGACCAAAAGCGCCCGGGAACGATGCGGCCAGAGGCGCGAAGTAGCGCGCGATCCGGTCGAATTCACTGCTGCGCCTCGCTTTGTCGTTCATGCGGGCGGTCTCCCATGTCATCCGGCCGCGCCTCACGCGCAAGCTTGTCGAGAATCCCATTAATAACCGTCGACTCTCGTCGTACGAAAAACGAATTTGCCACGTCGACATATTCGCTGATCGTCAATGGAGGGTCGATATCGTGACGGGTCAATATCTCGTACGCACCAGCCCTCAGTATTGCTTGAAGCAAAAGCTCCAAGCGATCCAGCGGTAATTCCTCGCTGATTACGGTTGCAAGACGTTCATCAATCTCTGCCCGTCTTTGCGTAACGCCGAGGACTAAATCACCAAAAAGCTCCGGTTCCGCCTCGATGAGGCGGGCGCCCTCGACTTCTCCGCCAAGCCGGTAGCGGTTGAATTCACCAACAACCGATTCCGCAACGCCGCCGGCGATATCAAGCTGATAAAGCGCTTGGACCGCGGCAAGACGGGCAGCGCTCCGGCGTTTGCCACGCGAAACAGAGGCCACCTTACGGCTCATTTCGAGCCCAGACCGAACTGCCGTCGCAGCGCAATCATGGAAAGACAAGCGTTCGCAACATACCCACCCTTGTCGCCCTGTTTCCTATCTGCGCGAACCCACGCCTGGTCACGGTTCTCCGTCGTCAGGACGCCGTAACCGATGGCGATGCCGTATTGCAATGCGAGGTTCTGCAAGCCCCGCGCGCTTTCCTGGCAGACATAGTCGTAATGTGTGGTCTCGCCGCGAATAACACAGCCAAGCCCAACATACCCGTCAAAAGGCCCCTTCTCGCCGCCACTGGCCTCAACCGCAAAGCGGACGGCCGCCGGGATCTCAAAGGCGCCCGGCACTTCAATTCTTTCATACGTCGCGCCGGCCGCGTCTAACGCCGCAACGGTACCCGACAACAATTCCTCGGCAATTTCATCGTAATACCGCGACTCGACAATCAGAATATGAGGCTTTGTTTCATTCATGGAAATCCGCCTATTCCTTATGGTCTATGGGAACTTGCCCAACGACGTTCAGACCGTACCCATCGATCCCGATAACGCGTTTCTTTGGCGAATTGGAGAGCAGCCTCATGTCGCGAACGCCAAGGTCCAGAAGGATCTGCGCCCCGACTCCGTAATCGCGCAGTTCACGTGGGTCGGCGACCACAACGCGGGACGGCTCGTCATTTACGGCATGGACGCGATCCGAAATGATCGTGGGATAGGTTTCTCTGATCACGACAACGACACCGCGGCCAGTCTCGCCAATCTGCCGCATCGCGGCTTGAAGTTCGCCAGCTTTTCCGGTTCGCAGAGCGCCAAGAGCATCGTTAAAGAGATTAATCGCTTGCATCCGAACAAGTGGCGGTTCCGAGTCCCCTAGATCCCCTTTAACAAGCGCAACATGTTCCGCGTAATTGATCTTGTTCGCATAAACATAGAGCTTCCATTCGCCGCCAAACTCGCTGTTCATCGTTGTTTCGGCGACGAGTTCAATCGTGCGATCGTGGCGGCGGCGATAGGCGATCAAATCGGCAATCGTGCCAATCTTCAAGTTATGAAACTGGGCGAATTTAACAAGATCCTCACGGCGCGCCATCGTGCCGTCATCGTTCATAATTTCGCAAATGACGCCGGCGGGATTCAGTCCGGCGAGGCGCGCGATGTCGACCGACGCCTCTGTATGGCCGGAGCGTACCAGCACGCCACCATCTTGCGCCACCAGCGGGAATACATGCCCCGGTGTCGCAATGTCAGCAGCGCCCTTTGACGGGTCGACAGCGACGGCAACGGTGCGCGCACGATCAGGTGCCGAGATCCCGGTCGTCACCCCTTCACGTGCTTCGATGGAAACCGTGAACGCCGTCGCAAGCCGGCTCGAATTCTGCTGCGGCAGCAAGGTCAGTCCTAGCTTATCGATGCGGTCCCGGGTCATCGCCAAGCAAATCAGGCCACGCCCGTGTTTGGCCATGAAATTGATGATTTCCGGCGTCGCCATCTGTGCCGGGATGACGAGGTCGCCTTCATTTTCACGATCCTCGTCGTCGACAAGAACGAACATCCTGCCATTTCGGGCGTCTTCGATCAGTTCCTCTGCCGAGGATTTGTAGTCTTTAAAACTCAATTTTCTTCACCTGCTTTTGGAACCACGGCGCCAACCCGCCCAGCCTCTCGCACCCGGCATCTAATCCGATTGTAGGCGGGCAACATATCGAGCCAGCAGGTCCACCTCAAGATTGACCTTCTGCCCAAGCTCTGTTGTGCCCAGGGTTGTCTGTTTAGCCGTATGGGGAATGATGTTCACACCGAAGCGGCGTCCCGCCACCTCGTTGACGGTCAAAGAGATGCCGTCAAGCGAGATCGACCCCTTCCGCGCTATAAACCGAGACAACTCGGCTGGTGCCTCAAACTCAAAGCGTATGCTCTCGCCATCGGGCCGGCGATCCGTAACAGGAGCGATACCGTCGACATGACCTTGAACAAGATGCCCGCCGAGCTCCGCTCCGAGCCGCAGCGACTTTTCTAGATTTATCCGCCGCCCGACCTGCCACTCACCCAAAGTCGTGCAGGATAAAGTCTCCGCCGAAACATCAACGGAAAACCAATCCGCGCCCTTTTCAACGACCGTCAGGCATGCCCCGGAACAAGCAATAGAGGCGCCGATCGAGACAGCGGCCAAATCGTATGCGGTGCCAATGACAAAGCGCGCGTCGGTTTCCCTCTCTACCGCGCGCACTTCGCCAATATCGGTGATCAAACCTGTAAACATCTAGCTACAATAGCAGCCACCCAACGGTAGGCCCACACCAACACATCGTTTTTCACGAGAACGGAATCCTTTTTTCCAGAGCCGTTGCGAAAGCAGCAATATCAATGCGTTCGCCATGGCAAAGAGTTGCGCGCAGTCACAGGTCACGCTCTTTCATACCTTTCCATCATATCCACACCAACAGGCATAGTTCCAACCCGTTTAAAGCGCTTCATTTGATTGGGATCGGAAATTCCGTAGCCGGCAACCGCAGAAATTCCGTCTGCTCCCATAACGGAGTTGGAGCGAAACCACGTAATATCGTCAATCAGATCTGCGGCCAGCAATGACCCGGCCAATGTGCCGCCGCCTTCCACCAAAAGCCGCGTCACGCCCTCTTTTCCAAGGGCTTCCAACGCCGCCTGCATGACAATGCTCCCCGCTGAACCTGCTTTGATTTTCATTACCTTCACGCCGCAGTCGGAATATTCGTCACCAGCGGCGCCTTGCACCGAGGTAAGGATCCACGTCGGTATCTCCCGTGCAGTTTGAACCAATGTCGACGTAAGGGGCAAACGCAGTTTGCTGTCGACGATAATCCGTACGGGTGACCGATCCTCCATACCCGAGATTCGGCAACTCAGAGACGGCGCATCGGCGAGTGCTGTGCCGATACCAATCATAATCGCGTCATGCGTGGCCCGCAGAACGTGCCCGCGCGCCCGCGCCTGCGGCCCCGTTATCCACTGGCTGGCCCCGCCCCTCGCCGCGATCATGCCGTCCAATGTCGTGGCTGTTTTCAGCGTTACCCTGGGGCGCCCGCTCCGAAGCAGCGAAAGGAATCCGGCATTCACCGACATCGCCTCGTCGCGAAGAACGTCCGTGACAACCTCAACGCCGCCGTTACGTAACCGCTCATGGCCGCCGCCTGAGGTCCTGGGATCCGGGTCTTCGAGGCCAGTCACGACGCGCGTCACGCCTGCATCCAACAACGCCTGGGCGCAAGGCGGCGTCTGGCCATAATGATTGCAAGGTTCGAGAGTAACGTAAGCGCAAGCTCCCTTTGCCTGCGGCCCGGCCCGGCGCAGCGCCTCGCTTTCCGCATGAGGACGGCCTCCGGGCTGGGTCCAGCCACGACCAACAACTTGCCCCTCTTTGACGATGACGCAGCCGACAGCGGGATTAGGCCAAACGACACCCAAGCCACGCCGCGCAAGCGCCAACGCCGCGCGCATATGGTAATCGTCGACCGTTCTAGTCGTCTTCGACACCAAGTTCGCCGGTGATGAAATCTTCGAAATCCTTCGTTTCCCGGAAATTTCGATAGACCGACGCGAAACGGATGTAGGCGACCTTATCCAGTGTTAGCAGGGCTTCCATGACAAGTTCACCAATGCTGTCGACATCGATCTCAACTTCGCCGGAACTCTCCAGCCGTCGCACGATACCGTTGACGACCCGATCAACCCGGTCTTCCTCAACTGGCCGTTTCCGTAGCGCAATCCGCATCGAGCGCAAGACCTTTTCCCGATCGAACGGTTCGCGCTGACCACCTTTCTTGAGAACGGTGAGCTCACGCAACTGGACCCGTTCGAATGTCGTAAAACGTGCCCCACAGTTCGGGCAATATCGCCGCCGCCGTATCGCGGAATTATCTTCCGTCGGCCGCGAATCCTTAACCTGCGTATCGTTATGGGCGCAAAATGGACACCGCATAATTCCAGACCTCCCCGGTCACTCGTAAAAACCCGAATAAATTGGAAACCGCTTGCACATGTCGGCACCGCGCGCGCGGACCGACGCTTCGACGGCACTATTGTCTTCCCTGCTCGCCGCTAGCCCCTGGAGCACCTCGACGATCATTTCGCCAATCTGGCGAAACTCCGCGGCACCGAACCCCCGTGTTGTGCCGGCGGGACTGCCCAGCCGAACGCCTGACGTAACCGAAGGTTTCTCCGGATCGAAGGGCACGCCGTTCTTGTTGCATGTCATGCCGGCCCGCTCGAGGCTCACTTCCGAGATGTCGCCCGTCAGTCCAAGAGGACGCAAATCGACCAGCACCAAATGCGTGTCCGTCCCGCCCGAAACAATATCGAGCCCGCCTTCGATCAACGTCTCGCCAAGCACGCGAGCATTTTCCGCAACCGCATTGGCATAGGTCTTGAAGGAGGGAGACAAGGCCTCGCCGAACGCGACGGCCTTTGCGGCGATGATATGCATTAAAGGCCCGCCCTGCAGACCAGGGAACACCGCGCTGTCGATTTTCTTCGCAAGCGCTTCATCATCCGTCATGATCATGCCACCGCGCGGTCCGCGCAGCGTCTTATGCGTTGTTGTCGTCACAACATGCGCATGACCAAACGGGCTGGGGTGTACGTCGCCGGCGACTAGGCCGGCGAAATGCGCCATGTCGACCATGAAATAGGCGCCAACAGAATCCGCGATTTCGCGAAACCGCGCAAAATCGATGACGCGGGGATAGGCCGAACCGCCGGCAATAATCAGGCTTGGGCGATGTTCCTCTGCCAGCGCGGCAACTTCGTCAAAATCCACCAGTGCATCGTCGGGCCGCACACCATACTGAACGGCGTCGAACCACTTGCCGGAGATGTTTGGCCGCGCCCCGTGGGTGAGATGACCGCCCGCAGCGAGCGACATTCCCATGATCGTATCCCCAGGCTTAACAAGTGCCAAGAATACCGCTTCATTCGCCTGCGCGCCGGCATGCGGCTGCACATTAACAAAGCCACACCCGAAGAGTTCCTTAGCTCGTTCGATGGCAAGCCGCTCGGCAACATCAACATGTTCACAGCCGCCATAATAACGCCGACCAGGATAGCCTTCGGCGTATTTGTTCGTCAGCACGGAACCCGCCGCTTCCAGCACCGCCTTGCTGACGATGTTTTCAGAGGCGATAAGTTCGATCTGGTCCTGCTGACGCCAGCACTCCGCCGCCAAAGCGGCATGCAACTCGGCGTCGGCGCGCGCCAAATCCTCGGAGAAAAAATCGTCCAACTCGTTCATTTGAGTAGCGGCGGATTCTTGAGGCATTTCGTGTTCACATTCCGATCAATGAATTCTAAGACCACCGCGGTTCAAGACATTTTTGCGATCCGCCGTGCATGACGGGGGTTCGTATCGCCTTCGAACGAAGTATTCAAGAAAACCCGGACGCAATCTTGTGCGACTTCCGGTCCCATTGTCCGCGCGCCAAGCGCCAGCACGTTCGCATCGTTATGCTGACGCGCCAAACGTGCATCAGTCGTATCGTGACAGGTCGCCGCGCGGATATTTCTGTGACGATTAGCGGCCATCGCGATGCCAATCCCCGTCCCGCAGATCAGAATGCCGCGTGACACTTTCCCGTCCGCAACCGCGTTTGCCAGGGCGTCGGCAAAATCCGGGTA
>JAJFJB010000012.1 GCA_021774435.1 Alphaproteobacteria bacterium
CTGTCGTCGTTTAGCAGCTCTTTGACCTTCCCGATGCGATAGCGCTTAACCGCAGCGGAAACCGCTTCGCCGTCCGACGGTCCAGGTGTATTGCCCCTGATCAGATCGCGCGGATTCACAACCATCATCCCCAAATTAGCAGTATTGGAGCAGCCGAACCCCGTCATCGGCGTATTCTCGAAATCTTCTCCCACCGGCTTGCTCCAATCGGGGCAATTCGGCGGCGTGACGATGTAACGCTCAACAAGCACGTTGATACGGCCAGGCGTTCCGTCGACACCAGTTTGCTGCACGGTGAGGTGCTGGTATGCGAGGCGAGCGCCCAGCGCGATGCGCTGTTCCGGCGACCCGCCATCTAGGAGAACGACATCGCCAGAACCGACTTGAATATCCCGGAGAAACGCGTTGAGCTTCCCGCGTTCCGCGCCCGACGGGTCTCGGCTACCGTTTCGGTACATGACCTCGTGCTCGAAACGAACCAACTCGACCTTGTTCTCTTGGGTGTATTCAACTACAGGCCGGTCCGCGGTCGCCTTGCAGCCAGCCAGTACGGCCACTGCAATAAATACCGTTAACAATCGCATGCTCACCTCCCTACTCCAGAATAAAGCCGACGGGGCCAACCAGGCCGGGCACACCATTGCGACCAAGCGGCGGCGATGCCGGGCCTTTTGGTGCCGTGCGATAGTTGGCACCGAAAAGAATCCGTTCCGTGTCGTGCGGCGGCACGAAGCCATTGGTCGGCGATGCCAGTTGCGTATTGACGGGCCGAACAACATACGGCGTCACGATGATGACCAGTTCACTTTCCGCGCGCTGAAACTTCGTCGAGCGGAACAGCGGCCCGATGACCGGCAGTTGCGCCAAGCCCGGAAACTCTTCCACGGTCTGGTTTGTCGTATTTTGCAGCAAACCGGCGATCGCGAAGCTCTGACCGCTTCCAAGTTCCACCGTCGTTTCGGTGCGTCGCGTTGCCAGAGCCGGTACGGTGAAACCCGCGATCTGAATCGCACCGGCATCGGAAAGCTGGCTGACCTCCGGGCGAACCCGCATATTGATACGCCCCGTGCCGAGAAGCGTCGGGGTAAAGGCCAAGCTGACACCGAACTTCTTGAACTGAATCGTAATCGCCCCGTCATCCCCCGGCACCGGTATCGGAAATTCACCGCCAGCAAGGAAACTGGCGGTCTCGCCCGACATCGCGGTCAGGTTTGGCTCCGCCAACAGTGTGATCAACCCCTCATCGTCCAAAGCGTCGACCAGGGCATTAATATCCACGACGCCGTTGCTGAAACTCGCTGAAATGCTACTCGCCGTGGCAGCCTGCGCGACGAGCGCACCTGCAGCGCCAGCTGGATTACCGACCGCAATTCCTACGGCGAGATCGCCCGCAGTCCGCAATATATCCCAGTTAATGCCAAGCTCTTTGTTGACGTCGCGGCTCACCTCGGCAACCCGAACCCGCAAATTGACCTGGTTCGGCCCCGTCACGCGGACGCGGTTAATTACCTCATCGTTTTCGCCAAGAACGCGGGTCGCGAGACGGCGCAGATCTTCCGCTTGTTCGGCACTGGATACGGCGCCCGTCAACACAACCGTTCCCTCAACCGACCGGACATCGATCAAATCATCGGGAAGAATGCCACGGATCATGTCCTTTAACCGCGTCAGGTTATGTGCAACGACCACCCGTGTGTTCAGAATGACCATTTCGCGCTTATCCACGGCGAACAACGTCGTCTCGCCAGGGCGACGCCCGAAAATGTAGATCAGCGTCGGCGATTTCAATTGAACGTCGGCGATCCCCGGTTCGGCAATGAAGACGGTGTCTACGGGCCGGACGAGACGCAGCAGCTGCCCCTTATTCGCTTCAAGCGTCACCGGTTCCGGATCGGCATCGACGATCCGCAAGCGCGGCGGTTCGGTCGTTGCCGTGGCCTGTGTCGCGGAGACGACGATAAATATCAATGTGGCGAAGAGCCGTTTCATGGTTTTACCTTCCCGATTAGATTTTTTGGTGCCGAGACGGTTCCAGTCGCCGTCTGCGCGGCGGGCTGAATTTTCGCGCCCTCCGCTAGGCTGTAGCCACCGGCTGGGTCCTTTGCGAACTGCCGGGCCGAACCGGACCCACCGCGAAAGACCTTCACCACATGGGTCTTCTCTTTATCTTTCTTTCTTGGGATTAAGTAGCTCGCTTCCGTATCCCAAGTGAATGTCCGCGCCTTGCGGATTTGAGAGATCTCTTCCTCTTTTTTGGCGAGACTGCGCAGCGATAGCGAGAGCCGCCCCATCTCACTGGCAACAGCGATCACTTCCGCCTGCTTTGGGGTGACTTCCAGAGTCGCAGTTTTAGCGACAACTGCTTTGCCCTGTATGTCGTCCGTCCGCTGATCGACCGCCAGAACCCGAATATCGCTCAGCACCGTTTCCGTCGCGCGGCGCGGCGCCCCATTGCCATTTCCTTGTTGAATAGAGTGGGTCAACAGCATGTCGACTTTATCGCCAGGAAAGACGAAGCCGGCGATACCGGTTGTCGCATTGATCGGTACGGAAATCGCCCGTGTGCCTGGCTGCAGGACGGCGGCGAGAAAACCACGATCGCCGGGACGGACGATTCGACCGTCCGTAATCGGTTCCCCGGGCATGACCTTGGAGCGGACGACGGCACCAACAAAATCGCTTATTCGAACTTTCTCTGGACCGCTGCGCTTCGCCTTTTCCCCCCTATTTTTAGCCTTCCGCAGCTTTTCAGGATCGGATTTACCCTTCTTGCGCTTCGACATATCCTTTATGAAATAGGCTTCGGAAACGCCTTTCTTTGGCCATTGCTGCCACTTCAGACTTTTTTCCTTAATAAACTGACCCGACGGCAGTTCCTTACTCGCGACCAAGACCAGTACGGTTGGAGACGGCTTTGGCGCCTTTTTCTTGGCCACACGGGTCAATGCGCCTCGTTGCTCGGCGATCCAGTTTTGCGCCAGATAAAACGTTCCGCCGGCGGCGATTACCGCAAAGGCCGCCAAAATTAGAGTTCGCGCGCGCATCTGCTAATCTCCTTAATTGACCCAAAGGCGTTGAGCGATGGCGAAGCCGCCAACCGCAATAGCCACGCCATATGGAATCTGTTTGTTATCCCGTTGCCCTTCCGTCCATCCAATGACAGGAGCAACCAGATGACGCAGGGGGAGCATCCAACAAATTGACAGCACTCCCCCGGCGAGACTGGTGAAAAACAGGAATGTCGGCACACCGGCTGGTTCCGCCCATAGGGCAAGAACCGTCATTAGCTTGACGTCGCCGCCACCCATAAACCCGAATGCGAAGAGGGCGACGCCGAGCAGAAATACCGCGGCTGCCCCCAGTAGAACAAAGCCAATAGGACCCGGGCCGTTCATCACAACCCAGATCGGCCATAGGGCGAGCAGGCCGACAACAATGGCATCTGGAATAATGAACCGACGCAGATCCGTAATCGCCGCCGCCGCGAGAAGCCCCGCAAATATGACGACGATGGCATTGCGCAGGAGAGGGCTGAGCGCAAAGCCCGCAGCCACGGACTCGCTGTAAGGATCGGTGAACATTCGCGATCACACCAGTCTTAAAATGTCAGAAACTAAAGGTCGGAACGAAATACCGGGGCGACGTTGCCGCCGCCCCGGTTTCTCCGCTGGCCAACCGGTCACTATACTCGTAGTGCCCGATCAACCGTCAAACGCGAGCCGGGACGATTAGCCAGCACCTGTGCTGCCAGTCGAACCCGTGGACCCGGTGCTGCCACCACCAGAGCCAGATGCGGATACAGAAGCAGCCGTCAACTCGGTCTCGACAGTACCGAAGATGTCGACCAGCGCTGTACCCATCTGACCCAGGGCAGTAATCGCGGCAACCGAAACAAGCGCGGCGATCAGGCCGTATTCGATAGCGGTTGCACCGGACTCGTCTTTGAGGAACTTACTCGTAAGTTTACGAAGCATATTGACACTCCTTAATAAGCTTTGTGTTTGCTTAGAAATCCGCCCTTATCTTTGAACAGATCTAGTGGAAACTCTGTCGATCTCACGTAGCTTCTTGGTGAGGATGCATTCGGATTAAAGTAATAAATCACGATTTTGTCAAGAACTATCGCATTGTATTATTTGTTATATTTCCGTTTTTTGTAGATTTATTAAGTAAATATATTTTTTAAATGAATAAAAAATTTATTTTTATTTAAAATAGAATTAAAAGAAAATACTCGTAAAAAGCACTATAAATCTTTATAAATTTTACATAAAATTATAATTTATGTTTTATTAACAATAACTTAGCTTGATTTTTTTAATCATCTCTCTATAATGATCTCGCAAATAAAAATCGTTCGTGACAGTATTAATGCAGAACATGTGCAGTGCCTCGTGTCATAGGAGACAAGAAAAGTGTCAACAGCGCTATCAGCCCCGGCACCCCAAGAAAATTCATTCCAATCGCTCGTAGATTCCGCATCGCGCATCCTCAAAAGTGGTCAATTGGATGATGCGCAACGCGCGTGCCGAACCCTAACGGAACAGCATCCCGAACAGCCCAGCGCTTGGTACTTGCACGGTGCGACCGCATTGAAGTGCGGCGATACTACCGCTGCCATTCCGGCTCTCGAACGCGCCGTCGCTCTGCACCGCACACATGTCGGGTACAGACGAATGCTCGCGAACGCCTACCGCACAGCCGGCCGATTAGAGGACGCAGAAGGCGCTCTGGAAAAAGCACTTCATAATGATCCAGCGAATTTCGAGACATTGCTGGCTTTGGGAACGATTAAGATATCCAAGGGTCAAAAAGACATAGGCGTCGATCTGTGCCGACGCGGTCTCGCGGCCGCCTTTAAACACCAGCAACGGCGCGTGCTAAAACTGGCGGTAAAGTTGACCAGCGCGACCGTTGGCACGTTGTACCAATTTACCAAACCGGGCAGCAGTCGGAGCAACCGTATCGACGAGATATACGGAAATCTGTGCCACCGGATTGGCGAAGACGATGAAGCAATTCTTGCATTTCAGCGTGCCGTCCCTGCAAAGCCGGAACGGTCCGACCTGAAGATCAAACTTGGACGTCTTCTGGTATCACGCGAACGCTTTGCTGAGGCCATTTCGTTCTTGGAAGACATCGACCGAGATCAGGAAGAAGATCCAGCAATATGTATCGATTTCGCAGTCGCACTCGCCAGTACGCACCGTTACGAGGATGCCATAGACATCCTGGAACGCGCATTTTCTCTTGGAGGAGAGTCGCCGAGAGCCCTTCTTGTACTTGGTCAGGCGCAAACCGGTGTCGGCGACACCAAGGCCGCGCTAAAGTCGTTTAAGCGCGCCCTGATGCTTGCGCCCAACTCCGCAGCCGCCCACTTCGCTCTCGGCCGCAATCTCCAGGAGGAAGGTGCCCTTGAAGAAGCAAATCGGTTTTTCTTCGACACTTTGGAAATAGATCCCACGCATGCGAGCGCCTACCGCTTCTTGGCGAGCAACAAGGCTATTACCGTTGATGATGAGATATTCAAGCAGGCATTGGTCCTTCTGACGCAAGGGGAAGCCTCTGCTTTGGACCGCAAGAAACTCCACTTCACCGTGGCGACCATTTTTGAGCAAGCGGGCGATATCGACAGCGCGTTTACACATTATCAAGCGGGCAATGACCTCAAGGATGTCATCTTTGATACGGAATTATGCACGTCCTATTTTGGGCGCCTCATAGAGGCCTATAGCGCGGCGTTTCTAGATCGTACGAAAAATTGGGGTGATGCGGACAAGCGGCCGGTATTCATCGTCGGTATGCCGCGATCCGGGACCACCCTCGTCGAACAAATTCTCGCCAGTCACAAGGATGTATTCGGTGCGGGAGAACTGGAAACCTTCCATGAATATGTTTTTGGCATGTCAGAGCGCATCGATACCGAAACGCCCTACCCCGATT
>JAJFJB010000111.1 GCA_021774435.1 Alphaproteobacteria bacterium
CCGAAACCGCCTTGCCGTTCACCGTCATGGATACGGTGACAGCCATTCGCTACCCTCCCTGGCTCGATCGGAATTGATTCCCGATCAAGGTTCGTTTGCTGATCCTTTCGGGTTCGACAGATCTTCCATCGTCCCGCCAAGGGAGTTTGATATCGTGGGGCGATCAGGTCAAGGAATCTCGACCTTAAGGACCGGTTATATATTTGAAACCGGCATATAGCAGCATGAGCACCAGAATGCCGCCGCTGAACCAGGTCATGGGACTGTAGCCTTTCCAGCGCCGGCCGTACGGGTCGCGCTCGGTTTTTGTCTCCGGTTGCGGCGTTGTTTCCGGCGCGGCTTCCTGGCCCTCTTCCTGGACAATTTCTTCGGGTTCGACAGCGACTTTTTCCGCAAATGCACCAAAAAATTCGCCGGACATTTTTTTTGCGGTGGCGTCGATCAATCGGGAACCAATTTGCGCCAGTTTACCCCCGACCGTTGCGTCAACAGTGTATTCCAGCAGCGTGCCGCCACCTTCGGCGTCGCTCAGCGTCACTTTTGCGCCACCTTTGGCGAAACCCGCCGCACCGCCTTTGCCTTCGCCGGAAATACGGTAGCCGTTTGGCGGGTCAATTTCGCTTAGTGTTACCTCACCTTTGAACTTTGCTTTGACCGGACCTACTTTTGCCGTAACGGTCGCGGACATTTCCGTATCCGACGTTTTTTCCAAGGTGTCGCATCCGGGTATGCACGCCTTTAAAATTTCGGGATCGTTCAGTGCATCCCAGACCGCCTGGCGTGGCGCTGTGATCGTATATTCGCCTGACATTTCCATGGCACGACTCCCAATCTCGTATTCTGGTGCGAATTTGTCTGCAATTGCCGCACGAGGTCTTAACGATTTGTGGCGTTCTAAGGTATTATGTTCGTCACGGCAATCAAGGGGAGCTCTGTTCGCGGTATGCCATCCTCGGCAACTGAATCTTGTTTTGATGTGGCGCTCTGGTTTGTTGAGCAGGCACGGTTTGAAGACAGCTATCTTCAGGCGCAGAAACTACAGCGCATGCTGTGGCTCGCGCAGGGCCATTACGCCGCGACCTATCACGGGCGGAAATTGATGCCCGCCACCTTTGTGGCGAGGTCGTTAGGACCCATAGAACCTAACGTCTATAGAGCATTCGAATTGGGTCGCCCGGAAATGCCGGATGTGGAACCGCCGCCGGAAGTGGTGGATTTCCTGCAACGGCTGTGGGGCCGGTTCGGTCATCATTCGACAGACCATTTGTCCAAGCTGGTTCGGGCGCATCGGATCTACGTTCTTGCGGCGAATATGGGGGAAGAAACGGAAATTCCGTTCGACGATATTGCGAAATTCTTTTTGGCGGAACGCAAGGAGAAACCGAAGACAGTGATTCGGTCGGAAGATGGCCGCGAATGGAAGAAATGGACGCCCCGGACCGTGAAGTAGGGGGCGCGGTTCGTTTTCACCGGATAGAATTGACGCAACCGGCGCCTATTCAATTTTTCGCTTCGCTTTCAGGTCAAGGAAGATGATGACGTCGTTCCCGACAACCGATGTATCCTTCCATGCTCCCTGGCCGATACCGTAATCCAGACGTTTCACGGTGAAGCGCCCCTTTGCCAAGGCCTGCCGATGGCCCGCCTCGCTCGGGTGTTTTTTGATGACCAGGGTGAAGGGCATTGTGACAGGGCGGTTTATACCCCGCATGGTCAAAACAGCGTCGACGGCAAATTGCCCCGCTCCGGTGCTGTGAAAAGCCTCGGTTTTGAACGCAGCCGTGGGCCATTTGGCGGTGTCGAACAGACCGGGCCCAACGATAGCACTATCCCGGTCCTTGCTCTTGCTGTTGACACTCGCGATGTCGATCGTCACGTCGACCGCACTGGCCGCCAGATTGTCGGCAGAGAATGTGATCGTCGCATCGAACCGTTCGAAGTCGCCTTCTATGGGGACGCCGCCCTGTGTCGCGATAAAGCCGAGCCGGCTCCCCGCCTCGACAGTCCAGTTCGATGCCGCATGCGCCGCCAGTGGGAGTTCCAGCAGGAGAAACAGTGAAGCGACGAGGACCCTCGCTGCGAACTTCAGTCTGCTCATATTTTAAGTCCTGGGATCATGCGCTTCAGCACATCGTCCCGACGAATAATATGATGGTAGAGCGCCGCCCCGATATGCCCCGCGATGAGGGCAAGGAGAACCCAACTGCCCCAAAAATGTACGGCCCCCAGGATTTCCTTCATGGCTTCGCTCGGCGGCGTCAGGCTGGGAATCGTGAATTGCTCAAATATGATGACCGGGAAATTCGCCGACCAGGAATGCACCAGGCCAATGCCGATTTGGATAAAAACCGCCAAATAGAGCGCTCCGTGCCCGACGGTCGCCATTGTCCGCATGGCGTCGGAGACGCGGCCGGGCAGGGGCGGTGGGGGCGAGACGGTGCGCCATATCAGCCGCAAGAGCATCAGCGCCATTAGAGTCACCCCGACGGATTTGTGCAGGTTGTACAGCTTGAACTTTTCGGCACCCAAGGGCAGGTCGGTCATGACCCAGCCCAGGCCGAACAAGCCAATGAACAATACGACGGCACCCCAATGAAAGGATTTGGCGATCGCACCGTAGCGTCGGTCGTCATTCGTGAGCGCCATGCCGGAGCACTCCAATGCGTGAAGGGGAAAGATGCGCCGACATCCAAGCCGGCGCTGCCGGGCCCTTTAAGGCGCGGTTTTCCGCATTTCGGTTTCGATCACGATCTCGATCGCGTCCGATGTCAGCGGTGCGAATTTCCCGAGATTGAAATCGGAGCGCAGGATTTCCGTTTTGCCGGAGAACGCGACATAGGGCGCACCGGCATAGGCCTTGATGAAGGGCGCCAGCGGATGGTCGCCCTGGAACAGCAACGACACGGCCAAGGATACGGGTTTGGTGACACCGTTCATCGTAAGGTCACCGGTGACGATGCCGCGATCGACCCCAGTTTGCCGAACAGCGGTACTCTTGAATGTGATCTCGGGATGCTTTTCGACGTTGAAGAAGTCGGTCCCTTTCAGGTGCTTGTCGAGCCTTTCCACGCCGGTATCAATGCTGGCGCTTTTTATTGTTACATCGACTTTGCTGTTGCCGAGCTTTTCACGGTCAAACATTACCGAGCCGTCGACATTGCGGAATTCGCCCGATTGGGTCGATAGCCCGACGTGGTTCCAAAGGAACCGGACTTCCGTGTGCCCTTTGTCGAACTTGAAGGTCTCGGCTGCGGATGCGGCAAGCGACCAACAAGTGCTGCAAAGAAAAATACCAAGAGCGGCTGCTCTGAACCCTGTGAAAATCGAAGTCATATTCGCCTCTTCCATTGTTTGCAGTTCGAACTGTCCCCGGCGAGTTTGCGCTGACCCTTGCGCAAACCTTTCGAGTGCCCCCACGGCCGAAATTCAAAACGCGACATATCTGTCGAATGAACGAATTGCTTATATTATTTACATGAAAATGCATCTATATCAATGGAACGAAGGATGCAACCGGAAACCTGGACTATGAAGACAAGTGCAGATTTGCCCGCGGTGAAAATTGCGACGCCGGAATCAACCGCTCTATGGGTCGCGTTGAACCTGGCCTATCGGTCTGTCCATCGGACAATGGAGAAAGCGCTGAAGGAGGCGGGACTACCGCCGCTGCGCTGGTACGATGTCCTTTGGGAATTGGAACGGTCGGATAATGGGATGCGGCCTTTTGAATTGGAAAACGGGCTCCTATTCGAGCAGTCCAATCTTTCCAGAATGCTGCGGCGCATTATCGACGAAGGGCTGGTTAAGGAATTCGCGTACGAGGCCGACGGCCGGGGCAAAATGTTGCGTATCACCGCGAAGGGAAAGCGCTTGCGCGCGCGGATGTGGAAAATTTACGGTCCGCAAATCGAGCGCAATTTTGCCGAAATCGCAAAGAGTACCGATGCCGGAACGCTTGTCTTAATGTTGAAAACCTTGAACACATAGTACGCCGTCGCGGTGCTTGCATTGTCGGTGGTTTGGAGAAGAATTCGGCGAGAGATCTCCCCGTGATAGGCGGTTAAGACTCTGACAGGAAACACCCGCTATGCTCTACAGTGATCGCATTTGAGCGATGCGGAGAAGATTATGGCCGGCCCCGTCCAAAATGAACCTGCAGAATTTCGCTGCACCGCGTGCGGAAAATGCTGCCTGGAAGGGGCGGGGTGGCTACCCGTGGTCGAGGCGGATATAGCGCTTTGGGAAGCACAGGCCCCTCAGGTCTTGAAATACGTTTCTTGGGAAGGCGAACCTGGCGCGCGTCAAGGTGGTTTGTCGCGCAGTGTCGTAAGCGGCCGGGAAACGACGCGCTGTCCGTTTGTGCGCAAACGCCGTGGCCGCGCGGAATATTATTGTCGTATCTATGAGGTGCGTCCGCAAGTTTGCCGACGCTACCCAACCTCGCCGGACCATGCGTTTTATACCGGCTGCGAAGGCTATACCGTAATCGACGACGATAACGCCTGAACGCCTGCGCTCGCCCTTTTCAAGCATTGTTTTGTTCTAAATTTATTCGCGCGTTCATAGGCGAATGCTTTATGCGTTGGTGATTGGCTCCTCTTGTCTGAACAGGGCGACTCAGCCCAACATCGTCGCATAGAAGCCGGAACGGGAAATCTGAGACTATGGCGACCGCAAGAGAAGCAGGAGGCCTTGCGCCTGTGCGTGCCGGAGAAGCCCGCATTCGCCTGCGGATCTCGGTTATGCTCGCCGTCAGTATTGGGCTCCTGGTTGCACTCGCGGTTCTGTCGGTCTTGGTGATCCAGTTATGGGTCACGCGTGCGAATACCTTCGATCTTTTGAACGAAAAAGCCGGATTTATCCTGAGTACGGTGGAAAAAGATATCGCGAGCCATCTCAATCCGGTGCGCGAGCAGATTGAGTTTATTGCCGCGCAAATCGAAGCAGGGCATTACAGTATCTCCGACAAGGAGCGCCTCTTGTCACTCCTTACCGGCGCGTTGGCGCCCTTGCCGCAGGTGGATCGCGTGATCGTCGTCGATCTTTCTTTGCATCTGTATGGGGCACGGCGCGGCCCGAACGGCGCAATTAGTGTCGTTGAGGAAGACCTCAGTAAAGAACCGGAGAACATTGAGAGGCGTGCCAAGTTGCACGGCGCGGACGGCACGATCTGGGGCGACCTAATTTACAAGCATGGTGAAACCTTCATCACCCTACAGCGTGCCTTGCGGCGAGACGGTAAGATTATCGGCTATCTGGCTTCGGGCATTTCGACGACGGAACTGTCGCAACTTGCCGACGAGACGAGCGCGTTGCTCAGTACGTCACTTGACAACGGGTCCGACAGTTTCCTGGCGACGGCCTTTATACTCTACGGCCCCAACAATGTGCTCGCCCACCCGAATCTGATCAGCGATAGCTCTTTGCAGTCGGCGGCCAGCCCCGCGGTCACGATCCAACATATCGGCGATATTGTCCTCGGTGCCTTGTGGGAGGGGAATACGGTGCCGGGTTTCGAGAAGGCGGCGGCGGGAGATGTCAATGTCGTCAGTATCGAGCTTGGCCCCGAGGAAGGCGATTTGGAATATGTCGCGATTTACAAATGGCTTAATCATTACGGTGAGGTGCCCTGGGCAATTGGCATGTGGGCGGAAGCGTCCGATCTGAACGCCGAGATACAGCGGCTGGCAACCTCTGCGCTCGGCGGCTTTGCCGTGGCGCTGTTTGCGGTGATTGCGGCAATAATCGTCGGCCGCCTGCTCGCGAAACCGATTCGGGCTGTTTCGGTGAACGCGCTGAAGATTGGCGATTTCGATCTCAAGGATATCGAGGTTCTGCCGCCGAGCCGGATCAAGGAACTCGACGACGAAGCGACGGCGTTCAATACGATGCTCTCTGGTTTAAGATTGTTCGAAACTTACGTTCCGCGTGCCTTGGTCGCAAAGCTGATGCGCGCGGAGGGTGCCGTTATTTCGGAAAATCGCAGGGTCACTGTCATGTTTACCGATATCGTGGGGTATACGGCGACATCGGAGAACCAGTCGGCGTCCGAGGTGGCAACGTTTCTGAATCATCATTTCACGCAACTCGGTGCCTGTGTCGAGGTGGAAGCCGGAACCATCGACAAATTCATCGGCGACTCGCTGATGGCGTTCTGGGGTGCACCGGAACATCAGGAACATACCGAACAGCGTGCGTGCCGCGCGGCCGTCGCGATCGCTAAGGCCGTCGCGGAAGAAAACGAGACACGAAAATCGAATGGGTTCTCCCTGGTGCGCCTGCGCATTGGGATTCACACGGGCGATGTTGTGGTGGGCAATATTGGGTCGCCGGGCCGCATAAATTATACGATTGTCGGCGATACGGTGAATACCTGCCAGCGAATTGAATCGCTGGGCAAGGAGGTCGCGCCGGACGCGGAAATAGTTGTCTTGCTGAGTCAAGAAACCGCCGATGGACTTGACGGCAGGTTTGAAATGCAACGCGTCGGCGACTTCGAAGTGAAGGGCCGGACAGAGGAGATCGAGGTTCTCCGGCTAGTGGTCTAACCAACGCATGTCCGCTGCGGAATTGATATCGATCATAGCGAGGTGTGCACGGCCTTGGTACGGATCAAGCTTTCACGGCATGTAGGTTTTCATTGCAAACGCTTGAACCCGCGACTCCGAAGGACCCGTTGAAGTGGACCACGTATTTTGCGCTATTCCTGCTCTTTAGCGCGGTCCCGTCAGTGAATTTGCATACCGATTTCGCCAATGATCTTGTTGATCTTCCGAGTCGCATGACGGCGGATCTGGAGCGTTGGCCGTTTGGTGACAAGGAGCGGAATTATACCAAGCAGACGGCTCGGAGCAGCGCCATGCGTTTTCTGCGGCGTGCCGTAAAAGACGGATTCCCGATCGTTGCGAAATGGCGAGACCGGCTGCAACGCGTTCAGGGTGAACCAAAGTTGCATCAGCTTACCCTGATCAATGCGTTGATCAACGCGATCCCCTATGTGACCGACACGGCAAACGAATGGAAACATCCGCGGATATTTCTGGCTGAAGGTGGCGATTGCGACTGCGCTTCTGTCGCCAAATACGTGCTTTTGCGGGAATTGGGGTTCGCCGCGAAAGATTTGCGTATTACCGGGCTGCGGATTCGAGGTGATACGCGAATCCATGCGGTGACCGTGGCACGAACGGGGCCAGACCAATTTCAACTGTTCTTGCTCGACAACCGCAGGGATGCCGTCAGGACGGCGCTATACGCGGACGAATATACACCGCTTGTTTCCGTGAATGAGGAAGGCGTGTGGCTGCACAGAGAAACGGCGGTAAAATACGTCCGGCCTTTCGCCAATCCGGTGGTCAAAGAACATTAAAGCGAAATAACGCCGTCGCGCTTCAGCCGTGAAAGCGCCGTAATGGCAAGTTACGCAACTCCTGTCATGAATGTATGGAATTCATAGACATCATGCGTTTGAATATCGCCAAATCCGGCGTCTTCTAGTTGCGCTTGCATGTCCGCCACGGGAACCCGGCGTCCGACGGGCGGGCTTTTTCCGTTATCCGCGTCTGCCCAATCGATAATTGCAATGGTGCCGCCAGGCTTGAGCAAGCGCTTGCATTCTGACATCAGCGGTTCGGGCACATCCAACTCGTGATGAAGCTGGCCCATGACAATGAAGTCAGCGGTATCGTCGGGGAGGTTCACGCTATTCGGCTGCATCAGGACCGTTTCGAGGTTCCCAAGGCCGCGCTCGGCCGCGTCTTCCCGTAACAGTCCGACCATGCCCTCCAGAATATCGCAACCATATGCCTTTGACTGCGGGTAGCGATCTGCGAAGGGCAGGGTGAGAAACCCGACGCCGGACCCAATGTCGATCAAGGTGCAATCCGGCGCTGGCTTCAAGACCTCCCAGATCCTGTCGGGATGGAAATATTCGAGGCGCTCGGGGCTGCGAAGCCGCTCAATGCGCGCGGGGTCCATGCCTAATGTGTCGGCCATGTTGAGATGTCCTTATTTAATGACGGTTGTTTCGAGGGCCGCGCGATTGATCGCATCCCAATCATAGCCGACGCCGAAGCCCGGGCCCTTCGGCACACCGACACAGCCGTCCGCGTCGACGCATTCCAGTTGGTCGGAATAATCGCCGGTGTAGAAGGGCAGAGACCAGGCGTTGGGGCAATCCGGATGGACCAGATTAACCTCGTAATAATTGGCGTTTCGGCAGGCGGCCATGAGATGCCGCATGGCCGGCCCGCAGGAATGGATTTCCACGTCCATGCCGAGCCCTTCCGCCGCGACGGCGACCTTGTGGCAGCCGGTCAGGCCGCCGTCATAATCGGGGTCGGCGCGGCCGAAATCCGTCGCGCCGGCGACCATCAGGTCGGTCGTGGTTTCCAGGTTGCGGACGAACTCGGTGATCAGGATCGGCGTGCGGATGTTCTTCTTGAGCATCTGGTGGCCATGGATCGAGATCCCGCCATCGGCGTAAGGGTCTTCCAGCCAGTACAAATCGCATTCGTCGCAAACCCGGCCGAGTTGAATGGCGTCGGCAAGGGTTTTCAGATGTCCGGAACTGTCATACATCACCGCCATGCGGTCGCCGACGCGTTTGGCGACGGCGCGGATCATGGCGCTTTCCTCTTCGACATCGCCGGACCAGCCATGCATTTTGTAGGCGCGGTAACCTAGTTCGTAGCAACGTTCCGCAAAGTCGGCATACGCTTCCGGACTGGACAGACCCTTTGGCTCCCTGTCGCCGTGGATTGTGCTGGCGTAGGCGGGAAGCCGTTCTCGGTAGCCGCCGAGCAATTCCGCGACCGGCGCGTTGTAATGTTTACCCGCCAGATCCCACAACGCGATGTCGAGCGCGCCGATGCCGACCTCGCCGATATGCTTGGTCATGCCCCGCAGGGCACGGTAGTGCCGCTCGCGCTGCAGCGCCGGTTTGCCGATCAGAGAATGGGACAGCGCCTCGCACGCCGATTTGATGACCCGGGCCCTGCCGCGCCCTGGCACGTATTCGCCGATCGCGCCGTTATCGGCGTAAATTCTCAGGCCAAAGCGAGTTTGCGGGTCGGCGCGCCCCGGCGCGTACGCGATCCCGAATCCCGCCGGATCGGTTGTCATGTTCTCGACAGTAATTTCGAATACGGTGAATTCGATACGTTCGATAAGGGGGACATCGCTCATGCAGGATCTTTCGGCGAACGGGAACAGGATCGGTCAGACAGGATAGGGGAGTTCGCTGCCGACGGGAACGCTCTTTCAGGGAAAGAACTCAGTCGTACCGGTTGCGGATCTCTGTCTTGCCGTGACCTTCCTGATGAAAATAGTTCGCGTTGTAGAACTCCCGGATAAGATCGGCGTACAGGGTTGGCTTGTATTTCTCGGGATGGTCCGCATCGACGCAGGACGGCGCGACCTTGACCGTGCGCGTCACGTTCGGGCTGTGGAAATAAGCCAT
>JAJFJB010000112.1 GCA_021774435.1 Alphaproteobacteria bacterium
CAAGTCTTGAAGCTTGATCTTACCGAGGGGCCCACTCTCCGGAGTCCCAATCTGCTGGATCATACTGGGGAGGTCGTCACAACTGGTCAGCGCGGCGCGGATATCCTCTGCGAGCGCTTTTTGCGCGGGTGCATCGGCCGCACTTGTTTCGGGCAGAACGATCTGATGCAAATCGACCACCGTCTTCCCGGATACTTCATTTTCGGGCACACGGCGGTCCCGAAGGAGCAAAATATAATAGCCTGCAAGCGTACGAATTGGCTGCGAAATTTGTTTCGGTTCCAGTTTCAATAACGCATCGTCCAATTCACGGCTAAACCTGCCAGCCTGTATCCACCCAAGATTACCACCTGAAGGGGCGCTGGTGCTCTGCGAGAATGCACTCGCAAGGGCTGAGAAATCCGCACCGTCCTGTATCTGTTTTACGAGCCGGGTTGCAGCAAGGCGTGTCTGTTCGTCTTGGTCTGGATCATCGACCGAAAGAAAAATTTCGGAAACCTGGTAGCGTGGTTTGTTTCTTTGAGTTTCGGTGCGCTCGATTTCACCGTCGACTTCTTCATCACTGACCTTTACATCGCGGCGGAGTCGTCGAGATATGGCGCGGCCCCACGCGATCTGCACACGCAACTGGCGTCGTAAGGTGCTTTCGGGGACACGACTTCGGTTCAATATGTTGGACAGCCCCTTGGCGTTCATTTTGTTTCGCTTGGCAATATTTGAAAAGGCGCCGTCGACATCCCTGTCGTTGACCTTAACATTGAGACGGTCCGCCTCTTGGGATTGGAGTTCCTCGTCAATAAGGTTGCGGAGAATTTGCGATGACAAACGCCGCCGGTTTTCCGGTGTATTTGGCACACCAGTCGACCAAATGACGAACTTCATGCGGTTGACTACGTCGAGTGCCGAGATCACGCGGTCATTGACGACGGCGGCTATCCTGAGCACATTCTGAGCGTGCCCCTGTTGGATTTCCCAAACGTATAGAAGGCATGATAGAGCCAAAAAGGCAATAAAACGTCCGGTTTGATTCCGAATTCTGGAGCGTCTCATGTACCGACCGTTTGGTTGTAAATATTGAGCATGGAAAGAAAGTGTCCGGATTCCGTCTCTTGGCATTGCCCATAATTTCTGTCTTGTAGGTTCGACGAGATGTCGGAACGCAAGGATATCATTTCTTTAAATCCATACACTAGTTTGCAGACGTCGTGACAGAACCGAGATGTTTGAAGGTCAGCCGAAACAATAGGTCGTCCGAAGGCTCGAAATCCGCATCTCTTGTAAAACTCCGCCGAGCATCCGCAGTAAACTTAAAACACTCATCCTCATAGGTCATACTGATCCCGGCAAACAATGTACCGCCGTCTTCGCCCAAGTCGCGTTGCATTTGCGTACGGACTGACCAATTATCATTGAGTTGCGATGAGAGTACGAAATTCACTTCCTCTCGCTCTCCAAAGCTTGCTTCGCCCGCTTCACCTTCGATAAACAAATAGTTTCCGGAAAGCCGTAATGCTTTTGTGCCGAGTGTGAAACCGACTTCGTTGCGTTTGAAATTCAGTTCGTCTTCGGCGGTACGGAATCGATACAACAAATTAAGGTATTTGTTGGGCCGAATTTCAACCCTGCCGACAATGTCCGACAAATGACGCTCGATACCGACCTGATTGGCGAGATCGTCATCGGCGTGAAAACGATAGCTTTGTCCGATAAAGGCGGTCGTCCGACCGTCACCCTTACCGAAAACGCCCATCTTAAGACCGTAAATCACTTTCTGACCACTTTCGACACGGTCGATCCCCGGAAACCGGTCGGCACTTAAGATGTTGGTATCGTCGATTTCAACGACAACGCTATCTTCACTGGGAATCGCGCCGGGGTTGCTGCCATTCGGCGAAAGTACAAGCGCTGCGATGGGCTCCACGAATTGCCGCGTGCTGCCAGAGTCGCGTACGAATGGGTAGCGCCAATCAAGCGTTACTTGAGGAAATAATCGTCCGGTGAATCCATCATCTTCGTTGCTTTCGTCCGCTTGCTGGACGTAATAGAGATCACTTTGCAGCGTTGCGCGGATCGTCGTGACGTGTCCTGCGTCAGCTGTGAACGGTATGTCATATCCAAATTTTAGCGAGGCACGCTGCGTATCGGCAGCGTCTTCGCGATAGATAGACAAGTAATTCGCATCCATGCTGAAGCGGCCGCCAAATTTTGTTGGCAGTCCGACGTGATTGAAGTCAAGCATGGGGGCGACGCGGGGTGTATTCGGTCTAAGACCACTGCGCATATCTTGATAAAGGTATGTATTCGCTGATGCGTAGTTCCGGCCTCGGAATCCATCTATAAACGCATTTGTGGTCAGGGAGTTTTTTTGGCCGCCAAAAAAGTTGAATCGGCGCAGATAGCTTCGGTCGGTTGCCCGTTCGATATCGAATCCGGTGCGCCATGTATCATTAATATCGAAGCGCCCGTACCCGAATATATGGCCGCGAATTTCGTTTCTACGGACATCTTCGGCAAAATCCGTTCCAATATTGCGGTCTGCCTCCGCGACGCTGCCTGAAAACTCAAGCTCGCCGATATTAAACCGGCGACGGTATTCGCCTGAAAATATGACCCCCTCATCGCGTGTATAGATGGGTGAAAAGGTTACGTCCTGGCTTTGATCAATTGCCCAGAAATAAGGGACTTGGATAAAGGCGCCCAAATTGCCGCTTGAACCGAATGACGGTGTCAAGAACCCACTTTTCCGCTTCACCGTAGGGTCGGGATGGGAAAAAAATGGCGAATAGGCGACGGGAGTGCCGTAGAGCTCCAATCGTGCGTTCTGGTAACGAATTTCCCGCGCGGTTTTGTCATGGACAATCGTCGACGCCTTCAACTGCCATAAGGGCGCTTTTTCTGGATCGTCCTCGCAAACCTTGCACGGTGAATAAACCGCGCGGGTCA
>JAJFJB010000113.1 GCA_021774435.1 Alphaproteobacteria bacterium
GCGCGTTATTATTTATGGCGTGCTCATTGCGGCGCTGTCGGTGCTGATGGTCTACGCACTGTTCACCCGTGATACGCTGTCGTTGAATATTCTGCGCGACCGGAACCCGCTCTATGTCACGCTTTCCGATGGCAGCGTCCGAAACGGCTACACCCTCAAGATCATCAATCGAAAGCACGAACCGCGTCCCTTCAGCATCCAGGCCACTGGTGTACCGGACGCAAAACTCGTTGTGATGGGGCAGCAGCAGCCTGAAGTCGAGATCCCCTCGGATGATATACGCAGCGTCAAAGTCTTCGTTTCCGGCCCGGCCCCCAATAACGGAAAGCGGCAGTTGACGATAACCGTGACGGATACCCAGGATGGCCGCTCAGTCCGTGAGGCCACAACATTCCGGGGACCAGATAAATGATCAAGGAACTCACGGGCCGCCATGTCATTTACATCTTGTTGGGGCTCTTCGGAACGGTTTTTGCGGTTAACGGCCTGTTTGCCTATTTTGCCATAACCGGCTTTCCTGGTCTTGAAACGGAGCGCGCATACAGTAAGGGTTTGGCCTTCAATGAACAGATTGCACGCTCGGACGCACTGAAGGACCTTGGTTGGAATATGACGGCTGAACGCAGCGACGCGAATGCGTTGACCTTGCGTTTTACGGGCAAGACCGGTGCACCGTTACCCGTTGCGTCGGTCGCAGTGACCTTATTTCATCCTACTCATGCGAGAAGCGACAAAACCTTGCCGGTGAGGGCGGAAGGGGAAGGCGTCATTGTCGCCACGCTGGAGGGATCCGAAAAAGGAAATCGGCAGCTTCGAATTAGTGCCGATGGGCCGAACGGACGGCGTATCGAATTTCGGCGCACGCTATGGCTCGATTAGAAGAAGTTCTCGATCAAGTATCGATTGGGGCTGCTTGCTGTCCTGCCGATACGGTTGCTGCGGATACAGGGGGACAGGAAACCGCGTGGAGCGAAACGGCTCACGTCGCCGCTTATGTGCGCGCGCGCGATGATGGGGGGAAGACACTTTCCCTGATTGTCCCTGACATCGTCTGTGCTGCCTGCATATCCCGGGTAGAAGGTGCGGCTCGAACCGTCCCCGGCGTCGACCATGCGCGTGTTAATTTTTCGACGAAACGTCTTACCGCCGAATGGTGTGGTGACGCCGAAATAGGCGATCAAATCGTTACCGCATTGGCCAGCAACGGTTACAAGTCGGCGCCTTTTACAGCCGATGCAGCGCTTGGCGCGGATGACGATGCTCTGCGCGAGCTTTTAAGAGCGCTTGGTGTTGCCGGGTTCGCAGCCATGAACGTGATGCTCTTGTCGATTTCCGTGTGGGGCGGTACGGATATGGCGCCTGGAACGCAGGCTCTGTTTCATTGGCTCTCGGCGTTGATCGCTTTACCGGCGGTTGTTTATGCGGGCCGGCCGTTCTATCGCGGTGCGGTTTCGGCGTTGCGCGCCGGCCATTTGAATATGGATGTCCCCATTTCCCTCGCGGTGATCCTTGCTGCGGGGATGAGCCTTATTCAGACCCTGGATCGTGGGGATGCGGTCTATTTCGATGCCAGCGTCATGCTCCTGTTTTTCCTGCTCCTCGGCCGGGTCCTGGACTTTCAAGTGCGTGCGAAAGCGCGCTCGGCCGCACAGCAATTGCTGGCTATTCGATCGCGCGCGGCGATGGTAATTGAGCGCGATGGAACCCGCCGTTTCATGCGCCCCGAAGATTTGAAACCGGGTATGCGCGTGGCGGTCGCAAGCGGGGAACGGATACCGGCCGATGGAATTCTGGCCGAGGGACTCGCGGTTCTCGATACGAGTCTGCTGACGGGCGAATCGATACCCGATAACATTTCGGCCGGGGATTCGGTATTCGCTGGCGCGCTGAATTTGGCCGACCCAATTGAAATTTCCGTGACGGCCTCGGACGAGAACACACTCTTGGCGGAAATAGGCCGCTTGATGGAAGCCGCCGAGCAGGGGCGGGCCCAATATGTGCGGCTCGCGGACCGCGTCGCACGTGCCTATGCGCCGGCCGTCCATCTTTTGGGCGCGCTCACTTTGATGACGTGGCTCTTTCTCGGCGCCGGGTGGGAAGCATCCTTACTAAACGGCATAACGGTTCTGATTATCACCTGTCCTTGCGCGCTGGCGCTGGCGGTGCCCGCGGTTCAGGTCGTAGCCGGCGGACGATTGCTACGCAATGGCGTGCTCATCAAAAGCGGTGATGCGCTCGAGCGGTTGGCCGGTGTCGATATGGTCGTCTTCGACAAGACTGGTACGCTGACGACGGGGGCGCTGGAACTCGCCGCGCCGGTCGACGCGAACGCGTTGGCCTTGGCGGCGTCATTGGCCCGGGAAAGCCGGCATCCGGTTTCAAAGGCGCTGGTGCGTGCCGCGCAAGGGATGAATTGCGCAACATCAGTGCGCAATGTCCGTGAGACGCCGGGCTTCGGTTTGACCGGCGACAGCGATGCCGGCTCTATCCGTCTTGGCAACCGGCATTGGGTAGAGACCACCGAGCCGGATGGCGATGATGCAAAGGCTGAAATTTGGTTGCGCGATGGCGCGGGCCTGTTAACCCGGTTTACCTTCACCGACACGCTGCGTGAAGATGCTGCAGAAACCGTCTCGCGATTGCAGGACATGGGTATCGAAGTCGGTCTTCTTTCCGGTGACCGTACGATCGCGGTGGATGCCGCCGCGCAGGCTGTGGGCATTGTATTTAGGCAGGGAGACTGCTCCCCAAAAGACAAAACAAACCGCCTTAGGAGCTTTGCCTCCGAAGGCCGAAAAATTCTCATGGTTGGCGATGGCTTGAATGACGCACCGGCACTGGCGGCTGCGCATGTTTCACTATCGCCTTCCGGTGCCGCCGATGTGGCTCAGAACGCAGCGGATTTTATAAGTCTCGGTGATAAGTTATTCCCCATCGTGGATACGATACGCATTGCGCGCGCCGCGAAACGAATGGTTTTTCAGAATTTTGCGCTATCGTTCGCCTATAACGCCGTCGCGATCCCAATTGCGATGCTTGGGTTCGCGACGCCTTTGATTGCAGCCGTGGCAATGTCCGGGTCGTCTCTCGCCGTCACTTTGAATGCTTTGCGCCTTAAATGGATATCCTGATCGTCCTCATTCCAGCTGCTCTATTCCTGGGTGTCATAGCCTTGGCAGCGTTTCTTTGGTCACTGAAAAGCAATCAATATGAGGATCTTGACGGTGCAGCGCGCCGAATTCTTCTCGACGAAGAACCGCCGGAATAATCACGTAGCCAATGGCCTTATTTCGGCACGATATATTGGCTACAGGGATATCGGGCACTTAGGGCGACCATGACTAAGTGCGGAAACCGCATCGTTAGAGCGCCTGACGTTTGATCCGCCCATTGAAGGAAGACCCGGCGGCCTTCCTCAACGGTGAGAATGCGTGGCGGACAGATGACCCTTTTGTTCGGATTTTGCCGGGCCATTTCGACATGCGCATTCATGAGTGCAGTCACAACGCCGCCACAGGCGTCCCGTCCGGCATTTGTGGGCGATCGGCAGAGCGAAATGAACCGTTCGCCGAGCGGCGCCAGTTCGACGGATTGGGAAAGATTGGGCGATTGCGCGCGAACGGGCGCTACCCAGGTGATTGCAGCTGCAATCGCAACGATGATTAGGGCGCGCATTTAATTTCCTCGCGAGGCCAAACTTTCTGTTAGCGCCAGATTATACAGATTTGTGCGTCATGCGATAAGATATCCGGAAATCGCGGCCTAGTAACGGAGGCGCTCCTGTGTTGAACATCCATGCCGATCTGGTGCAAGTGATCCATGACTATATGTCAGACCCGGAGACCGCGTGGAAAATTGGCAACCGGGCGGAATTTTCGCGCAGTATCGATGGAGATGCCGAAGTAACGTTGGATCACGCCGGCGGTGCAATCGTCGGGCAGGGCGGCGCCGTTCGAATAGCCGCTATCGCTAACACCAGATTGGCTCCTGTAGAAGGGTTGACGGAAGATACCTGGACCCAGGCGGCACTGCTTTGTTTGCGCGAATTCGATGCGACCATGGCGCAACGCAACGTGCTGACGGAACTTGGCAGCGACATGCTGGCCGCCCGGCCTATCGATCGTGTCGGCATCCTGTTCGACCTTGGCGTAGGGGCGGTTGAAGCCGATTATTGCGTTCGCACCGCCGATACTGCGTTATGCGAATTCTTGCGCGCGCGCGTAGGTAAAAGGGTTGCGGACAACCAAGAATTACAAGATCGGCTCGCCGAAGCGGAGGCAGATCATGTTGCGATCTCGCGTCTTGGCCGTATCGAGCAGTTTCGGACGGCGTTCGCACTGCCGCAAGAAAGTTATGTGACCGCGCCGGCTGGCTACACTGAATGTCTGCGTTTCATGCCACCACAGCAATCTTCTGGGGCTCCATTTGACGAGGCCACATATGGCGCATTTCGCGTTTTGTACGGAATTTTTGCCGACCCAGCGCTGTCTAAGCTTAAGGATGCCGTTTCCGAAGGTATTCGTGGCAACGTCGTTCCGGATGTCATTTCGCCGAGCAGAGACGAAGAACGAATGGTCGTCCGCATCACGGTGCGTCAGCTCTTGTTTCGCGACGGCCCTTCGGACACTCTCGACAAATGGAAAGTCGCCTTCGACGCTTAAAGTTGTCCGTCGATTACGTATTTTAGCAATCGCACCACTTGCGCTGGTGTTTCTGCGACTGCCAGTGCGGCGCCGTCGACCTCTTTGAGTGCGTGTGTCAGGCTCGGGTCGTGCAGTGTGATCACGGGTTTCCCCAAGGCGGTCGCATAGCCGGCGTCGAACGCCGCATTCCATTGTCTGTATTTGTCGCCGAACCGCACAACTGCCAAGTCAGCCTTCGCAATTTGTGTCCGCGTCCGGATGGCATTGACCTTGGCGCCTTTGTGATCGTGCCAAAATGACGATTCTTCCGCACCGAGGATATCGACGCCACAATCGTCGCTCGACGCATGATCGGTTACCGCCGAGACGAAGGAAACCGGTAGGTCAGCAGCCGAAGCGCCGGCGCTGATCTCATCGCGCCAATCGGTGTGGATTTCACCAGAAAGATAGATAGTCCACTGTTGTTCGGACATTCGAGTAACGCTCCTATATCGATCGCAGCTAGGGAATATCAGTCGGCGTTGTTACCATGCGGGGTCCTTGCGCAACAACAGTGTTGGACTCCTAAAGATCAAAAGCTCTTTTGATCTCGCTTTCCCCCAAGGCAATACGAGTATTCTGGTGGCTTTCGCAGTAAGAACCGCATCTTCTGGAAAAGGTATAGCCTGCATGGTTTTGGGCGGCTTATTGCTAACGATCAATGACGCGATCCAAAAACTAATGACTGCCGACTTTCCGACGGGCCAACTGCTGGCGGTCCGCGCGGTCTTCATGCTATTTCCCATTGCCTTTTTCATCTGGCGCGCCGGCGGACTCAATGCGCTGAAGATTGTCAATTACCGTGGCCAGGTATTGCGGGCGGTTCTTGTGTGCACCTCCTCGTTTCTTTTCGTGGGGGCACTTGCGCTTATGCCACTTGCTGATGCGGTTGCGATAACCTTTGCCGGCCCTTTGTTTGTAACGGCTCTGGCGCCTTGGCTGCTGAAGGAATTTGTTGGCTGGCGCCGCTGGGCCGCTGTATTGACCGGCTTTGCCGGGGTAAGCGTCATCATTAACCCGTCATCCAGCAATGCACTGCAGTGGGTCGCATTGTTACCGCTTGGCGTGGCGCTGTGCGGGGCAATCCGCGACATCGCAACACGTCATATGCACGGGACGGAAACAACAGCTGGGATCATGTTTTATTCGACTTTTGCCGTCATCATTGTCGGGTTCGCGACGGCACCTTACGCGTGGGTTCCGATTTCACCGGCGCAATATCTTCTGTTCGCGATAAATGGCCTTGTATTTGGCGCAGCACACTATTTTCTCGTCGAAGCGCTTCGGCATGCGGAAGCATCGGTTGTGGCGCCTTTTAAATATGTCACGCTCGTTTGGGCGATCCTGATTGGCATCGCACTTTGGGGCGACCTGCCTGATAAGCGAATGTTCGTCGGCGCTTGTCTCGTGATAGCAAGCGGCCTTTATATTTTACACCGGGAACTACAGCGCCATGCCTAACGCCGATTTGGCCAATCCTCTTTCTTCGTCCGTGCGTGGTATTACCTGCATGGTTGCAGGCATGGCGCTTCTGACTCTGAACAATGCGGTGACCAAGGCGCTTACAGTGGGATATCCACCGGGTGAGGTGGTTGTACTACGGGCGATCTTCGTTTTCTTGCCGATTTCGTTCTTGGTTTGGCGTGAAGGGGGCCTATCGGCACTTAGGATCAACAATCTCGGCGGTCAGTTGGTGCGCGCAGGATTTTTGGTCGTTTCGACTTTCTTGATGATCATCGCGCTCCGCCTTTTGCCATTGGCCGATGTCATGGCGATTACCTTTGCGGGGCCGTTGATTATTACGGCGTTGGCGGCGCCGATGTTAGGCGAACATGTCGGCTGGCGGCGCTGGGCCGCGGTTTTTGTCGGCTTCACAGGTATCTTGATCATGCTGAAACCGGATCCGGATGTCTTCCAGCTTGCAGCGTTGTTGCCGCTTTGCGTCGCATTTTCGAGTTCAATGCGAGATTTGGTCACACGCCGAATCAGTGTCGGCGAATCGTCGACGGCAATCCTGTGTTTCTCGACAAGTGCCGTTCTGGTTTCCGGATTTTTGACACTCCCTTTTTCGGCAACGGCAGTTGTTCCGAGCGATATTCCCCTGTTTGCGCTCGCCGGATGTCTGCAGGGCGCCGCACATTATGTCCTGATAGAATCGTTCCGGCATGGTGAGGCCGCTGTCGTTGCGCCGTTCAAATACAGCGCTTTGCTGTGGGCGACCGTGTTTGGCGCTCTTATATTTGGTGACTTTCCAGATGCCTGGATCTGGGCTGGATCCGTGCCTGTCGTTGCAAGTGGTTTATACATTCTTCACCGAGAGGCGCTGGCTTACAGGCGCCGTCGCTAACTGCGGCGGCGGATATCATTGCGACCGCAACGCGCCTGTGGCAGAAATCGGGCAACTTTATCGGAGGAAAATATGAGCGGCACGAGTTGTTGGCGCGTTTTAGCAATAATGATCTGCACAGCGATTGCAGCGCCGGCGCTTGCCGAAACTGATTTTCAAACCTGGTTGAAAGCATTGCGGGTTGAAGCCTCGCAAAAGGGGATTTCCGACGCGACGCTCGACGCCGCATTGTCCGGGCTCAAACCTATCCCACGCGTTGTCGAACTCGACCGCAAGCAACCCGAATTTACACTGACTTTTGAGAAATATATCAATCGGGTCGTGCCCCGTGCGCGTGTTGAAAAAGGGCGTAAAAAGCTGGCCGAGAACAAAGCGCTCTTAACGGAAGTCGGCAAGAAGTATGGCGTACCGCCGCAGTTCATTGTTTCCTTTTGGGGCGTCGAAACGGACTTTGGCCGAGTGACCGGTGGCTTCAAGGTGATCCCGGCGCTGGCAACATTGGCATTCGATGGCAGGCGCAGCGCGTTTTTTCGCAAGGAATTGTTGCTGGCACTGAAAATAGTAAATGAGGGGCACATTAAATCGGACGTGATGATGGGATCATGGGCGGGTGCGATGGGACAGGCGCAATTCATGCCGTCGAGCTTTGTCGGATATGCCGTCGATTACAATAAGGACGGCCGCAAGGATATCTGGACAACGCGTGAGGACGTTTTCGCATCGGCCGCGAATTATTTGTCACGCTATGGTTGGCGCGCCGGGGAACGCTGGGGGCGTAAAGTCAAGGTTCCCGCGGGATTTGATCCCAAGCGCGCTGACTTGAAAGTTAAGCAAAGCGTGTCGGAATGGGCAGCGGAAGGCGTGACGTTCGCAAACGGGAAGCCGCTGCCGAAAAGTGACCTCGCGGCGTCAGTCATTCTTCCTGCGGGGCCGGATGGTCCCGCTTATTTCGCATACAATAATTACCGTGTCATTCTACGCTGGAATCGCAGTCATTTCTTTGCAATTGCCGTAGGGCACCTTGCCGACCAAATCGCGGGGCATTAGACTGTCAATATTCTGTGGGTGGGTCGCAGTTGGCTACTAAATGATGTGGACTTTGATGTGATTCATCGATGTACCTGGCTCACCATTGCTGTGTTGTCGTTGCTTCTTGGCGGTTGCGCGGAAACCGAGTTTCTGGTGTCGTCAGCGAAACGAATTTCTGGGTCTGCCGATACGGCGAAACCGAAAGATAAGACACCGGGTCGATACAAGATCGGCGACCCCTACCAAATTGGAGGTGTTTGGTACTACCCAAAGATCAATTATGAATTCAATGAGACCGGGGTTGCGTCCTGGTACGGGCCACAGTTCGACGGACGCCCAACCGCGAATGGCGAAACTTTTGATATGAATTTGCTTAGTGCTGCGCATCGGACATTGCCGCTGCCGAGCATTGTGCGCGTCACGAATTTGCAGAATGGCCGTTCTTTGAAGGTTCGGGTCAATGACCGTGGCCCGTTCGCGCATGGTCGAATTATTGATATGTCGCGACGGGGCGCGCAACTCCTTGGCTTCGAACGAGCAGGCACGGCTAAGGTTCGGGTTGAGATTCTGCCACGAGAGAGCCGGCAAATCGCTGCATCATATGGCGCCGAGGCGAAAACATTGGTTTCAGATAAACCGCCGCCAAAGGCTGCGCCCCGCGTCGCCGTCACCAGCACAACCCTAGCCCCACCGCCGGGGACGAATTCAGCGCCGCCGCCAACCAACAATCACAAGGTTGTCGCCGTCGAGACTGCACCGAAGCGGGACACAAGAGAGGCTGCGCCGTCGCTGATCATCGACGACTCGGTGACCATCGTATCGGTGCCGTCGCAATCCCGGTTGTTCATCCAAGCCGGTGCGTTTACGCAATATGACAACGCCAACAAATTACGGGCCCGGTTGTCGCTTATCGGGAAGGCAAAAATCTATCAGGTGCGCGTTGTTGACCAGCCGTTTTTCCGGGTCCGGTTGGGACCTATCGCATCGGTTTCAGAGGCTGACAACCTGCTTAATAATGTCATTGGTGCCGGAATGAAAGATGCGAAAATCGTTGTCGATTGACGCGGCGCAGCCATATTTCTGGCAAGGTTTCGAATTAGCGTACGGCAAATGATACGCAAGAAAATGAAGGCCAAATCGTTAGAAGGGGCATCGGGATGAGCAATAGGGTGGCGAATTGGCGTTGCGCGGCGGTGGTCGCTTGCGCGGCGATTGTTATGAACGGTGCCGCGCAGGCGATTGAAACCAATGCAAAGCAGGCAATTGTCATCGAATTCGAAACCGGTGCGGTTCTCTACGAAAAGGATTCGCAGTCGGTTATGTATCCGGCATCCATGACAAAGATTATGACCGCTTACCTGCTCTTCGAGCGCCTCAAGAACGGCAGCCTTTCCCTGGAAGATACTTTTCGCGTCAGCGAGCGGGCATGGCGTAAAGGCGGCTCGAAAATGTTCGTCAAGGTTGGCGATAGGGTCGCTGTCGAGGACCTTATTCGCGGTATCATCGTCCAGTCTGGTAACGACGCCACTATTGTCGTTGCTGAAGGAATTGCCGGTAGTGAAAGCGCATTTGCGGAGTTGATGACGGAGAAAGCGCAGGCGCTTGGGATGCGTGAGACGACGTTTCGCAATGCGAGCGGTTGGCCGGACCCCGACCATGTGACTTCGGCGCGCGATCTCGCGATATTAGCAGAGCGGACTATTCGCGATTTCCCCGAATACTATCATTATTATTCAGAATTATCGTTTCAATATAACAAGATAAAACAGGGCAATCGGAATCCGCTTCTTTATAAGAGCATCGGCGCGGATGGATTAAAAACCGGTCATACCGAAGCCTCGGGTTATGGTTTAACGGCCTCTGCTGTTCGGAACGGCCGGCGGATTATCGTGGTTCTGAACGGGCTGTCCTCCGTGAAGGCACGCGGCGCCAGTGGTGAGCGGATGATCGACTGGGCGTTCCGGTCGTGGGACAATTACGCCCTCTTCAAGGGCGGCGAAATTGTTGCAGAGGCGCCGGTCTGGCTCGGTGACGCGGAAATGGTGCCGATTAAGATCAAGGAACCGCTTGTCATTACCATTCCCCGGAAATCCCGCAAGAAGCTGAAGGTTGCGGTGACCTATGAGGAACCAGTTCCGGCGCCCATTGCCAAAGGTACGCGCGTCGCGACCCTGGTCGTGTCTGCGCCCGATGTTGAAACCATCAAGGTTCCGCTTATTGCAGGTGCCG
>JAJFJB010000114.1 GCA_021774435.1 Alphaproteobacteria bacterium
CTTTCACGTGGTGCAAGGGGCAAATCGCATTGCGGTTAGGCTTGATTCAGGGGAGGCCGTACCAGCAACGCTCGTCGGCGCGGCGCCCGACTACGATCTCGCGGTGCTGAGGCTATCAGGCGTCCGAACCGGCTTGAAACCGATTCCTATCGGCCAGTCGGCCGGTCTGAAAGTTGGTCAGGCAATCTTTGCCATAGGGAATCCGTTCGGGTTCAGCCGGTCCCTTTCAACGGGAGTGATCAGTGCGCTCAACCGGCACTTGCCCACCGCCTCGGGCCGAGAAATCCACAGCGTGATACAGACAGACGCGGCAATCAATCCAGGCAATTCGGGCGGACCGTTACTCGATTCGGCGGGCCGGTTGATCGGCGTCAACACTGCAATTGTCTCCGGGTCGGGTAGCTCCTCCGGTGTGGGATTCGCAGTTCCAGTCGATATCGTGAACCAGGTCGTACCGCGCTTAATCAAGGATGGTAAATTTCCTCGACCCGGCATTGGAATCGCAATCCTTGATGAGGAAACCAGTGCACGGCTGCAGCTTCCTGGAATTGTCATTTCGGAGGTATTTCCAGGCTCCTCCGCCGACGATGCGGGGCTCGTGGGCCTCAATCGCCGGAACCGCCGGTTGGGAGACGTTATTATTGCCGTTAATGAAGAACAGGTGCGGACTATAGCGGAGTTTTCCGCCGCACTTGAGCGGGCCGGTATCGGGGGCGAAGTTAAATTGACGGTCGTTCGTGACAATCGTGAGCGGTCCGTCAAGCTGGAGGTAATGGACATATCCTGAACTGATGGCGGAGTTATGAATGCTGAAGCGAACGCTGCGATTGTGGCTGTATTCAGATTGACCATTCCCTTACTAAAACAAGTAACTCCAAAGCGGCTAAACGACTGGATCAATAGGGTTCCACAATAATGGATATAAAGAGACTGCTACACGATGCCGAGATCGATGCCGAGAAGATGTCGGCCGTCATACGATTAGTCGTGTTTGCCACCCTAGCAATTGCCATCCTTTTTACCGATGGAAGCCTGGATTCAGCCACCGCTATTGAACTCACCACCGGTGTTTATGGAGTCGGTGCAGTTGTTGGCCTGATTATGGCGTGGCGTGCGGTTTTCCATCCGGTCATTCCTTATCTTTTCGTGACCTTTGATGTGATCTTGGTCTCGGTACAGATTCTGATGCTTACCGAACTCATGGGTATGGAATCTCATTCTTCTTTTGCAATACCGGCGGCCGGCCTCATCTTCGTCATTCTCATTCACGCATCCATGCGCTATCGACCCTGGCTGATCGTCTATGCGGCAAGTCTGTTTCTGATCGTTCTTGGGTTTGATAGTCTGTTCTTTGCTCAAGATCCTGCGGCAAACGCAAATACACATATGATGCAGCATAGCGGCATGGCATCGGTGATGAACTACCAAATATTGCCGTACGCGCTCGTTGTGCTTGCCGCCTTTATTCTCTTCATCGCAAGTCATCGGACGCGGATACTGCTGTTAAAGTCAATTACTCAGACGGATCGTGCCGCGAAGCTCGCGCGCTACTTTTCACCAAACCTAGCCAATAGCCTCGCCGAAGGAGACGATGACCAGTTGCTCGCCGGCCGCCGGTTATCCGCGGCCGTGCTTTTTCTCGATATACGCGGCTTCACGGCAATGGGAGAATCGATGACCCCGGAAGAACTTACGTCATTTCTCTCGGAGTTTCGGAATCGTTTGACGAAGCCTATTTTCGCTCATGGCGGGACGGTCGACAAGTTCATCGGAGACGCCATCATGGCGGTGTTCGGCACCCCTCAGCAAAAACCAGACGATGCGAGTCGAGCGGTAACCTGCGCGCTTGAAATCCTAAAAGAATCGGAAAACTGGTCTAACGAAAGACAAAGATCAGGCAAGCGCCCCGTTGCGATCGGTATTGGCGTGCATTACGGCGAAGTGTTCGCGGGGGCATTGGGCAACGAGCAACTCCTGGAGTACACGGTTATTGGGGACACAGTAAACGTCGCGGAACGTCTGGAAGGGCTAAGCAGGGACGTCGGAAGTCCCCTCGTTATCTCTGCTGCTCTCCTGGACGCCGCCGCCAGTACTCAAGAGACCGCGGAGTGGCGCCGTCTGCCGCCACAAAAACTCAAAGGCCATCTCCAGCCAGTCGACGCCTTTTGCTTGGGCTCGCAAGCGTAGCACCTTGTATCGCGCATGGATGCTTAGTCGGCGGTCAGCACCGCTGTAGACAAATGGCGCGACAATCATGTCAGATGCCCTTGGACGCCGTCCGCCAGCAGGTCGGTCAGGTCGATCGCATTCGACACGTGTGGGATCGTATTGCAGGTCACGACTTGCCCGGTACCCGCTGCTGCCTGCAAGGCCTGATAGGCTTTGTCCGCGAACACAGCGTGCACGCCTATGCAGATCGGTGGGGCCAAACCAGCCAACTTCAGATGACCTACCGTTTCTATCATGGTCCGCGCCGTTGAAATGATGTCGTCGACCAGAACCGGGGTGTGGTTCCGCCAGCGCTCGACTTGCGGGACGGAGATTTCGACCTCGCGGTCGCCGCGCCGCGTCTTTTCGAGCACAACAAACGGCGCACCGACATCGTCGGCAACGGCGGCAACCCATTGTTCGCTTTCGCTATCGGGGCCGATGAGGAGTGGGTTCTTCACCTTCTCATCGATCCAGGAGGAGATCGAAGGCGCCGCACTCAACGCGGTGGTCAAGATGGAGTAGATTTCGGACAAGGAACCGCGCCGGTGCAAATGGGGATCGACGGTCACGAGCCAATCGAACCAATGGTTGAGGGTACGCGCGAAATAGGTCGAGGTAACGGCCTCGCCTGGTTGGAAGCGGCGGTCCTGGCGCATGTAGGCGAGATAGGGTGCGGCCAAACCAACCTCGGTTGCGCCCAAATCCCGAGCCGCGGCCGCCGCAAACACGAGAGGCAGGAACTTTTCATCCGGCCTGTCGAGCGTGCAGACGAGAACAACGCGCTGCCCCTCGAGGTCACTCGAGTATCGAACATACGACTCGCCATCGGGAAAGTGGCGAACTTCCAGCGCTGCAGCCTCGGCGCCAAGATGATCGGCAATGGATTGCGCGAGACTCTCGTTGCCGGGCAAGGGAAAGAAGACTGTCTGCATGGCGCTTTACTCAATATCGATAATGGTTGGATGGTTGTCGATGTATTCAAGAGCATAGGCGAGTTCACCGCGTGTCTCGGCGTGGAGTGTGAAAAGCGGACTGTCCTTTTCGACCTCGTATCCGAGCGGTGTATGAAGTTCCAGCCCGGCAGCCTTGGCGTCCGGGGCTCCCGCTAGTTTGGCGGCTTTGGCCAGGCGCCGGTTATCGATCGCAGCGATGCGCCCGGTTCTCTCGGCCAAAATCGGTTGCCGATGCGTCGAACAAGGCGGTGTCCGCATACCGCCTTGTGCTTCGCAAATAGCTTGGAACTTGGTCCAAGCCTGTCCGCTGGCAAGCGCAGACTCCGCTACATCAATACCCTTCCCTTCGGCTGCGACGCCGCCAAGCTCCAGTATGATTCCGGCGAGCGCGGCCGCCCGTGACTTAAGGTCGGTTGGTGCCGCCGGCGCACCCCTCAGGACCGCAAGCACGTCGCGCGCCTCAAGCGCCGGGCCAATGCCCCGCCCCACGGGCTGACGGCCATCGCTCCGCACGATCCGTGCTTCGAGACCCAAGGCTTGTGCCGCGTTCAACAGATGATATCCAAGCGAGGCTGCATCGGCTGCGCTGCGCACCTTTGCAGTGGGACCAATGGGGAGATCGAGTACAAGGTGAGTAGATCCGGCCGCAGCCTTCTTGGAAAGCACCGAGGCGACGAGTTGCCCTTCGCTGTCGAGGTCCAGCGCACGCTCAACCCGTATCAAGGTATCGTCGGCGGGACTGAGATGAACAGCACCACCCCAAACGATACAGCCTCCCTCCTGCTCCACGACACGACGCATGCTGGCAAGATCGAGATCGACGGGTGCAAGGGTCTCCATGGTATCCGCAGTCCCCGCGGGCGACGTGATTGCGCGCGACGATGTCTTGGGCATAGTGAGCCCACAGGCGGCAGCGATAGCAACGATGACCGGGGTGGTTCGATTGCCCGGCAGACCACCGACACAGTGCTTATCGACGATGGGTGTCGTACCCCAGTCTATTCGCTCTCCGACCGCGATCATGGCGCGCGCGAGGCCGACGATTTCATCGCCATCCAATTTTCGCGCCGAACAGGCCGTGATAAACGAAGACAAATGGATGTCCGAATAGCGGCCCGCAACAATATCACCCATGATTTCTGCAAGCCCCAAATCGCTGAGCCGTTGGCCATAAACCTTCGCGCGAACCCTGCTCAGCGAGTCTACCGGTCGGGCGTGACTAACTGTAATTTTATCGCCCTCCGTCGCTCCGAGTCGGAGCCAGGCCGTCTCCGAGAGGCTCGCTTCTCCAGGGTTCAACAGGTCGCCAGTGATTCGGTTCAGCGTCGCGACGATCGCGGTGGCCCCGATAACCACATGAACGCGCGCATGCGCGGAAAAGCCTTCGGCCCTGCAGACATGACAATCGCGGCGCATATAGACAATCGCTTCCTGATGCGTGTCGATGCCGAGGCGCTTGAGGTGAAGCGTATTCGACTCCTTGACCACTCGGTTAGTCCCTCTCTCCATTTTCGATCGCATACGATGCCGCTTGTTCACTCAAGCGCTATGCGGTCGCGGTATTCGGGTACGCTGCAAGGCCAGCCCAGTGTCTCCTCGATCTTGAACCGTAGGGCGTCGGAGGCAGCGGGCTCGCCATGGGTAATAAATGTTTGCCGCGGCGTCGCCTGGAAGTGGCCAAGCCACCCCACGATCTCGTCGCCGTCGGCATGAGCGGACAACATATGGAGATTTTCGACTTCGGCTCGAATTGGAAGGTTGGCGCCGTGAACCTTCACTGTCTCAGCCCCGGCGGTCATTGCGCCGCCGCGGGTACCGCCGGCCTGGAAGCCGGTGAACAGGACGGCGTTCCTTGCGTCGGGAGCAAAATGCTTCAAATGGTGCAGGATGCGGCCGCCCGTCGCCATACCACTCGCCGAGATGATGATCTTGGGCATGACGTTGGAGTCGAGCGCCTTGGAGTCCTCGGCGCGTCGGACATAGGTGGCAACCCGGCAGATTGCGTGACACTGATCTGCCGTAAGGCGATGTTCCCCCATATGATCGCAGAAAATCTCGCTGGCATTGATCGCCATGGGGCTGTCGAGGAATACCGGAAGATCGGGAATTCGTTTGTCCGCTTTCAACCGCTGCACGTGGAACAGAATGCTTTGGGCGCGTCCAACCGCAAAGGCAGGTATGAGAATGGTGCCACCACGGCTGGCCACGCGGTTGACGATGTCGGCAATACGGTCTTCCACATCCACCTGTTCGTGACGCCTGTCGCCGTACGTCGACTCGACAACGAGATAATCCGCCTCATGCACAACTGCCGGATCGACCATGGTCGCACTGCCCGGTCGGCCAAGATCACCCGAGAACAGGACCGAGGTGCCAGCAAACGTAATTCGTACCAGCGACGCTCCGAGGATATGACCGGCGGGAAGAAACCGAGCAGTGAGATTCTTTCCCAGGTCGAAGTTCTGCTCGAAGGGAACCGGCTTGAATTGCTCAAGGGAAACGTTGGCGTCGTCTTGGGTGTAGAGAGGCTTTGCCGGGCGATGCTTGGAGTAACCGCGCCGGTTGGCGTATTCCGCGTCTCGTTCCTGCAGATGTCCGCTATCAGACAGAAGGACAGCACAGAGGTCGCGCGTCCCCGATGTGGCATAGATTGGCCCCTTGAACCCGTTCCGGACGAGATGCGGGATATAGCCGGAATGGTCGAGGTGCGCATGCGTGAGGATCACACCCTCCAGACTGGCCGGATCGAACGGCAGCGCCACCCAATTGCGCAGGCGCAATTGCTTGAACCCTTGGAAAAGGCCGCAATCGATAAGAATTCGTCGTCCGTCAACCTCCAGAAGGTATTTGGAGCCGGTGACGGTGCCAACGCCGCCAAGGAAGGTGAGGTGAACCTTCATGCCGAGTCTCCCTCGAACGTCCTGCTTGTCACGACGCGGGCCGGTTCGGAGCAGGTCCGCCACGGCCAAAGACGCCCCATAGCGATGTAGATGAAGGAGCCCGACCAGGCGATCAGCAGCAAACCGTTCAAGGCTTCTACTCCAGTGATGAAACGCAAATGCGCGGAGGGGAAAACATCCCCGATCCCGAGCGAGGTGTAGCTAACGATCGAGAAGTACAGGTAGTCGAGTGGTTCGGCGACGGGCCGGCCGCCAAAGCCACCAAGAGCAAGAATGCCGTCGCCTAGTGCGTAGGCAATAGCGTAAAGACCAATTTCGATGAGATGAGCCGCAAGGGCCACGAGGCCGATAACCAGGATGCGCACACCGGCGGTCATTGCGATACGCGCCATGCCATCGGAAAGCCAGCGTAGAACGGCATAATGGATCACGAACGTCAAAATGACGAGCGACACCGCCAAGATTACCGCAACAAACAATTTAGTCTACCACATCAATTATCTTGAGATTGAGCGCTATTGCGTCCGACTATTTAAAAGACGGAATGGCAGACGTTTCGTTACAACAAACGTGATTTCTACAAATTCTGAATAGCGGAATAGCAGCGACGTAATCCGGTTATGCTGCGAAATTTGCTGCCGGCTCGTTCGATTCCAAAGATCTGACGGCTTTACCACGACAGCAAAATCTATGATGGCAGTTTCTCACTCAGCGTGTTTCAGGCTCGCAGATGAAAAGTTTGGCCGACTGCTACATAAAAGATTTGTAACCGAGTGTAACACAAGATCGCTCTGTTACACGTTGTTACCAAACGCCGCCCACGACGACATTGGACAGTTACACGAACAGCATAACTCTTGGTCATGAGAATGGTTCATCACGTTGTCATAGGGTAGCAAAAATGAAGCAATCACAAAAAGCGACGCTTGCTGTGATAATTGGGTTCGCCGGGTTTATCGTGACCGAAACATTTGGCGTCGTGTCGGGTCTTCCGGTCGATAGTGATACTGACGAAGTCGAGAGAATTACCCAAACGCCACAAGCCAAAAGAACAATCTCTACGCCGAAGAAGATTGCCTCACATACCTGGAAGCGACAGATCCAAATGCAGCTCGGCTCGGCTCGCCAAGTGAATATGGCACCCTGCTGAATCCAGCATCGTGCCATGTCAAAGTTTATCACCATGCAGGGGAAGACAGTTCAATGGATGTGGAAACCTCAAAGATTCCAACCGCGCCTGCGGACGGTGAAGCAGATATTTCGGTGCAGCGAATGCATCCGGTCATTGAACGCGTACTGATCGAAAATCATACGGCGTTCCTGCAGTTTCTCGTCCGACGCCTTGGCGATAAAGAGTTGGCCGAGGATGTGCTGCAGCAGTTCTACCTTCGCGTGGTGACCAAGGGGGCAGATCTGCAAAAGGCCAACAGCGTTACGGCGTGGCTCTACACTGTCCTCCGAACGACCTTGATTGATTACTACCGGCACGAAACGTCGCGTCGAAATCGAGAGACGGGCTATGTGCTGATGCAAACCCTTACAGAGGAGCGTTGGGACGACGAACCTCAGAATAAGGACTGCGTGTGTCTGGAAAACGTCATCCCAACATTACGGCCTGAACACTCAGATTTGTTGCGGCGGGTCGACCTTGGGGAAGCACCGCCACGAAAAGTCGCTATCGATTTGGGTATTTCCGCCAACAATTTGAGGGTTCGATTGCACCGGGCCCGCCAAGCGCTAAAGCTAGCTCTGTTGGCGCATTGTGGTCGTTGTGCAGAGCAAAACTGCCTGGAATGTGACTGTAAATTGGCACCGCAATTTCCGCCAGGCCGGTTGAAGCAGGCCAACCTCCCTCTGCATGAGCTGTAACGATTCGAAAAATGACGCGTCTATAAAACCAGATTGTCCCCAAGATGGCTCCGCGATCACGGGACCTCCATATTTGAGGCCCACGCAGTGTTGTAGGGCGGAGATAATTTGGCGCCGAGCGAAAATAATGTCGCAAAACAATGAAATCGAGAGTTTCAAGCAAACTGGAAATGTGACGTCGCTAAGGAATAAGCCCTCGGAGTTCAACAGCTAGGTGAAAATATGAAGGGCGAATACCAAGCAAACAGCCTGTCGTTGGTTGGTGCTGTCTCGATGGGCACCGGTGTCATGATCGGAGCGGGAATCTTCGCGTTGACGGGGCAGGTGGCACAACTTGCGGGAAACTTGTTTCCGCTCGCATTCTTCGTCGGCGCGATCATCACCGCGTTCAGCGCTTACTCGTATATTAAGATGTCGAATGCTTATCCGTCGGCGGGTGGCATCGCGATGATACTCGAAAAAGAGTACGGCCGAGGGACGATAACGGGGGCCTGCGCCATCCTGATGTCGCTGTCCATGGTTATCAACGAGAGCCTCGTCGCCCGCACGTTCGGAACATACACATTGCAGCTTTTCGATATCGAACGAGACAGCGTGCTGGTACCGGCATTGGGGGTTGGGTTGATCGTGTTCGCCTTTGTGGTGAACATTTCCGGCAATCGCGTGGTCGGCGGATTATCTCTGTTGCTGGCACTCGCCAAAATCTTGGGTATTGCGGTTTTTGGGATCGCCGGTTTATGGATCGCGGGGGGCGTCGTGGAGCCTTTTACTATGAGCGATCCGGACACCACCATCGGAGGGTTCCTAGCGGCGTTGGCGCTAACTATTCTCGCCTATAAAGGCTTCACGACGATCACCAACAGTGGATCGGAAATCGTCGACCCTCATCGCAACGTTGGGCGCGCAATCGTTATCTCGATCATGATCTGTGTGGTGATTTATCTGCTCGTCGCCTTTGGCGTTGGCGCGAACCTGAGTTTGCCCGAAATCATCCAGGCCAAGGATTTCGCTTTGGCGGAAGCAGCAAAGCCGGCCTTGGGCAACTCCGGCCTTTGGTTCACCGTGGCGCTTGCTATCGTTGCGACGGCATCCGGCCTTATCGCAAGCGTTTTCGCCGTGTCGCGTATGCTAACGATGCTGACCGATATGGCCTTAATTCCGCATCGCCACTTTGGGATGACCGGCCCACTCCAAAGACATTTGCTGGTTTACACGGTAGTCATTGCGATCACCTTGACGATCTTTTTCGACCTGAGCCGGATTGCGGCGCTCGGCGCGATTTTCTATCTCGTCATGGACATTGGCATTCACTGGGGCGTCCTGCGGTATCTGCGAAAAGAAGTACAGGCCAATGCGTTGGTCCTGGTTACTGCGATCGGACTCGATGCTGTTGTGCTCGGCGCTTTTCTGACGTTCAAGGCAGAGTCGGACCCCCTCATTGTTATCATAGCACTGTTAACGCTGTTACTCGTGTTCGCTGGCGAATGGTTCTTTCTTCGCTCGCAAACTCGGTCGGAAAGCAATCCGGGCCACCACCATTAAGCGCCGTTGTTGCCAAAGGAATAGTGAACGCCGTGACGGTAATTATGGTTCTCGCAATCACCCTGGTTATGATGCTGTGGGCGATCTGTTTTCCGCTGATTACCGTCGGCATTGAATTCGCACCCCACCTTACATTCGCTACCCTTCGTGCCTTCATTGCGGGTGCGTCGCTCGTCGCGCTCGCATTTTTGCTCCGTCGCCCCATTCCCAAGGGTGTCCGCATCTGGATGATCTTGGTCGCGGTCGGCTTCGGGGCCACGACTTTCGGATTCCTCGGTATGTTTCATGCCGCGGAGTTTGTGTCGCCGGGCATAGCGACGGTTATTGCCAATACCCAGCCCATGCTCGCGGCCATTCTCGCCAGCGCGGTTTTGGGAGAGCGCTTGGACTGGGGCGGAAAATTTGGCTTGGCATTGGGCTTTAGCGGAATCCTCCTTATCACAGCGCCGCAGCTTCTGGCGGCACCGACGGGAACCTACGCCACCGGTGTTGCATACATTATCCTTGCGGCCTTGGGCATTACGGTCAGCAATGTGTTGATCAAGCGAGTCGTCGGCGAAGTCGATGCCCTCATGGCGATGGGTTTTCAAATGCTCATTGGTGGATTGCCCTTGCTGGTAGTCGCTTGGGCCTACGAGGAGCCCTTGGACGTTGTCTGGTCCGGCCGTTTCCTATTCGCGCTGATCGGTCTCAGCTTACCAGGAACGGCGCTTGTCTACTGGCTTTGGTTTTCGGTTCTCCAGAAAGTTTCATTGAGTCGGGCTATAGCTTTCAGTTTTCTCATTCCGATCTTCGGCCTTTCGATGGGCGTCGCGCTCTACGGCGAAACAATCGATTGGTCCGAGTTGGGCGGTATCGCGCTAACCATACTCGGTATTGTGTTCGTAAACCGGACCATCCAATTCCGCGCGCTTTGTTCAAATAAAACTAAGGGATGAACGAATTGCCTCGCTTCCTCGTGCAGTTTGCACTTTTGGATAAGTCAAAATCAGTCGATTGGATCGTCGCAGTGGCGCGGCGATTTCTTGAGGCAGAAGAAAAGAAGGACACATAAGAATTATGCAGCTTGAGGAACTAGGAAAGCAGGAGGAGGCAGCTAGCCAACTGGGAGCCGCAGGGTGAAGGAAAGTTTTGCCTTACACGATTTTGGTCACTCCTTGGGCATTTGGCTATTTCACGATACGAACCCTTGGTTTGAGTTTGTGCTCCATGCGGTTTTGTTCGCCGCGCCTATTGCCCTGGCCGCCGTGCTGGGCACGTGGTTGGTCAAGTTCGTTCGACACTTCTTTCGGCGGCGCCGTGATCGTTTTGAACCGGCGGGGCGGGCTTCTGCTTCTCGGTCGGATACAACAAGTGTTTTCGGATATGTTTTTCGTCATTCGCGGAACAGCCAGTTTTTGCTCCTTGGTGCCGCATTGATCGCAATGCCACTGTTGTATGCTGGCCTTGAACTACCCAAACGGATCATCAACAACGCGATTTCCTCCAGCCATTTTCCAATCGAAATTTTTAACGTCTCGTTTTCTCAGGCAAAATTTCTCTTTCTGCTTTCCAGCTTATTCCTCGTCGTTATCTTGATTAATGGGTCCATAAAATACGCAATCAATGTCCACAAGGGACGTGTTGCGGAGTCTTTGCTTCGACGGATACGCCTTACGATCTATCGTTATTGGCGGCGAAATGTTGGCAAGGGAGATCGTGCCGAAGTAATACCCATGCTGGTTCAGGAGGTGGAACCGATCGGCGGTTTCGCCGGAGACGCTTTTGTGCTGCCGCTCTTTCAAGGGGGAACTTTCCTTACCATCCTGGCATTTATGTTCATCCAAGATCCCGTCCTTGGCGCCGCCGCGGTCACATTGTTGCCAGTACAGCTCGCGCTAATCCCGCGCCTCCAGCGTAAAATCAATCGACTTGCCCGGCAGCGCGCGCAAGAAATGCGTGGCCTCGGCGGTGCAATAGGCCGCGAGATCGCGGATAAAACTATACCAGTTGGAGAAGCACGCCGCGAGGTTGTCTGGGGCTTGCGTCGAATTGCCGACATTCGTTTCGAGATCTACCGGAAAAAATTTTTCATGAAAGGCCTGAACAATTTCATTACCCAATTGACGCCTTTCTTTTTTTATACCGTAGGCGGTTATCTCGTCATCGAAGAGCGACTTTCATTTGGTGCGCTGGTTGCAGTCCTCGCAGCCCACAAAGATTTCTCGGCCCCGTTGAAGGGGCTCCTAAAATATTATCAAACCCTGGAAGATGTCCGCGTCCGGTTTGACGAAACCTGTCGCTTTCTTTTGTCGCACTCTACGAAATTGAGTGCCTCAAATAATAAGAAAGCAACAATGAATACATCGCTACATGATGAAAAACAGCACTTAGAAAGCCAATCTGAACAGGGGTTCATCGTGGACGAGAGTAATGGACAATAAGCCATGTAAATCTCCCACCAAAATTGCACAGTTCAACAAACTGAAACACACACCCCGATCTCGATCATCACGCTACGCGTTATTCATCTGTTTCTTATAGGAAAAGTAGACACTCATGAACGCCTGTCATTCTGCATTACTCAAATTCTTATCATTGCTTCCGATACTCAGTATGACTAGTGCCGTAAATGCGGACCAGACGCCCTACCGACATGGTCAATTAACAATCGAGAATGTCTCGGCAACGCCGGGGAAAGCAGAAGGTAGAAGCATACTTCGCTTTCGAATAATAAACGAAAGTAAAACCCGTACGCGTCTCCTAGGTGTCGAGGCCTTGATCGCTGCGGAGGCTCGCATCATGGGGAAAATGAAAAATAGAAAACCGGTGATCTATAATTCGATTCGAGTTCGGGAAGAAAGCGACCTGGACTTTTCAACACATCACTTATGGATCGAACTAGGCCCATTATTGTCTGCGGTGAAGGCAGGAGAAAAGTTTCCCATCGAATTTATATTTATCGATAACCGGATCCGCATCGACGTACACGTTCATCTCAATAAAGGTTAAATATCTAGAGGAGAACCGTTGATCTATGAAGGAAAAACAATGTCCTTATTCTGAACAATATAGAAAACACTTATAGATTTATGATGTGTTAGTAAATACCATATCGCTCCAACGAAGGTTAATAGAACGCTTTACTAGTATTGTGCATGTCCAGTATTAGAAATCACAATTTTCTTTGTTTTTCCCGATCCTAATAATACTATTTTCCTTTTTATAACACCCATTTATCCAGAAACCGTCAAAAAATTTTCCGCTTTTTGAGTTAAAATAGATGCCGTTTCCATTTGGCCTACTGTCACTGTATTCACCCTCGTAGGTGCTGCCGTCGGTCCATTCAAATAAACCTTTTCCATCAATTTTATTATCTTTAAAATCGCCCTCGTATCTATTCCCATTTGCAAAAACCTTAACGCCGTGCCCGTGCTCTTTTCCTGCTCTAACTTCACCCTCATATCTATTGCCGCTCGTATAATTAAACACACCGCGCCCGTGCGGCTTGTTGTCCTGCCAATCGCCCTCGTATCTCTTTCCATCAGCCCAGGCAAAATTGCCGCGGCCATGTCTACGCCCATTTCTGACATCGCCTTCATACCGATTTCCACTCCGGACCGTAAACCTACCGCGGCCCTCCAGTTTACCATCCCTGAAATCGCCGTCATATTCGGTTCCATTTCGG
>JAJFJB010000115.1 GCA_021774435.1 Alphaproteobacteria bacterium
ACATCGTCGTCGCACCGGATTCGAAACGCTGGAACGTTTCGCCACCAATATTGACCGCACCTTCGAAGAACCAGCTATCGATTGTCGATACGGCGTCGGCGCCATCGCCCAAGACAGACAGCGTGCCCGTATCCGATATCGCCGCGACGTCGTTAACACCAACCGTAAAGAATTGCGAACCGGCGCTGGTCAGGTCGATCGTCTCGAAACCCGTGATTTCTTCGTCGCCAATATTCTGAAAGGCGAGACCGCCACCCGCGATGGTCATCTTCAAGGTGTCGTCGCCAAGATCGCCTTGAAGCCGCGTAAAGCCGCCGAACGAGATCTGAACGATATCGTCGCCCGCCCCACCCTTGAGGACATCGGCGCCGCCATTGCTGATCAAATGGTCGTCGCCCGCCCCACCGATAAATATATCGGCAGCCACGGAACCGGTCAGCGTATCGTCGCCGCTTGTCCCAATTTCCGTGACATCGCCCGTAACGTCGAAGCCGAAAACGACATAAGCCGCACCGGATCCGGGGCCGCCTTCGTCATTTTGGATCGCCCCGACAAGTAAATCATCGAACCCGTCGCCGTTCAAATCGCCCGCATTGCTGACGGCACCACCGGCGAGGTCGCCGGTGAATTCACCATCCAGCCGGAAGCCGCCAAGGCCTTGTTCGACATCGGCGAGAGCAACCGTCGCGCCGGTGGCGGCACCACCTAAGACGACGAATGCCGCCCCCGTCGCCGCATTGTAAAAATTGGCGCTGACAACCAAATCATCGAACCCGTCGCCGTTTATATCGCCAGCCCCACTCACGGAACCGCCAATTGGCGTACCCGCGTTAATTCCCGCGATATTGAATCCGTTTGTACCGTTGAGAGTCGATAAATTAACCGAGCTCAGCCCATTTGCGCCGAAGACGACGTAGCCAATGCCGACATCCACATCATCGACGTTATCACCTTCCGATGCGCCGATGATGAAGTCGGCGATCCCATCGCCATTCACATCACCGGCATCACTGACAGAAATCCCAGCATAATCGCCAGCGAGTTGCCCTGTAATCTTGAACCCGCCAGCACCCGACGCAATGTCACTTAGGTTGATCGAAGCAACGCTGGCAGTCGTGCCAAAGATCACATATGACGCCCCCGAATCTATGCCGGCTGCATCGTTCTTGTAGGCGCCAACGACAATATCGTCGATGCCATCGCCGTTGACGTCACCAATTGCGCTGAGCGAATAGCCGGCATAATCACCTAGCGCTTCACCACTGATTTTAACACCGCCAATCCCTGCGGCGACATTCGCCAAATTTACCGGGTTCCCCAAAGAAGAAGAACCAAGGACAATATAGGCTGCGCCATACCCATTGCCGGAAGGGTTTCCATCCGCTCCGACAAGTAGATCATCAATGCCATCGCCGTTGACGTCGCCTGCGGCGCTCACGGTGATGCCAGCATAATCGTCGATGTTTTCGCCGGTAATTTTGAAACCGCCCAAACTAACAGCAATGTCATCGAGATTGACAGATGTCGATGGTGATGCCGAACCGAAGATCACATAGGCCGCACCGGCGCCGGAATTATTATCAGCCGCGCCGACCAGAATATCGCCGAACCCGTCGCCATTAACGTCACCGGCACCGGAAACCGCACCGCCAGCGTAGTCTTGGAAATTCTCACCAAATAGCTTGATGCCATTGCTACCAAGCGAGGCAAGGTTGATATCCGTTGCGTCCGCAAGTGATCCAAAGATCACATAGGCGGCACCGGCATCCGTGCCCCCATCGTCATCCCGTTCCGACCCAATAATAAAATCATCAATGCCATCACCGTTCACGTCGCCCAACGTATTAACGGAAACCCCAAGGTTATCGCCCGAAGATTCACCGATAACCTTGAACCCGCCGCCCGGGAAGTCGTTCAGCGATTCAACAGAAATCGACTGCGTCGTGATGCCCGACGTGTCCACGTCGAGATCGACCAGCAATGTCGTCTCGCCGAGCGGGCTGCCGAACACATCGAATGTCTGACCGTCGACGTCCTGGGTGCCGAGGCGTTCCCAGCTATCCGTCGTAGAGACGGAATCGCCGACATCGCCGAGAATAGTGACCGTCTTGGTATCGGACATCGCATTGACAGCGTTGACGGATAGCGTGACCGAATTGTCGCTGGTGTCGGTAAGGTCGATAATTTCGAAACCTGTCAGCCCATTGTCCGAGGGGTCGGACAAATCAATTCCGGTGTTGACGCCGAAGCCATAGGCAAGCGTATCCGTCCCGAGGTCACCTTCAAGGCGCCGCGGCGCGCCGGTCAGCAATTCGACCAAGTCATCGCCGCCGCCGCCCTTGATAACGTCGCCGACGCCATTTTCGATCAAGTGATCGTCGCCCGCACCACCGATCAGGATATCCGCGCCCGCGGTACCCGTCAGCGTGTCGTTTCCGATCCCGGTTTCTTCGGTCACCACCGAAGAGAAATCGCCCCCGAAAAAGACATAGGCCGCCCCGGCACTGGTGCCGCCGGCGTCATTCAGTGAGGCGCCAACGATCAAATCGTCGAATCCGTCATCGTTTACATCGCCCGCCGAACTGACGGAACCGCCAGCCTGGTCTCCCCCAACTTCGCCCGTGAGTTTGAACCCGCCATTGCCCAAGGCAACGTCGGCCAAGTCCACCTCCGAGAAGCCCGACGCCTTGCCAAACACGACAAAGGCCGCGCCCGCATTGATGGCGCCGGTGTTGCTGTACGGCGCACCCAGCAGGATATCGTCGAAACCATCGCCATACACGTCGCCCGCGGAACTGACCGAGATACCGACATTGTTGATGTCCGCCTCTCCGATAATCCGGAAGCCGCCGACATTTGCCGTAATACTGGTAAGATTGAACGACGTTAAGGTTGTCGAGCCAAAGACGACATAGGCCGCACCGGCATTGAGGCCACCGGCATCGTTGTAATTGGCGCCGACGACAAAATCATCGAGACCGTCGCCATTTACGTCACCAAGCCCGCTGACGGATCTTCCCGCCCGATCCCCGGTCGGCTCTCCGACAACCTTGAACCCACCGATCCCAATGGCGACATCATCCAAATTCACCGTTGTGGGGGCCGTGTTCGAGCCAAATATCACATAGGCGGCGCCGGCGCTGGGTCCACCCCCATCGTTAAGATACGCACCCAAAATGACATCATCAATTCCATCACCGTTTACATCACCCGCGGCCTCAATCGAACGGCCGGCCCGATCGGATAGGTTTTCGCCGGTGATCAGGAAACCGCCGGTACCAAGCGCCACATCATCCAAATTGATCGATGTCACCGTCGACGTCGTGCCGAAGACGATATAGGCCCCGCCATTATTGGTTACACCGCCGTAATAGGATCCGATCGCCAAATCATCAATGCCGTCGCCGTTCAGATCACCGGCAGAACTGACGAAGACACCCGCACCGTCTCCCGCAGCTTCACCGGTAATCTTGAAGCCGCCCGTCCCCAGCGCGACATCGTCCAAATTCACCGTCGAAAATGCCGACGTCGATCCAAAGACGACATAGGCGGCGCCGGCACTGTTTCCCCCGGCATCGTTTCGCGACGCACCGACAATCAAATCATCGATGCCATCGCCATTCACGTCGCCGGCACCATTGACGGAGACACCCGCGAAATCGTCCGCCACCGGCTCGCCAATGATCTTAAAACCACCAATCCCGGACGCGATGCTACTCAGATCAAGGGGGGTACTGGCCGCCGCATCCCCGAACACGACATACGCCGCACCGGTGCGGATGCCGCCGTTGAAGTTCTGATGCGCCCCGACGACGAAGTCTTCGATGCCATCGCCATTTATGTCACCCGCGGCGCTAACAAAATCACCCGCCGCATCTTGCGCTTCTTCGCCGATTATCTTGAAGCCATTGACGCCATCAAGATCGCCCAGCGCGACCGTCGTCAAGGCGCCATCAAGCTGCACACCGGAAACATTGACGTCAGTATCGACCAGCAATGTCTTGCCGGCGTTCGTAAAGGACAGGAAGTTCTGGCTATCGACGGTTACCGTACCGCCGGCAATCCATTCATCCGTCGTTGCCACGGTATCTGTGCCGTCGCCAAGCACGCTGAGTGTGCCAGTATCGGATATCGCGGCCACATCACTAGCCGATAGAGTGACTGACTGAGCCGTACTGGCCGTCAGATCGAAGGTTTCAAAACCGGTAACGATCTCGTCGGCGATGTTCTGAAACGCGAAACTGCTGCCAGAGCCGTTGAATTTTAGCGTATCATCGCCCGAATCTCCTTCAAGGCGCAGGAAGCCGCCGAAGGAAATATTTACGATATCGTCGCCCGCGCCGCCCTTGACGACATCTGGCCCGTCATTGGGAAACAGCACGTCGTCGCCCGCGCCGCCGATCAGTACATCGTTTGCCGCATTACCGATTAATGTGTCATTGCCAGCGGTACCTTCTTGCGTCACCGCGCCGGAGAAGTCGCCGCCGAAGAATATATACCCCGCGCCCTCGCGGCTGACCGCAGCGTCATGGAACCTCGCGCCGACGGATACATCGTCGAAGCCATCTCCATTGAGGTCGCCTGAACCCGAAACCGCGTTGCCCGCGCGATCGCCTCCCAACTCGCCTACAAGCCGAAACCCGCCGGTCCCCAGCGTGACATTGACGAGGTCGATCGTTGCGCCGCCACTTTTTCCGAACACAATATAGGCCGCGCCAGCAGTGGTTCCGCCAGCATCGTTTTCTTCCGCACCGACGATGACGTCGTCCAGCCCGTCGCCATTGACGTCGCCGGCGCCCGAAACCGCCCTGCCTGCGTTATCATTGGCACTTTCGCCAAGAATCTTAAAGCCGCCTGTCCCGGCGGCGATCGCGGAAAGATCGACCGAATTCAGACCGTCCGCGCCGAAGACAACATATGCAGCGCCGCCGAAGCTGGCGCCGGAATCCTCACCAAGGGCGCCAACGATTATGTCGGCGACGCCATCGCCGTTGACATCGCCGGCCGAGGCAACGCTGCCGCCAAACCCGTCGCCCGCCGTTTCGCCGATAATTCGGAACCCGCCAACGCCGAGCCCGATATTGTCCAAATTCGCCGAGGAAACGCCGCCGGTGACGCCAAAAACGACATAAGCCGCGCCTGTCCCGCCGTAATTATTAGCGCCGACGAGAACATCGTCGATGCCGTCACCGTTTATATCGCCGGCGGACGAAACGGATACGCCCGCGAAATCGACAACGTCCTCGCCGGTAATCTTAAAGCCGCCGGTGCCCGCCGCGATATCAATCGCGCTGATTGGCGAGGAGAATCCCGACTGCGAGCCGAAAACCACATACGCCGCACCGGAGGCTGACCCGCCCCCCGCATTGTTCTTGGCACCGACCAACACGTCATCCACGCCGTCGGCATTGACATCGCCGGCGGACGAAACGGACGCGCCCGCCAGATCGCCGGCGACCTCGCCATCAATCCGGAAGCCGCCGGTTCCCGAAGCGATGGTTGTCAGGCTAACCGACGCCGCTGGATTTGCGGCGCCAAATACGACATACGCGGCGCCCACGCCGGCAAATTCAGTTGCACCGACAACGAGGTCCTCTAGCCCATCGCCGTTGACGTCGCCGGCGCCGCTGACCGAGTAGCCCGCATTGTCGCTGGCGTTTTCGCCGGTGATCCGGAATCCGCCCGTTCCGGCGGCAATGTCGATTAAGTCAATCGTCGATGGCCCGACAGCCGTTGTTCCAAAAACAACATAGGCCGCGCCCGCGAAAGTTCCGCCGGCGTCATTTCGGTACGCGCCAACGACAATGTCGTCGAGGCCATCGCCGTTTACATCGCTGACAACGGATACCGAATAACCGGCCTGGTCTTCCGACGCTTCGCCGTTGATCTTGAAACCATTCGCGCCGTTGAGGGCGCCTAAATCTACCGAAGTAAGAGCGACAGCCGGCGTTTGAACGCCACTGACATCGACGTCGGTATCGACCAACAGCGTCTTACCGGTGTTTGTAAAGGACAGGAAGTCCTGACTGTCGACGGTTACCGTACCGCCGGCAATCCATTCATCCGTCGTGACAACGGAATCCGCACCGTCGCCGAGCACGGTGAGCGTGCCCGTATCGGACATCGCGGCCACATCGGAAGCTTTCAGCGTCACCACGTCCCCGACGCTCAAATTCAGGTCGATGACCTCGATTCCCGTGACGAACGTATCGCCTATTGCCGTTAAATCGAGGATTGCGCCGGCGCCATCCGTCTGCAGCGTGTCATTGCCCAACCCGCCGTCGATCCGCAGACCCGGCGACGCGATGCTGATAGTGTCATCGCCCGCACCGCCCCGGAGAACATCCAATCCCGCATCACCAATGAGCAAATCGTCGCCCAATCCGCCGATCAAGACATCGTTCCCGGCAGTGCCGGTAAGCGTGTCATTGCCAGAGGTGCCTTGCTGCGTCACAGCGCCCGAAAAATCGCCACCGAAAACGATATAAGCAGCTCCGGAAAAATTGCCTGTCAGGTCGTGGCCTTCCGCACCGATCAGCAGATCGTCGAAGCCATCGCCATTCACATCGCCCGCGCCAGAAACCGCCTTACCGGCATAGTCGAATGCCACTTCGCCAACCAGCCTGAAGCCGCCAGTCCCGTTCGCGACATCCGTCAGGTCAATGGCCGTCGTCGCGCCGGTTCCAAATACGACATATGCGGCGCCCGCATAACTGTCCGTTGTATCGTTGCCACGCGCGCCGACGATCACATCGTCAAACCCGTCGCCGTTAACATCGCCGGCACCGCCAACGGAGAAGCCGGCGAAGTCCAAAGAACTTTCGCCAATAATCTTAAAGCCGCCAACGCCACCAGCGATATTATCCAAATTCACCGTCGAGGCCGCTGCAGTTGTTCCGAAGACGACATAGGCCGCCCCAGCGCCTGTCCCGCCGGCACCATTCTGATTGGCCCCAACGATCAAATCGGCGATCCCATCGCCGTTGACATCACCCGCCGCACTAACAGAGGTTCCGGCAAACTCGGAGGCGTTCTCACCGACAATTTTAAAGCCGTCGACGATGCCGCCCAGATCGTCCAAGTTGATATCCGTCACAGCATCCGTGGTGCCGAAAACGACATATGCGGCACCGGAAGCAGCACCGCCGCCGTCATTACCGTTCGCGCCAATGAGAATGTCGTCGATGCCGTCGTTGTTCACATCACCGATACCGCTCACCGAGCGTCCGGCGGTGTCGTTGGCATTCTCACCAACAATACGAAAACCGCCAACGCCCGCGGCAACGTCAATCAGGTCGACTGAGGTAACCGCCGCGGTGGTACCGAAAATCACATAGGCTGCGCCGGACAGATTACCGCCGCCGTCATTTCCTGTCGCACCAACAAGGATATCGTCGATGCCATCGCCATTTACATCGCCCGCTGCACCGACGGAAGTGCCCGCATATTCATTAAAGGTTTCGCCGGTAATTCTAAAGCCGCCAACACCAGTGGCGACTGTCGCAAGATCGACTGAGGAAACACTCGACGTCGTACCAAACACCACATAAGCGGCACCAGCCGTTGTATCGCTCGCATCATTATCCCGAGCACCGACGAGCAAGTCATCGATACCGTCACCGTTGACATCACCGGCAGCGCTAACGGAATAGCCAGCTATATCGAACGCCGCCTCACCGACGATCCGGTAGCCGCCGATACCCTGTGCAATCTGATCATTTAAACTAATCGACGCGTTGCTCGATGCGGTACCGAATACGACGTAGGCTGCGCCTGCGTCATAGAAGCTCCCATCATTCCGGTAGGCACCGACAATGAAATCGTCAATGCCATCGCCGTTTACATCGCCAGCCGAACTAACCGAATTACCCGCGCGGTCGCCTGGCAGCTCGCCAATAATGCTAAAGCCGTTTGTACCGTCCAAATCCGCCAAGGCACTGGGTGCACCAGCCGACGCGGCGGGCAACACAGAGACGCCGACGTCCGTATCGACAAAGAGCGATGCCGCACCGCTGGTGAACGACTGGAATGTTTCGCCTGAGATCGTAACCGGCCCCAGATTGGTGAAGGCCTCGGTCGTAAACACCTCATCGCCCGCATCGCCGGTTACGAAAAGAATGTTATTGTCATCTGTCGCCGAGAGCAGGCTGGCTTCTGACAAGGTTAGCGAGTTCGCGCCAGTTCCTGTCAAATCAACAGTTTCAATATTGCTGACAAACGGTACACCGGTGGTCAGGTCGACGCCTTCCGCTGTCCCAGTGACGCTCAGCGTATCTGATCCGTCACCGCCATCGATCACGGAATCGGCGGCATCGAACACGATCGTGTCGTCGCCATCCTCACCACGCAGATCGTCGGCACCTGCGCCACCGTCAAGCAGGTCATTACCACTATGCCCTTGCAGGACATTGAAATTGGTGTCACCCGTCAGCGTATCGTCGAATGCCGAACCACGGATGCGTTCGATATTGGTCAGCGTATCGGTGTTGCCAAACCCATCAGAGGCGGTAACCGTTGCGCCTAGGCCCAGATTGACCGTCACGCCGCCGTCGGAATCGAGATAGTCCGCACGGTCGGCCGTACCACCGCCACCATCTATGAAATCGTCACCAGCGCGGCCCCTGAAACTTTCAAAGTCGGCCCCGTCGCTACCGACTAGCGTATCGTCAAAATCCGAACCCTTAATCTGGTTGACGCCCGTGAACGTATCGGAGCCAACAGAGGCATCGCCAACTGCGGTTCCCGCACCGAGGTCGACATCAACGCCGCCCGTTGCCCGCTGGAAGCTGATCCGGGTGCTGCCATTGCCGTTGATGACGTCATTTCCGCCTTGACCTTCGACATCGAAGAAGTCGCCGAAATTCGCGCTGTGCAAATTATCTGCGGTAAAGGTATCCGCGAAATCGGATCCGAAGAGCCGGTCGATCCCGACGAGCGTATCGGTCCCAACCGACGCATCGCCCGTTACAGTCCCAACGGTCGACATGTTCGCCGTAATGCCCGACGTCGCGTCGGTATAGTCGGCACTGTTGAAATCGCTGAAGCTGCCGCCGGTGCTCCCGGTCAGGAAATCGTTGCCGGCATCGCCGAACAGCAAGTCGGAGCCCGCACCACCGTCGAGCGTGTCGTCGCCGTCTTCGCCTTCAAGCCTGTTGTCGTTTGCGTCACCGGTCAGCGTATCACCGAACCGGGAGCCGCGAATGCGTTCGATATTCGTAATTGTATCGACGCTGCCGAAGCCGTCGCCCGCGGTAACCGTTGCACCGCCAGACAAGTCTACCGTGACGCCAGAATCGGAGTTCAGGAAATCGACCCGATCCAAATTTCCCGCACCACCATCGATGAAATCATTACCGGCCTGGCCGCGGAAGCTTTCAAAGTTGGCGCCGTCCCCACCCAGCAGGGTGTCATCGAAGTTCGAGCCACGAACTTGAGTGATACCGCCTAAGAAAGTGTCCGTGCCGCCAAATCCGTCGCTCGCCGTGCCCGCGCCGAGGTCGACCGTTACCCCGGCGGCCGACCGTGAATAGCCGACCCGCGTCGCATCATTGCCGGTGAATGTATCGTCGCCTTGCATGCCTTCGAGTTCGGCGAAACTGCCGAACTGACCGGTATGTTGACCACCGACCGTGAAGACATCATTGCCCTGACCGCCAAAGATGCGGTCGATAAACTCCAGCGTGTCGGTTCCAAATTCGGTACTCGTCACCGTACCGCGCGTATCAGAGACACCCAGTTGCACCGTCAGTGCCGCTACGCCAGCCGCGTAATCAACCTGGTTGAAATCCGAATTGCCGCCGAGCGTGCCGCCTGTCAGAAAATCGTTGCCGCCGCTACCGATAAGAAGGTTCTGTCCTGTACCGCCGTCCAGGAAATCGGTCGACGATCCGCCTTCGATCGTATCGTCGCCAGCCCCGCCTTCGATAAAGTTGCCATCATCGCTTGCCGTTATCGTGTCGTCTCCGGCACCGCCGATAACCTTTTCTATATTCACAAAGGTATCGGTGCCGATGTCGACTCCGCTTGCGGTACCCGTGGTCGGCGCCGCAACCGAGATTGCATTCAGGTCGGCTTGCGACAGGGCAGCATCAAAGATTCGGATTTCGTGAACCGTCCCCGTCGCGCCGAGGCCGTCGCCTAGAATACGGCCTCCGAACCGCAGCACACTGCCATCGATATCGGGGATGGTGCCACCGGCGACATCGGTGAGCAGCGTACCGTCGAAGAAATTGCCGAGCGTCGAGCCATCCCAGGTCATGGCGAGCGAATGTCGTCCGCCGTCGATCACGCTGCCTTGCGAGATGTCCGCCCCGCCGCCCTCGGCACTGAAGAACCGCGCCCGGCTGGTGCCGCTCGGGAACTGCTGCATCACGATGTCTTGGTCGGTCGCAAGCGCTGAGGCGCCGATCTGTGTAAAGATCAGATCTGGACTGCCAGTGTCATAGGTCGCATCGATATAGATCGTGAATGGTGTACTGCCGAATGCGGTTCCCAGTTCGAGGAAATCGGTCGACGCGTCGAACACAGCGGAACCGCCAACAAAGCCGATGCTGCTCGATGTCATATCGGCAAGTGCACCCGCGCCGGTGAAGTCATTGGTCGCATCCCCACCGTCAAAGGAATACAACCCAATCAGGTTCGGGTTGCTCACGCCACCGCCGCCGCTGACTCCCAAATCGATTGTCAGCGCATTGGTCGCACTTGAGAAATCCAGCGTATCCCCGAGCGTGTCATCGCCGCCGTCATAGCTGTCGTCGCCAAGCCCGGTCGCCGCGACAAGCACGTCATTGCCGGCACCGCCCAACACCACGTCGTTGCCAGCGCCTCCCGTCAGGGTGTCGTCACCATCGCCGCCATCAAGAGTGTTGTCGTTCGCATCCCCGACGACCGTGTCGTCCGCGTCACTACCAATGACGTTCTCAACGCCAAGAACCTCGTCCGTAGCAGAAGTTGTAACGGTACCTTGTTCGAGGTCGACAGATGCCGAATCATCGATTTTTAGCGTGTCACTGCCCAATCCACCGTCAAAGGTGTCAACGGAAGCATCGTCCGTAACGGTCAGCGTATCGTCGCCGTCTCCCGCGCCGAGGAGGTCGGCACCGAGGCCGTCGAACAATAAATCGTTCCCGGCATCGCCACTGAGAATATCGTCGCCATCCCCGCCGTCGAGTAAATCGTTACCGTCATTGCCTATAAGGAAATCATTGCCGGCAAGCCCATTGATTTCGTCGCCGCCGCCAGCCCCGATCAAAACGTTGCCAAGGATATCACCGGTAATCGTGTCAGCGCCCGCACCACCGATCACATTTTCAATATTGGAAAGATCATCGTTATCGATGTCTTCTCCGGACGCCAAGCCCGTGCTGAGATTCACCGTGACTGTTTCGGTCGCACTGGAAAAATCGATCGTGTCAAATCCGTCGCCACCATCGTAACTGTCGTCGCCCAGACCAGTCGCCGCGATCAGAGTGTCATCGCCAGCGCCGCCTTCTACGGTATCGTTGCCAGAACCGCCCGTCAGTGTGTCGCTGCCGTCGCCGCCCACCAAATTGTCGTTACCGGTCCCGCCCAGAATGACGTCATCTCCGGACGCGCCATCGATAACATCATTGCCATCCCCTCCATCGATAAAGTCATTGCCGAGGCCACCCGGCAAGAAATCGTCACCCGCCGTCCCAACGATGTTCTGGTCGCCCGATGTCAAAACCTGGGAAATATTGGTGAAGGTATCGATAAAGCCGGCACCGCTGACAGTGCCAGCCTCAAAATCGACAGTAACGCCTTCGAACTCATAGATCAGAACATTGGTGCCGGCGCCACCGTCGATGAAGTCGCTGCCGAAGCTGCCCAAAATCGTATCGTCGCCCCCGGCTGCGTCGATCGAATCGTTTCCGGCGCTGCCAATAACGGTATCACCTGCTTCACTTCCGATGACCTGTTCGATACCAGAGAATTGTGCATTCGCCACAAGGGCGGAAGCGGCACCGCCGAAGGTGAAGTTGTCGAGCGCATAATTGAAAGACGCGCCGCCGCCCTGAATTATAACCGAAGCGATATCCGTCTGATCACTTTGAAAACCGAAAAATGGTGTTCCCGATACCTGTAAATTGTCCGAAAAGGATCCGCTCGACGAGAAATTGATGGTGATATCGAAATTCGGCCCCATCAATGTGTTCGTGTCGAAACCGAACGCCGATACCGGGTTGTCAAACGTAATCGTAAGGGCACGAGGATCAGTCACACCTAAACTGTCCAGGAAGCCGCCGTCGAACCCACCACCCGCATCGATATTGAAGAAATTACCGACGCCAATTGGCGTCGAGTAGGTGACGCCGGGCTCGATATCGCCAGGAACGAGACCGGCTTCGGTCGTAAACTGGTTGAGGACGCCCGACGTAATCGGAAAATGCGCTGTCTCCGTAAAGTCCTCCAGCGTCGTCGGACCAACCGCGATGTCGAAGCTTGTGCGGGTGGCGAACTGCGTGATCACCGTCGAGGTTTGGAGCGAACTGGTCCCGAGCTGGTTGTCGGTATCGATCACCGTTCCGGCGGACAGATCGAAAAGCAACGCCTCAGCCGTACCCGCAAAACTCAGCGTATCCGTGCCGCTACCGCCGCCATAGCTATCAACGCCCGTGGTGCCGAAAATCGTATCGTCGCCGCCGGCACCATCGATCGCGTTCGCGCCTGCCGAGCCGGTGATGATGTCGCCAGCAGCGCCACCGATGACGTTCTCGATCCCGCTGAGCGCATCGCTGTCGATATCGACGCCTGACGCTGTGCCCGTCGTAAGGTTGACGGTGACCTGCTCGACCGCGCTCGAGAAAACAGCGGTGTCCGTCCCGGAGCCACCATCGTACGTGTCGTTGCCTGCTCCGTTTGCCGCAATAATCGTATCATCGCCGGCGCCGCCAGTGACTTGGTCGTCGCCCGCGCCGCCGGTCAGCGTATCGTCGCCGTCTCCGCCGTCGATTATATCATTTCCCGCGCCGCCTTCGATGATGTCGCCGCCACCCACACCCGACAGATTATCGCTAAATGGACTACCAATGATTTGCTCAGGTATATCGGATCCAACAAATGGTGCATCCGGCGGCTCTGTGGCCCCGCTCCCATTAAACGTTATCGGTAGGCCACCCTCTCCTTCCCCGAACCCTTCACCTTCGCCTTCGTTGTCTTCATCTTCTTCTTCCGGTTCGACAGTACCCTCTGCCTCACCTTCTCCTTCGCCTTCACCGCCGCCATCGCCATCGTCACTCGTATCCGATGCCGCGTCCGCTAATTCACTACCTAAATCGCCTTCGCCTTCACCCTCGCCTTCGGGCTCCTTGACGCCGCCGTCCTTGTCGAAAACTCCAAATTCGCCTGTGGTGACACTTACAACCGAACCACCCTCGCTATCCTCGCCTTCTCCGCCACCGCCAGCAGCAGGCGAAATATCGGATACGTCGCCCGAAATTTCATTCGCCGAACCGTAATTGTTTTGCATTTGCTCCGGCGTGAAGATAACCGGCTGACTCGGCGGTGCCTGGAAACTGGTGACAAAGGTCGTGGCGTTCTGGTCGGTCATAATGACCGTCCCGCCCTGAGTGATAATCGCGATCTCACCGTTGATAACGGTGAACTTTGATTCTTCGCCCGCTGGTTTGACGTCACCCGCGACCTTCGTACCGCGGATGCCAATCGTCGCAACTGGCGTCGTGACCGTCATTTTCGTATTGTCGGTCGACGCTATTTGGCCGCTGACGAAGACAAACACGCCTTTCAGGATCGAGAACGACGATTGCCCTTGCTGCGTTGCCGGGTTGTAGACCAGTTCGTCCAAGGCCAGCCGTGCGGAATCCCCCAACGCGAATGTTGTCTCGTCAATAAACAGAAGATTGACCGCACCGCCGTCTCCGGTCTCGATCACGTCGCCTTGGAATACGGGATCGCCGGCCGCCAAGGCCACGCGTGTACCATCGGTACGAACCGCAAACGCCTGCCCTGTAATATCCTGGACCTGACCTATCGGTTGCGCCGCTTGCGCCAACTGATCCCCGGCTTGCGCGTACTGTCCGACAGCCTCCGGAGGCGTGAAGGCGCGTACCATGGCCGCCGACATACGACCGCCATCCGGCGTTATCAGGTCTGGTGGGTTATCGTACAGAAAATAGTCGCGAACGATGAAAGTCTGACCGTCGGGACCGACCAAAACAAGATCGTCACCTTGTTGCAGATAGGTCGCATCCGACAGCAGTCGACCGTCCAGCAATACGACATCGTCACCAAGAATCGCATCAACGAATACTGGCGCATCTGGAAGATTGGCAATTTTGCCTGGATCGTGAGAATCCGAGGCCGAGGCTGGTGAACGGAGCGCCACCTAAAAGCTTCCTCTCTCCCCCCTACTGGCTCGCCGACACACTGTTGGAAATACTGGCATCGGTGTGGCGAGACCAAAGACCCCGGCTTTACCCCTAAAGCCGAAAACAAAGCGATTTTATTAGCTTAATTATGTCTCAAATTTGAGATATTTGCAATTCATCCGATTCACATTGACAACAAATTCAACGTGTTCGACCAATGCGGGAATTATTCTATAATGAGTTTATTGGTTCCCGAGGCCGAGTGCGGCAGGTGTGAGCATGCCGGTGCGGCGGGCCAGCAGGTAGCTGGCGATGCGCGAATCGAACTCTGCCGAGATCTGGTTGATCCGCGCGCTGAACACCTCGCGTTCCGCATCAAGCACGTTCAACGAC
>JAJFJB010000116.1 GCA_021774435.1 Alphaproteobacteria bacterium
AAACTTCGATATGGGCGCACACCCGAGGGTGCTGCACCGAACCGTAGTCCGGGGCAGCAAACCCTTTTAGGTCATACGTCTTAGTCCATAATCTCGCTGACGCCGTATTTTTGGGCCAGCGCGGCAAGCTTGTTCCAAGTCGCATCTTCAACATCGATCCCGTCGACGCTGCGCTTGAGCTCGCGTTGATGTTCGATTTCGCCGGGGTAGAGCACTTCTTCGAAACCCGCCGCGGTCGGCGTTGCCTTGAGATATTCCGCAAATTCGGTCACTTCCTGCTTGAACTGATCGAGCGGGCGGAATGCCGCGACATTGAAGACGGCCATGAACACGCCGTCATTGTGCTTGCCGGTCGGTTCGACGCCGAAACCCAGCCCGGTCAGCAAGCCGGAGAAAATTTCGACCATCGCCGCTAGGCCGTAACCCTTGAAGCCCTGGGCGCCGCCAAGCGGCTGAATGGCGCCACCGTCACTCAGCGCTGCCGGGTCGGTGGTCGCGTTGCCGTCCTTATCGACAACCCAGTCGTCGGGGATCGACATGCCACGAGCCTGGGCCAGCTTCACCTTGCCGGCAGCCGCAGCGGAGGTCGCCATATCGATGAAGAACGGACCCTCCAGATTAGACGGCATGGCAATCGAAATCGGGTTCGTACCGAGCCGCGCCATACGGCCGCCAAAAGGAGCGACCGCTTTTGGCGAGCGGCCCGAGTCGGCCGTCATCATGGCGATCATGCCTTCCTTCGCCGCCATGAGCGGATAGGACGCCGCCCGGCCGACATGGCTTTGATGATAAACCGTGGCGGCGGCGACATTGGCCGTCTTTGCCTTCTCGATCGTCATGTTCATGGCGCGTTCATTGACGACGTAGCCGAAGCCCCAATTGCCGTTGATTACGGTCGTCGTCGGGCTTTCCTGAACGATCTCGAACGGTGCTCCGGGAATGATATGGCCCCGGTCGACCCGATCGATATAGGTCGGCACCTGGATAATCCCGTGCGAGTCATGACCGGTAAGATTGGCGCTGACGCAATGCCGCGACACCGTCGCCGCCTCTTCCGCCGACGCGCCGGCTTTCTCAAACAATACTTCCGCGATTTTTCTTAGTCGATCCGCCTGTACAACCGGCATCCCCATCTCCCTCTATAGAATTTCGAGCGCCTCTCAATGACGCGCGCGCCCATGATAGCTTTTCAGCCCACGAGGGGAAGGGTTGCACAAAAATTGCCTGACGGGATGGGCGCCCTGGTTACTCTGCGGCGCTGGAGACCGCCATGTTGTTTTGCCATTCCAGCAGGTAGATCGGGATAGGTTCGGCGAAGCCCTTGAGTTCGAAATCGCCCTTCTTCGAGAACGCATAACTTTTGCCCATGCACATTTCATGGACGAGGTTGGAGACTGCGATTTCGCCGCCTTCCGCAATGCTCAGCACACGGGCCGCCATCTGGACAGGGGTGCCGAAGATATCACCGCCTTCGTGGATCGGCTCGCCGGCATTGACGCCGATGCACAGGCCGAGGCCAAGCTCCGGGTTCGCTGCATTGGCCCGCTGACAGGCCTGCTGCATGGCAACCGCGCCATCCACGGCGTTAGTGATCTGAGGGAACGTCGCCATGATGCCGTCGCCGGTATGCTTGATCTCCCGCCCGCCATGCAGTGCCAGCGCATCGCGGACGATCTTGTTATGTTCGTGTACGACGAGCTGCGCGCCTTCGTCGCCGCGCTCCTGCGTCATTGCGGTCGAGCCGACGATATCGGTGAACAGGACGGCGACGAATTCCTTTTCATGCGTCGCCCCCTGCGCGGCCGGCTCGTTCCAGAAATCCATCGCTGCCACGGCACCGGTATCGCTATCCGGTTCCTGGAGATGCTGCACCACGGCGCTGCGTCCCGACTCGTACATCTGGAAGTATTTAGGATTCACCAGATATTCGTCGATATTGGCGCAAAACCCCCGCGCCATGTCCGGCGTATGGCCAAGCATCTGCACGTGGCCTGACAGGATTTCCTGCATCGCGTCGCGGGACACACCATCGCGGGACGCAAGATATTCCGCCGCGCCCGCAAAATAGAGCGTCAAACCGAACCGGTTGAAGGCATCCAGAGGCCGCCCCGCCGCGGCAACCGGTTCCAGCGAATCGCGAATGAACTTCAGCATGTCGGCGCTCACATCGCCGGCCGCGACCGGCACTTCTTCTTCCGCCTTGTCTTCCTCGGGTTCGTCAGGTTCGTCGTCCTCTTCGCCGAACGGATCATCGGAGAGATCCGGTTCGGTCTCTTCTTCCAGAACCGGCGGTGGATCTTCTTCGGAAAGCGGCGGCGGCTGTGGCAAATCCTGCGGCATGGCGGGTGGGTTTGCGGCTGGCTTCTCTTCTTTCGGTGTGGGCACTTGCTTCAAAGACGGGCCAAACCGGCGCATCAGGGGGACAAACAATCCCACCGCGGTCAGCAGGAACACCGCGATCAAAACGCCTTGTGCCGTATTGCCGCTCATGGCGACATCGATACTCTGAAGCTGCTGAAGGACTAGAATCACGACATAGGAAATGAGCGCCGCAACGCTCAGACTCGCGGTACTGACAGCGGCGATTTTGGGAATGCCCCGCGCGATTTCGGATTTTTCCCGCTTGGGCGGCGTCTTGGCTTTCGTTCCTTCCTTGGTTCGGCGCACCTGAAGCGCCTTCGCCTGCTTCTTGACCGGCTTCGGCGGCGGCCGCCGCGGACTGCAATATATGGTGTTCTCTTCGTGCGTTTTCGTCCCGGAATCGTAGGTGTCTTCAACGACGCGAACGCCTTCGAAGCGTTTCGAAACGTATAAACGCTTCGCCTCTTCGACGCATTTATCACTTTCTTCAGGCGGATAGTTGCCGTGCAACTCCCACCTGCCCGACTTCATCGTGTAGATCTCGAATGTGACGGTGTTGCTGTCGCTCAAAGTTCCGGCTCGATCTATTCGGTCTCCCGGCACCGACGCATTGTCGCACTTGACCAGCAACCGATTGTCGCCGTCGCCGCAAAACCATTGAATCCGATAGCGTTCGGCCAAATTAGCCGCTCACCCTATCCTTGATGTAACGGAAACTTAATAACGAAACGTTTACCAAACCCAGCAGTCAAAACGCCGAAAGAACCTCGCGTTCCATGAGGACTTGCGCTTCTTTCGCAGCCTCTTGGTCGGCACCCCGGCGCCCGCCGCTGATAATGACCTTGTCGAGGCCCAAAGCGGCAAGCGATTGCAGCCGCTCGATGCATCGCTCCGGCGGCCCAACGATGGCGAACCGATCGATGAAATCGGGTGTCAGGACGCCGGCCTGCCTGGAGTCGCCTTGTGTATGTTTCTTCATGTCGTACGCATTGCGCAAATCCTGGAGCACTTCGCGGTTGCTTTCGTTCAAAGGTCCGCTCGCCTTACCGTGCATGACTGAAAAGCGGGCAAAGGTCGTCAGCCCACCGCGTACCAGGTTCCGTGCCGTATCCAAATCAGGGTGACAGGCGGCGTTGATATACGCACCGAACGCTATGCCGTCGGGGTCGAGGCCTGCCTCTTTCCGCGCCTGGCGGGCATGTTCGATACCCCAGGCGATCCGGTCCGTATCCGCGCCCAAGGTAAACATCAATCGGTCAGCATGCCGTGCACCGACTTCGATTACCCGGGGACCGCTCGCCGCGACTTCTACCGGCACCTTTTCAGTACCCGCCATCCATTCGATCTTACTGTCCGGCGGCGCGTCCGCGAGTTCCAGTTCCGACATCGGCGGCGCGACATCAGCCGGAATATCGACAATTTCGTCGAACGGCACCGACTCGCCTTTCAGATAAATCTGCAGATGCCGAAGGTAGCGCTCAAACTGCGCCACACGGCTGGGCGAGCGGCCAAGATGAGCCAACGCCGAGTCTCCTCGGCCTATCCCCATCACCGCGCGGCCTTCGGCGATGCGTTGCACGCTGGCAATGGACGTCGCGGTTACGGCGGCGGCACGTGTCACTGAATTTGTCACACCCGGGCCAAGGCCGATCCGATCCGTGACGGTGGCGGCCATCGCCAGCGCGACGTAGGGATCGCCTGACAGATTTTGTGAATCTACGACGACCAGCCCGTCCCAACCCGCCGCCTCGATATCACGCGCCACGCGGATGATTCCCCGCGGCGAGGAAACACCACTCGTCCAGATTTCCATTGTCGATTTCCTCTTACGCTTTGGTCTCTTGGCACCGTGCGATCAGGCGCCGCGCGAAATTCTCTCCCGCCGCGACCTGTTCCAAACTGATCCATTCGTTTGGCTTGTGCGCCTGCTCGATGCTTCCCGGACCGCAGACAACTGCAGGCAAACCCGCCTGTTGAAACTGACCGCCCTCGGTCGCGTAGGAAACAGCATTGGTCGAATTCAGGCCGGTCAGCGCAAAGACCAGTTGTTCCGCCGGTGAGCCTGGGTCGGGGTTGAGCGCTGGCACCGTCACGCGTGGCGTCGTTTCTACGCCGGTTTCCGGCGCAACGGCCTGCATTTTTGGAATGATTTCCCGGGCGCAGTAATCATCGAGCCGCGCCACCGTTTCCGCCGGGTCGTCGCCAGGCATCGCGCGGATTTCCCATTTAAAGGAACAATTCCGCGCCACGATATTCAGCGCCGTACCGCCTTCAACAGTCCCAACGTGAATTGTAGAATAGGGCGGATCGAAACGGCTGTCCGGTTCCGGGTTGGCCGCCTTGTCCGCCGCCATATCGCCTAGAAAGGCGATCAGCCGTCCCGCCGTCATCACCGCATTGACACCATGATGGGTCAGGCTCGAATGCGCCTCGTGCCCCGTTACGGTCGTGGTAAAAGAATTGATGCCTTTATGCGCATCGACGACCTGCATTTCCGTCGGTTCGCCGATAATAACCGCGCTGGGCCGCGGCAAATTATCAATGACATCCTTGATCAAGCGAGGCGCACCGATACAACCGACTTCTTCATCATGTGTGAGCGCGAAATGGATCGGCTTTTTCAGTGGCTTGGCAATCATCTCCGGCACAAGCGAGAGAGCAATCGCGATATAGCTTTTCATGTCGGCGACACCGCGTCCGTAGAGTCGGTCGTCCTTTTCAGCTACCTGGAACGGGTCCGTATCCCACGGCTGACCATCAACCGGCACAACGTCTGTGTGGCCGCTGAGCACCACGCCGCCTGCTTCGTCGGGACCGACAGTCGCCCAAAGATTGGCCTTTGTGCCATCCTCACTGCGCACATAGCGGGAGTCGATGCCGTAGCCAGCGAGATAGTCGCGGACGAAATCGATAAGCGCGAGGTTGGATTTGGCCGACGTAGTGTCGAACCCGACCAGCGCACTGATCATTTCAACAGGGGTCATGGATTGCGATGCCATATTTATTTAATTCCGCCAGAATGAGGGGAGAAGGAGAACAAGCACAGTGAACAATTCGAGCCGCCCGAGCAACATTCCCAACGCCAACAGCCATTTTGCCGCGTCGGGAATGTTGGCGAAGGTACTGGCCGGTCCGATGACGGGGCCCAGCCCCGGACCGACATTGGAAATTGCCGTGGCAGCCCCGGACGCCGCGGTCAAAAAATCCAATCCCAAAACGCCAAGACCGACAGCGATAAATGCAAAGGCAATGACATAAAGAAAAAAGAATCCCATTACCGATGACGTGACTTCCTCGGGAATCGGCCGCTTGTTGTAGTAGGGAATGAAAACGCCATGCGGCTGTAGCAACTGGCGCATCTGACAGCGGGACGTCGCGTAAAGAACCTGGATGCGGAACACCTTAACGCCACAGGTCGTCGACCCGGCGCAGCCACCGACAAACATCAGGAAAAACAGGATCGCGACCACAAACGGACCCCAGGCGCTGAAGTCCTGTGTTGCATAGCCCGTACCAGTGATCACGGAGACGACGTTAAAGGCCGCAAACCGGAGTGTTTCAGGCAGATCGTTTGGCCCCGATCGCAGCAGCCAGATTGTAACCGACGACACCGCAAGGGCTGTAATGACAAGAAACCAGCGCACCTGACTGTCGCGGAGCAAGCCACCGGGGCGGCCCCGTATCGCCTGCAGGTAAAGCACGAAGGGCAGGCTACCGACGACCATGAACACGGTCGCGGTGGCATCGATCCGAGCATCCTGGAAATAGCCAAGCGAGGCATCATGCGTCGAAAAGCCGCCCGTCGCGATCGTCGTCATCGCGTGCGCCATCGCGTCAAAGCCGGTCATATCGAACAACCAGTAGATCAGGGCGCATAATAATGTGAGGCCGACATAAATCACGGCAATCGCGGTCACGATCTGTGCCGCCCGCGGCATAACCTTATCGGAGGTATCGGAAGATTCCATGCGGAACAGTTGCATGCCGCCAACCTGCAGGAGCGGCAGGATGGAGATCGCCATCGCAATGATACCAATACCGCCAAGCCACTGTAGCAAGGCACGCCATAGCAGTATCCCCGGATCGATTTGATCGAGGCCTATGATGACCGTGGATCCTGTCGTCGTCAGGCCGCTCATCGCCTCGAAAAATGCATCGGTATAGGAGAGCCCCAAATCCGCGAACACAAGCGGCAGCGCCGCCACAGCGGGCATGAGCATCCAGCTTAACGTTGTTAAAATAAAGGCCTGACGGAGTGACAGGTTCCGAACCTTACTGCGCGTCGTCAGGACCAGCATCACCCCGATAAACAAGGTCAACGCAGCACCCGTGGCAAAAACCTGCCATTGATCGTTTCCGACCGCGAGGTCCGCCGCC
>JAJFJB010000117.1 GCA_021774435.1 Alphaproteobacteria bacterium
GATGCGCTCGGTTATAAAGTTGCCGACCGTCACCACGGCGCGACGAAGTTCCGCGATCCGCGCCGGGACGATATTCTGGACGAGCAAAACGACGATCTGAAAAGGGCAAAGGAAGCTTAATGCGTTACGAGCATATCGAAGTTCGACCGCTGGCCGGTGCGATTGGGGCTGAAATATTCGGCGTCGACTTAGCCGAAGAAGAGATGGACGGCGCGGTCTTTGACGAAATCCATCGTGCGTTTCTGGAAAACCTCGTCATATTCTTCCGCGACCAAAACATGGATGATGATGTGCTCGCGCGGTTCGGGCGCCGCTTTGGGACGTTGGCGCCCTTGCCGCCGCACCGTCAGGTACCGGGGAAATATCCGGAGCTGCTGATCGTCGAGACTCAGCCGGAAGATAAGATGGTGTTTGGCTGGGAATGGCACAGCGACACCAGCCATCTCGAGACACCGACCTTGGGCTCTATCCTCTATTCGATAGATGTGCCGCCGGTGGGCGGCGATACGATGTTCGCCAATCAGTATATGGCCTATGAAAGCCTATCGGACGGCATGAAAGAACTGTTGGACGGCATGGTTGCCGTCCATGCCAACGGTCGGATTTTGCGCACTTTGGAAGAAGACAAAACCCCGCCACGTGGCACGGAGGCCGTATCGGCTGGATGGTCGACAATGTCCACCGAACACCCGTTGGTCCGCACCCATCCCGAGACGGGGCGCAAGGCGCTCTATGTCAATGAGATGCATACCGAGCGGCTGAAGGATATGACCGTCGAAGAAAGCCAGCCGCTGCTGCAGTTTCTCTACGCGCATGCGGCGCGGCCGGAATTCACCTGCCGTTTCCGATGGGCTGTGAATTCGGTGGCCTTTTGGGACAACCGCTGTGCCATGCACCTGGCGCTGAACGATTACGCGGGGCATCACCGCTTGATGCATCGCGTTCAAGTCAAAGGCACAAAGCCGGTTTGAGCGGCGGTAAAGGATAGAGGGAGAATTATTATGAAAACCCAGCTGCTCGGAAATGGCTTTGCCGTTGAGTTTCTCGATATCGATCTCGCGATTATTGATGACGAAAAAATGGTCGAGATGCGCGAGATCTGGATGCAACACAAGGTCGCCGTCTTTCGCGGCCAGGAATTGGATGATGACGCTCTCGTCTCTTTCACCGAACGGATGGGGCCGCTCTTCGTGCATGTCCGCGACCAGTTCCGCGCGCTCGATCGCCCGGAGATCATGTACATCTCCAACATCGAGGATGACGGCCGGCTCTTGGGCGCACTCGGCAATGGCGATCTGCAATGGCACAGCGATCAGACCTATACAAAGCGACCGGTGTTCGGGACCATGCTATACGCCATCGAAGTGCCGACCGACGGCGGTGACACGTGGTTTGGCGACCTGGCGGCTGCCTACGCGGCAATGCCGGACGATCTGCGCGAAAAAGTCGACGGCCGCAAAGCCTGCTATTCGATCGAAAAGAAAGGCCTGAAACGGCGCTACGAGACGCCGCAACACCAGAAAGATCAGGCGCCCGATCAATGGCATCCCTTGGTGCGGACGCATCCTTACCTAGACCGCAAGGCCGTCTATCTCAGCCCCAGTCACATGACCGGTGTTGGCGATTCGTCTTTCGAGGACAGCGAGGCCGAGGTTGCACTATTGCAAGAATGGGCTGCACGGCCGGAATTCGTCTACAGACATAAATGGCGCCAAAACGACGTCGTCTTGTGGGACAACACGTCCGTTATGCATCGCCGCGACAGCTTCCCGACAGAGCAGCGCCGGTTCATGAAGCGGACAGGATTTTATTTGCCGGAAGACCTTGGTGTGCCTTTTTAGGCGCGGACCCGGACTGTTTGGAACTGCCTTAATCTATCCAATAGCGTCGAAAATTTTTCCCAAGCGATTAAATAAAGCGGCACAGAGAGAAGAATAACCATGCGCACATTCGAAGGCATACGTATCATCGACTTCACCCAGGCAATCGCGGGGCCTTTCGCGACCTTTCAATTGGCACTGATGGGTGCCGATGTGATCAAGGTCGAACAGCGGGGTATCGGCGATCAGGGACGGCAGATGTACCCTCTCGATGGTGCCTATAAAGAGGCCGGGTTTTCGGCCATTTTCATGAGCGCTAATGCGGGAAAACGCTCAATGACGCTCGATTTGAAACATCCGGATGCCGCCGGTGTGGTCCATCGTCTGGTCAAGGACGCCGATGTCGTGGTGGAGAATTTCAAGGCTGGCACGATGGATCGCATGGGATTCGGGTCGGAAGCGTTGCGCGCGATCAATCCGAAGCTGATTTACTGTTCGGTGACGGGCTTTGGGCAAACGGGACCGCGGGCAAAAGCGGCTGCGTATGACCCGACAATCCAGGCCCTGGGGGGCATCATGGCGGTGAACGGCACGCCGGAAACCGGCCCGATGCGGGTCGGCGCAATTGTTATCGATATGGGCTCTGCCATCACGGCAGCTTTTGCCATTTCGAGTGCGTTGTTCAAGCGGGAGCGGACGGGTGAAGGCGCGCATCTCGACCTTTCGATGCAGGATGTGGCATCGGCGATCGTATCGCCGAGCCTGTTGCAGACCGCGCATGGAAAGGAACCGAAACTGATGGGCAGCCGTTCCTTGGCCGGAAACCCGCTGGCCGAAACGCATCCGACCCAGGACGGCGTACTGCTTCTGATGCCGGCAATTGAAGCGCAATCGCTGAAGGTTTGGGACGTGATCGGAAAACCGGAACTGGCCAAGGATCCACGCTTCTCAACCCTCGAATCGCGTATCGATAATGAAGAAGAATGCCTCGCGGTTTTGCGGGGCGCTCTGTCGTCCGCCGATGCGAAGACCTGGGAGCAACGTTTTGCGGATGCGGGAATTCCCGCCGCCGCTGTCTTGACGCTGCCGGATGTCCTGGAGGACAAGCAACTGGCGCACCGCAATCATATCCGCAATATCGTCGCGCCGGACATTGGTGACGTTATCTATTGCAGTACGCCGTTCAAGATTAGCGGTGAGGAAACTGGCGCGGATCGTCCACCCCCGCGTGTCGGCGCGGATACGGACGCGGTGTTGTCCGAATTTGGATTTACGGATGCGGAAGTTGCGTCCCTAAGGGAGGCCACCGCAATCTGACAAAAATGGAAACGGGGCGACAAAAAAAGGCGGCAACTCGGAAGTCACCGCCATACAGGGGGGAAAGCAAAATCGACTTTCGGTATTAACTTCGCGTCAGAATTGGTCCGCTCCGGAAGTGGTTAAGGACATAAAGTCGTTGGTTATTTGCTCTGATACGCTCCGTTTTGATCATTTTTCACTAAACGTGGCGTTAAATATTTTCGGCTGCACTATCTATTGCGACGCCAGCAGCTGCGGTTTCTGCCCTGCGTCCGATGAAACAGGAGATAACAAGACAGGCGAATGACAATACAATAGTTGCTAGAAATTCCATTATGTCTCTCTTTCCTGATCGCCATTTGCCTTCTGTAGATTTGCTTTGGTTAACACTCTTAGAATCGATGTCAATATCCCAACTCATGCGAGAATTACCGGTTAAGGCACATAAGCAAATCTCAATGCGAGAATTGCATCGGGAGGCATCCTCTCGCTATCCGTAATTGTACGTATCCGCTTTGATCAATGCGCTCATCTGTCCGTTTTCGTGTGATTGCGATACTCTTGATCAGACCGCATAGGGATGCGGGAAATGAGAGGGCCTTATGGCAGAATTACCTTCGCTTGGCAGATTTCCATATTCGGGGCTCCGGGCGCGCCCTGACTTCGACTGGCCGGATGGCAAACGCCTTGCGGTCCATATTGCGATCAATTTGGAACACTTCATTTTTGGTGAAGGGGGCGTCGATCTCGACCGGAACACACCGTCGCCGAACCACCGCAGCTATCTTTGGCGCGATTACGGCAACAGGGTCGGTGTTTGGCGGCTCCTCGATCTCTTCGACGAATTCGAGCTACCGATTGGCGTCATCACCAATGCCTCGATCTACGATCATTGCCCGGAATCCATCGCGGCCTTCCGGGAACGCGGTGACGAGATCATTGGCCATGGCATGACGAATTCCAAACCAGTCTCCGAAATGAGCGAAGCCGAAGAGACCGAGATGGTTCGTACGGTCACCGAGATTGTTTCCCGGCATGAAGGCAAACCACCGACCGGCTGGCTGACGCCCTATCTGACACCGTCCGATCGAACCCCGGATATTTTGAAGGAAGCGGGGTATGAGTATCTTCTTGATTGGGGGATCTGCGACGATCAGCCTTTCTGGTCGCGGACGCGATCGGGACCGATTCTCGCTGTGCCATATCCTTTGGAACTGAACGATCAGCCGGCGATCGTCTTTCGCCGGGATACGGCAAAGGATTATGCCGATATGATCATCGATCATTTTGCCGAAATGCTCCGCTCGTCGGATAAATATCCGTCGGTCTGTTCGATCTCGCTGCACCATTTCATTATGGGGCAGCCGCACAGACTGCATCACCTGCGCCGGGCATTCGCCCATATCGCGGCCCATCGCGACGATATCTGGATCACCACACCAGGCGAGATTGCGCGATACTATGCTTCGCTTCCAGAGGACAAGCAGTTGCGAGCCGAATAGCGCCTTGGTTTGGATTTATCAAAATTAGTACTTATGATTATGGTGACCGCCTTATTATGGAGTCGCGTTTATGCATTTGTTCGAGCAACATGCGCCGGAAGACATGGCCGCCGCCGCGGCGCGGATCCCTGTCATTGACCTCGGACCGTATTTCGCGGGCGAACCGGGGGCACTGGGGCATTTGGGTGCGGGAATTCGGCAGGCTTGCGAGACGGTCGGTTTCTTTTACATCGCGAACCATGGTGTCGCGCAGGGATTGATCGACAGGACATTCGAGCAATCCAAACGCTTTCACGCCTTGCCGTTGGAAGAAAAGCTGAAGCTTAAACTAGACCCCTACAACATCGGCTATTTGGCGATGAATGCGAGCAAGCAGGGTCATTCCACCGTCCATAAGGCGACGAAGCCTAATCAGAACGAGTCCTTCTTCATCACCCATGAACCGGATGCATTCGACAGGGCAATCCCCTTGCGAGGCCGTAATCAATGGCCAGAAAACTTGCCGGGTTTCCGTGAAGGCGTGCTGGAGTATTTCAATACGTTGAATGGGCTAGCGCAGCGCATGCTGCCGGCTTTTGCGGTCGCGCTTGATATGCCTACGGACTATTTCACGCCTTTCTTCACCGAAGGGGCGCATTCGACATTGCGGATGCTGCATTATCCGCCGACCAAACTGGACGACAATGACTTCGGCACCGGGCCGCACACGGACAACGCGTTTCTGACTATTCTCGCGCGCATGGATGTGCCTGGTTTGCGGCTGCGGCTGCCGTCCGGCGAATGGGTCGTGCCGCCGCTGATTCCGGGCACTTATTTGGTGAATATCGGCAATTATGTCCGCCGCATGTCGAACGACCGGTTCCTCTCGACGCCGCACGGCGTCATCGTCGAAGGGGAACAGGATCGCTATTCGATGGCCTATTTCCACAGCCCCAGCGTGTCGAACACGATCGAAGTGCTGCCGCCTTTCGTCGATGAAAACAATCCGCCGAAATACGAGCCGATTGTCCTGGCTGATCTCGTCACAGAATTCTGGTCAGCGAATTACGCCCACCAGAAAGACCACGGAAAGATTGAACTGAAGCATCAGTATTAAGGTGAGACGCCTTTAATTTGGCCAAACCGGCTCGTGCGTGCCGAGTGGGACGACAGGACGCGTCCAATGGGGCGCGGTCTCGCTCAATTGCACAGCCGGAGCCAGATGTTCCAACTGACCAAAGGGTGTGTCGCTTTGCATCAGCAGGTCCGCGACGTCGGTTGCGGAGGGGTCGGGCAGGTCCAGCGCATTTATGTTCGCGTCGACTCGGCCGAGATTTTTCAGCCAATGCGCCGTCTGGCAAAGCGAAACCTGTACATGGTAACTGCCGCCTTCGCGGGCGCGGTGGCCCAGCGCTGTCATCGCACCGAAGGCCATCAGGTAACCGCTCGCATAATCGAGCAGCGAGACGGGCATGTGGCGCGGTTTTTTTCCGCCGCCTTGTTCGTCGCAGATCCCAGTCGCGTTCTGAACCAGCGTGTCGTAACCGCGCCGTTCACGCCAGGGCCCTTCGCGGCCATAGGCACAGAGTGACACATAGACGATACCCGGCCGCAGGGCCGCTAGCTGTTCTGGTGAGAACCCACGCTTCGCCAGTGTTCCGGGCCGGTAGCCTTGCGTGAAAATGTCGGCACCGCGTACCAGGTCGCGCAGCGTTTCAGCGCCGGACTCGTCGCGCAAATCGACATGCGCTGCGAGTTTGCCATGTCCGGTATCCATCACCAGCGCCTTGTGAAACGGTAAATGTGGACCGCTGATCCGCATCACGTCCGCGCCATGTTCCGCTAGCGTGCGGCCGCAGGTCGGCCCGGCCAGCACGCGGGTCAGGTCGAGAGCGCGGATTCCGGCGAGCGGGCGATCACCGTCGGGCAGTGGTTGCGGATCGCCGTCGCCGATACGGGTAATCTCCATCACTGGCAGCTTGGCCGCCACGGGCGCGTGCGGCGACGTCTCCCATTCCGCGTTGGTGCGGGTCATGGTGCAGCAGAGATCGGCGGCAACCAGAGTTTCTTCAAGTTTGTACGCTGCCCATTTTTGTACCGCTATCGCCACGGCTTCCTTGGTGCCCTCGCAATCAAGAAGCTTCAGCGTCCCTTCGCGGTGGTGCGGGAAATTGCAGTGCAGTTGTACCCAACGGCCATCACCGCACTGATAAAAGTCCGAAATGTCTGCCATGCCGCTTGACGCCTGCCCGCCCAACTGCCGCGTGTAGCGGCTGCTGCGCATCGCCATCGCCGCTGTTCTTACATCGACGCCGACATCCTGGCGCCGCCCGGTGCGTAATTCCCAAAGGTCGGCGGCGGCGAGGCCGCAAGCGGCGATTGACGCTGCACCGGCTGTACCGATGAGGAAATTGGACGGCAATACCGGGTCGGCCCCGGTGAAGGCGACATGGCCGGCAGGGATGGCGTCGAAGCCGGCTGTATCGAGAATGCCGCGGAGCGCGTCTTGTGGGTTTTGAACCGTCATGGATTGTGTCTCCGTTAGGCCGGTACGAGGCCAAGTGCGCTTTCCATCCGCTTGCAGTGAAATTTCGGCGCGCCGAGGCAATGATAAAGCGAACGCGACATTTTGGTGTGCAAGGTCAGTCCGTATTCCCGCATCACACCAATCCCGGCATGGACCTCATGCGTGAAGTCGCAGGCGCGCAGATAGCCGTCCGAGGAGAGCGCCTTCGCCATATGCACGCTGCTGGCGGCGTCCTGACCGGTATCGAGTTTCCACAGCGCTTCGTTGGTCGTCCAGCGCGCGGCATCCAGATAGTTGACGATGTGGATGATATGATCCTGTACGCGCTGGAACTTGCCGATAGGCTGACCGAACTGTGTGCGCTCGCGCGAATAATCGACCGATAGTTCGAACAAGGCCTGACAGGCGCCGACTTTATAGGCGCATAGGATGGGAATTGCGGAGCGCAAAGCGGCATCGAAACCGGACCAGGCAGCGCCTTCCGCACCGATGAGATCCTCACTGGAGACCTTAACGTTCTCAAACGCGACTTCAGTGACGCCGCTGAGGAATCCTGGCAGGACGCGGATCGAAACACCTGGCCCACCCGCATCGGCCCGGAACATTGAAAGGCCCGACTCGGTCTTCGCCAGTACGAGCAGGTCGGTTGCGCTTGCCGCATCGTGAACGAACAGTTTCGTTCCATTCAGGACATATTCATTGCCATCCCGCTTGGCCGCCATCTCGACATGTCCGGGCGACCAGCCATAGCGCTTTTCCGTGACTGCCAAGGCGAGAATACGGCTGCCACAGGCAATATCCGGCAGCCATGCCTCTTTTTGTGCTGCGCTGGCGGTGTTCAGGATTGTTAACGCGCCGAGGACGCCGGATGAAAAGAGCGGTCCCGGCACGGGTCCCCGGCCCAACTCCTCATAGAGTACGGCGACGTCGGTTAGCGTGTTGCCCGTCCCGCCATATTCTTCGGGAATCGCCATGCCCATCCAGCCGAGCTGTGAAATTTTGGTCCAGAGTTCTTTTGTCAACGGCTCTGGCTTTTCGTCGAGATCGAGCAGGACTTCTTTGGAATAATCGTTACGGACGAAATCGCGGGTCGAGTCCTGGATGAGTTTTTGTGTTTCGGTGAGAGATAAATCCATTTTTGTGCCCCCTTACCGCAATGTGCCGGCTTTTTCGCGATCCTGCCGGCCAATGCCGATCCGCCGCGACATGATGACCCGCTGAATATCGGTCGTAGCACCTGGGTGTAGCGCGGTGATTGCTTCGCGGCCGTAGAGCTCCAGCGCGCCGCTCATGGGGCCGTATTCCTTGTCGTTGGTTAGCGCATAGGGCCCTGCGATTTCGAGCATTTTCTCCGCGATGTCGAGCCCGGACAGCTTGCGGCGCAAGCTAAACTGGGACCCTTCATAGGAGCGCGGTTGGCCGGTATGTGACATCCAGTAATTCCGCAGGCCGAAGAGCCGCGTCACTTCCGACTCTATATAGAGGTCGACCAGCGCTTCTCGCGCCGCCTCGCTCTCGAGCAAGGAATAGCCGTTATGGTCGGATTTTACATAATCGAGGAATTCCTGAATCACCCGGCGGTCTCCAAGCCGGCCGGCACCGCCATGTTCCACTTCGAGATGGGTCGTGGCGACCTTCCAGCCATTGTTTTCGCCGCCGACAAGGTACACTGCGGGTACGCGCACATCGTCGAAGAACACGGTGTTCTTATGACCACAGCCGCTGGCCCCTTCGCCACCGGCGGTCAGCAGGTTCATCGGGACGACCGTAATGCCGGGCAAATCCATCGGGATCATCAGCCAGGACAAGTTTTGGTGCCGTTCACCGTTGGGGTCTGTCACGACGACGGTCCAGGATTGCTCCGCCCCATGGCTGCTGCCGACATAGATTTTCTGGCCATTGACGACATAGGCATCGCCATCGCGGATCGCCGTCATTTTGATTCCCGCGAGATCCGATCCCGCGCCCGGTTCCGTTAAAAGCTGCCAGGTGCGAACCTTGCCCTTGCAGATTTCCGGCAGGAAACGGTCCTTATGTTCGTCGCTGCCCCAAACCAGAATTGTCGGTGCCGCCATACGGCCGCCGGCATCGTAGTAAGGCGGCAGGGAAAAACCCGCGCGGCCCACTTCGTCGTTCAGGATGACTACCTTTTCAACCGGTAGATCGCCGCCGCCATATTTTGTCGGCATGTTCGGATAGAGCCAGCCTTGCGTCCCAAGCCGCCGGCCCAATTCGCGTCGAAGCTGATATTGCTCAAGTGTCAGGTCGCCGGGATCGACCGGAAATTCCATGCCTCCCGGTATATTTTCCACCAGCCAATCGCGAACTTCTTCGCGAAAAGCGCTTTGCTCGGCGGAATCTTCGATAGCGAAATCCATGACA